>CAZWVF010000008.1:0-22674 GCA_964637695.1 uncultured Gemmatimonadota bacterium | reverse complement strand
GAACTGAAAGAGCGCATCATGAGCGTACTGGTTGACGGGAATACGCGGCTCCTGGTTCAGGGGATCACGGGTGGAGAAGGCACGTTTCACACCGGGCAGATGCTGGAATACGGTACCAATGTAGTGGCGGGAGTGACTCCCGGCAAGGGAGGACGGGAGCACCTGGGTATTCCGGTTTTCAATACTGTTCTGGAGGGAATTGATGAGACAGGTGCGAACACGAGCGTGATTTTCGTCCCGCCGGCGTTTGCTGCTGATGCCGTCATGGAATCGGCCGATGCCGGAATCTCCCTCATCGTATGCATCACGGAGGGAATACCGGCCCTCGACATGGTAATGGCCAAACAGAAGGTCAAGGCTGCAGGCAGTCGTCTGGTCGGACCCAACTGTCCGGGAGTGATAACTCCCGGTGAAGCGAAAGTCGGGATCATGCCGGGTTTTGTGCACAGACCTGGTACGGTCGGCATAATCAGTCGCAGCGGCACGCTCACGTATGAAGCGGTAGGTCAGCTCGTGGATATCGGATTGGGTCAGTCCACCGCCATCGGTATCGGCGGTGATCCAATAATCGGTTCGACATTTACAGATCTGCTCGAACTCTTTGCTGATGACGACGGTACGGATGCGGTGGTTCTGATCGGTGAAATCGGCGGCACGGCCGAGCAGGAAGCAGCCCGATTCATTTCAGAGAGATTCAACAAGCCCGTCGTGGCGTTCATAGCCGGTCAAACTGCTCCTCCGGGGCGCAGGATGGGACACGCCGGGGCGATAATAAGCGGCAGCAGCGGCACTGCTGCTGAAAAAATGGAAGCTCTTCAGCAGGCCGGGGTCACTGTTTGTGGCAGTCCGGCAGTAATCGGTCAAACCGTTGCAGAGGTTCTTTAGGGGCATACATGGAGAAGACGTGTTTACTGATAAAGCCGGATGGTGTTGCTGAAGCTCACATAGGTGAGATCGTGGCCCGGATTGAGCGGGAGGGATTTACCATCCGTGGAATGAGACTTCTCAGGCTCAGCCGATCCGGAGCAGAGGCCTTTTACGAAATTCATAAAGAGCGTCCTTTCTTTGAAAGCCTTATCGAGTACATGACCGGCGGTCCGATAGTGGCTCTGGCTCTGGAACGCGATAATGCCGTAGATCATCTGAGAGATGTCATCGGAGCCACCGATCCCCGGGAAGCTGACGAGGGCACCATCCGGGCTCTCTTCGGCACCGATATCGGTACAAACACTGTTCACGGATCCGATTCTGTGGAGAACGGGATCAGAGAGACCCTCTTCTTCTTCCCCGGGGAGGGAATGTAGGACGTATTTGATTCCGGGAGGCTGAGCGCTATATTAAAAAGTTTTGTGTTCGGAGGGGGATAATGGCACCGTTCGATCAGATCTTTACAGTCGATCTGCGAGGATTGTCGGAGGGCAGGTGCCGGCTGAATCTTTCGGAACCCGGTTTGAAACTGGAATTGCCCGAAGAGCAGCTGACTATAAGCTCAGATGTGGATGTCGATCTTACGATCGACAGAATTGGATCGCTGATTACTGCCAGAGGTGAGGTTTCAACGGTCCCGGCTTTCGTCTGTGCCCGATGCCTCGAACAATTTGAACTCGAAGTGACAACTGAATTCGATACAGTCATCAGGATGGGACGAAAAGATTACCGTCTTGAGGATGAAGAGGATACGCCGGTCGAGTTCGGAAATGACTGGATATCGTTTGCACCTTCTGTCAGAGAGTCTCTGATACTGGCCGTTCCCATGAAGCCGCTTTGCAGGGATGATTGCCGGGGTTTCTGTCAACAGTGCGGGATCAATCTGAATGAGTCGCATTGCAGTTGTCCGGGTAAGGGATCCGATCCCCGGTGGGGTGCCCTGAAAACGCTGTTAGAGGAAAACCGAGGAGAATAGGCCGATGGCTGTTCCAAAGAGAAGACATTCAACATCACGGCGCGGAAAGAGACGGAGCCACGATTCGTTGAAGGCGCCTGCTCTGGGAGTGTGTGACCACTGCAGTCAGCCGAAACTCTCTCACCGGGCCTGTCCGAACTGCGGTTACTATCGTGGTCGCCAGGTAATCTTCCCACGCGAGGTCTAGTGCCCTGTCACGTGACATGACACTAGACCCTCCAGCGGGTCGCCATATGAGGATCGCTGTCGATGCAATGGGGGGCGACCACGCTCCCGATCGTAATGTGGCAGGTGCAGTGGAAGCGGCTGCATCAGCCGGGGGACGTTACGAAGTTGTCCTGATCGGGGATCGTCCTCTGCTCGAAGAGCGTTTTTCAAAACTTATCAAAGGTCTGCCGATCGAGATCGTCCATGCCGGTGAAGTCGTTGCCATGAACGAATCACCGTTGGTTGCCCTGAGGAGCAAAAAGGACAGCTCGATTACCGTAGCGATGGAACTGCACGGCAGGGGAGAAGTAGACGGAGTCGTTTCGGCCGGCAATACCGGAGCTGCCATGGTGTCTGCCCTTTACGCCCTGGGCCGGCTACCGGGCGTTTCACGACCTGCTATAGCCAGTTTCTTCCCATCGACCGTCAGTCCTGTTCTGGTGCTTGATGTGGGCGCCAATGTAGAATGCCGGCCTTCGAATCTGACCGAATTCGGGTTGATGGGAAGTATCTACGTTCAGCACGTTCTGGGAATTGCAAATCCTACTGTTGGACTTCTTTCGATAGGTGAGGAGAGCGGGAAGGGGACGGAAACAGTTGTTACCGCTCATCAGGAGCTTCTCAATTCCAACCTGAATTTCATCGGGAACGTTCAGGGTGGAGACATCCTGACGGCCGATATCAACGTCGTTGTCTGTGACGGATTCACAGGCAACACAATACTGAAATTTTCAGAGGGGATCACCAGCCTCTTGACAGCGAGCATAAAGCGCGGTTTGTCTAAGAGCCCGCCGGCGAAGCTGGGTGCTCTCCTCATGAGTCCTGTACTCATGGAGGTGAAAAAGGAAATCAGTTACGAGGAGTATGGAGGAGCTCCGATGCTGGGTATCGACGGGACGCTGGTGATATGCCACGGCAGATCCACAGTCAAGGCGATAAGAAATGCCGTGGAAGCGGCCAGTCACATGATCGAAGAAGGCATCAACGAACATATCAAAGCCCGATTGGACGAGATTCATGCCGCCAACATTCAGAAATAAAGCCAGAGGAGCCAGTCGTATTCTAGGGACCGGACGCTACGTGCCTGAGAAAGTCCTGACGAATGAGGATCTGGAGAGGCTGGTAGACACCTCTGATGAATGGATAACAGCCCGAACGGGGATGAAGAGGCGGCACGTCGCAGCAGCAGAAGAGGCTACAAGTGATCTCGCATCGATTGCCCTTCAGAACGCAGGTGAGAAAGCAGGTTTGGATCTGAAGGAGCTGGATGCAATCATCATTGGAACGGCGACACCAGACATGGTATTTCCCAGTGCAGCCTGCATGGTTCAGAGGAGCCTCGATCTGGGAGGGATCCCTGCTTTCGATATCTCCGCGGCCTGTTCAGGATTTATCTATGCATCTGCTCTTGCAAACAGTCTCATCGCTTCCGGGTGGTTTGATACGGTTGGAGTTGTTGGTGCCGAAACATTGACGCGTATCACCAACTATGAGGACCGCACCACGTGCATACTCTTCGGCGATGGAGCTGGGGCTGCCATCTTCGGACCCGGTAATGGCCAGAGTGGTGTTCTGTCGGCCTATCTCGGTGCCGACGGCAACCTGAGTCATCTGCTGAATCAGCCGGCAGGTGGAAGCAGACTGCCTGCATCCACCGAGACTGTTAAGGCAAGACTCCACTATATCCACATGGAGGGCGCGGAGGTCTTCAAATCGGCGGTCAGGGCGATGGAGTCCTCGGCTGTCAGGGCGCTGGAGCTGGCAGGTCTTACCAGTGATGATATTGACCTCCTGATTCCCCATCAGGCCAATATCAGGATCATCAAGGCAACAGCTTCACGCGTGAAGATCCCTGAGGAGAGGGTCTACATCAACGTTCAGGAATACGGCAATACTTCAGCAGCTTCGATCCCGATTGCTCTCGATGAAGCGATTGAGGAGAAGAGGATCGCCGAAGGTGACACAGTGATGATGGTTGCATTCGGCGGGGGTTTTACCTGGGGATCGCTGGTGGTTACGCTGTGACCAGGAAGATAGCATTCCTCTTCCCCGGCCAGGGGGCGCAGTTCGTCGGAATGGGACGCCGGCTCTACGAGAGCGGTGATCAACTTGTGCGCGACCTGTACGATGAAGCCGGAGATGTCCTGGGGAATGATATTGCGAAGATTTCCTTTCACGGCCCGGAGGAGGAATTGCTGCAGACCCGCAACACCCAGCCCGCTATTCTGGTGCACAGTGTAGTAATTGCCAGGTTGCTGGCTGAAAGGGGGATAAAACCAGATTTCGCAGCGGGTCACAGTCTGGGAGAATACTCCGCACTTGTCATCGCAGGAGCCTTCAGTTTTGCGGACGCTCTGAAGGCGGTGAAAGTACGTGCCGAGTCGATGCAGGCCGCAGGCGAATCGAGGCCCGGATCGATGGCGGCGGTCATCGGGCTGGATTCGACCAAAGTGCGCAAAGCATGTGAGGAGTCATCACGTTCGGGCATTGTTCAGCCTGCAAACTACAACGCTCCCGAACAGACAGTTATATCGGGTGAAAGCAGAGCCGTTGACAAAGCTTCAGAGAAATGCAGGAAAGCTGGTGCAAAAAAGGTCGTGAAATTGAAGGTCCACGGCGCTTTTCATTCCCCGCTGATGGAAAGTGCTGTCGAGCCTCTGCGTCAGACTCTCCGCCAGGTGGAAATAAGGCAGGCAGAGATGCCTGTGGTGACGAATGTAACTGCCCGTCCGGCAGTCAGGCCGGAGGAGGTCAGAGAACTTCTGGGCCTGCAGGTTGTCTATCCGATCAGATGGGTGGAGTCGATGGAGGAACTCGACAGGATGGGAACCTCTATCTATGTTGAATGCGGCCCGGGAAATGTTCTCCAGGGATTGTTGAAAAGGTGTGTCAAGGGAGCTCAATCAACGGGTGCATCGGAATTCGAAGATCTGGACGCGACAGCTGAAACGATCCAGAGCTTGGGCTAGTGTCCTGAGTCAGAAGTCCGTTGCATAACAGAGGGCTTCGCAACGCCGCTGGTGCGGATGCAGAGGAGGACGAATTACAACGGATTTATGATTCAGGGCACTGGTGGCCCTGAAGGAGGATAGTAGAGTTCCGGTGGTGTGAGTGTGGTTTCCGGTCTGGAAACCCATTTTTATCTACCGGAATACATGCAGTGAACATTAAGTTTGGCCGGAATATGCCGCAGGTGATTTCTTCGGGAATTACTGGACAGGATATTCCAGAGCAGGTAGAAACGTTCTCTATGCAACCGAATGGTGCAGGAGGGCCTGACAGTAACCCAACATTTGTGAGGAATATGGAATGGCAAGTATCGAAGAACGCGTCAAGAACATCATCATCGAGCAGCTTGGTGTAGATGCCGGTCAGGTTACACTCGAGACATCCTTTGTGGAAGACCTGGGCGCAGACTCTCTTGACACCGTAGAACTGGTCATGGCGTTTGAGGAAGAGTTCGACATCGAAATCGCCGATGAGGACGCAGAGAAAATGACAACAGTCGGTGATGCCATAACCCACCTGACAGAGCACCTGAGCGAGTAGTCACAACCGGTCGGACAACAAATGGATAATCGGGTTCGCCGCAGGGTTGTCATCACCGGCCTGGGTGCAGTTGCGCCGACAGGTCTGACTATGCCCGAAGTCTGGCAGGCTGCTCTTGCGGGTGAGAATGGCATTGGACCGATCACTCATTTCGATTCGAGTGATTATCCAACGAAAATCGCCGGTGAGTTAAAGGGATTCGATCCGCTCCTGGCGATGGACCCCAGGGAAGTCCGGCGATCGGATCCGTTCCTTCAGTATGCCAATGTCGCCTGCAGGGAGGCTCTGGAAGACTCCCGGCTCGATCTGACGGAAGAGGATCCGTTCAAGATAGGTGTCATCATCGCCTCCGGTATCGGTGGGATCCATATAATGGAGGACCAGGCAGGGGTTCTGCGGGAGCGTGGTGTAAGCCGGGTAACTCCCTTTTTCGTCCCGATGATGATAATTGATATGGCTGCAGGGGATATCAGCATCCGGTATGGGTTGAAGGGCCCGAATTATGCAACCGTTTCAGCCTGTGCATCGGCTGCTCATGCTCTGCTCGATGCCTACAATCTGCTTCAGTTTGGATATGCCGATGTGATGGTTGCCGGGGGATGCGAGGCACCCATCACTACCCTTTCGATGGCAGGATTCTGCCAGATCAGGGCTATGAGTACGCGCAATGATGAACCACACAGAGCGAGTCGGCCCTTCGACTCGGAAAGGGACGGTTTTGTAATAGGAGAGGGGTCGGCGATTGCCGTTCTGGAGACGCTGGAGCATGCCCGCGGGCGCGGCGCCAGAATATATGCCGAATTCCCGGGTGGCGGGATGACGGCAGATGCGTATCACATTACTGCTCCCGAACCGAGCGGTGAAGGAATGGCGGAGAGCATGAACATGGCTCTGCGGATGGCCGGTATCAACGGCAGCGAGGTCGACTACATCAATGCCCACGGTACCTCAACACCCCTTAATGATGAGGTTGAAAGCAAAGCCATACGCCGAATATTCGGAGACCATGCAGACACACTCAACATCAGCAGTACGAAGTCGATGACAGGTCATCTGCTGGGAGCAAGCGGTGCGATTGAATTCAATATCCTGACGATGGCCATACTGGAGGGGAAAATTCCTCCAACGATCAACTACGAAAATCCTGATCCGGAATGCACACTGAACTACACCCCTAACGCCTCTATAGATCGGGCGCTGGAGGTGGGGTTGAGCAACAGCTTCGGTTTCGGGGGACATAATGTCACTCTCGCTGTGAGGCAATTCCACGACGAAACTTGATCCGCGCCGCTTCTGGCGGCGTTTGAAACAGAAGCCGGCACTCGCACATGCACCTGTGGAATCACTGCAACAGGAGCTTGGCTATCGATTCAATGATCCAGATCTCCTGGATGAGGCTCTATCTCACAGGTCGTTCATTGGGGTGTACGGTGAAGACCGTCTCGAGTCCAATGAAAGGCTCGAGTTCCTCGGTGATGCCGTTCTCGATCTCATTGTGGCTCATGAACTCTTCAAGAAATACCCCGAAAAGGCGGAAGGTGATCTGACAGAGCTGAAATCCCTTCTGGTTTCCCGTCCCACACTGCAACAGACAGCCACTGAGGTTGGCATCGGTGAAGCTCTTCTGCTCTCCAGGAACGAAGAGACAACCGGAGGAAGGAAGCGTCCCAGCATTCTGGCCGATGCTTTTGAAGCAGTGCTCGGTGCCATTTACCTGGATGGTGGTTACGATGCCGTTCGAAGGATCGTGGTAAGGAGGATAATCAGGGAACTGCCTGCAGTGGCCCGTATTCCCGGCTACCGTAATTACAAGAGCATCCTTCTCGAACACGTGCAGAAGCATAAGATAGGCCGCCTCGTCTACCGCACCAAGAACGAGGAGGGACCCGATCATCAGAAAACATTTACCGTGGAGGTGCTGATCGATAAGCAGGTCCTGGGTGAAGGTGAGGGCAATTCAAAAAAGCAGGCGCAGCAGGATGCAGCAAGAGCCTCACTCGAACGACTCGGTATCAATACCGATGAGTTTGATAACGGTGTGGAGGAGGAAAAGTGATGAGGGTGTGGCGTTTGCTCATAGACGGCCCGGGTGCGCCCGACTGGAATATGGCGGTGGATACGGCCCTGCTCGAATGTTCTGTAGTCAATGGTTCTGCTCCCCTCCTCCGGCTCTACTGGTGGAAACCGCATGCTCTCTCACTCGGCGTAAACCAGGATGCTTCTGATTCCGTTGATTGGGCGAAACTGAGCAGGGACGGATATGGTATGGTTCGCCGACCTACGGGCGGGCGGGCCATCCTGCATGCCGAAGAATTGACATACAGTGTGGTAGCACCATCACCTCCAGGAGGAATCCAGGCAGGATACCGGTGGCTGGCCGCCGGGTTGCAGGAGGGCCTGGCAAGGGTCGGGATAAAACTTCAACTGGAGAAGAGCAAAAGCATGGCAGGACGATCGGTAACCGATGAAGGATCCTCTGCTTCCCTGCAGACGCGTCGTCCCTGTTTCTCGGCAGCCGGCCGTTACGAACTGGTGGCAGATGGTCGTAAAGTAGTAGGATCGGCACAGTTGAGGCGCAGGGGATGGATGATGCAGCACGGTTCCATTCTCCTGGGTCGCGAGCATCTGAATCTGCCTCTTTACCTGCTGGATGTGGATGTAGAGAGGGAGATATCAAAGCTGGACAGAGCTACAGTAGACTGCTCGACTCTGGCTGGTCATCCGCTGAATCGTGAACAACTGCTCTCCCCCTTTTCCGAGGGCTTCTCACAGGCTCTCGGGATAGAACTGGAAGTGGATGCCCTCTCATCAGTCGAAAGGAAGAGAGCGGAGAGGTTGCAGACCGAACAGTATGGAAATGAGTTCTGGGTCCGAATGGGTGGCATATCCAGCGACCTGATAAACGTCAACGGGGACAGCAATTAAACATGCAGAGCAGTGACCGGAACAGCCATTCGAAGATCCTGATGCAGGGGATTCCTGTTCTTGCCGGAATCTGGCTGCTTGCGGCTTGGGGTGTTGGTCCCGCCCTGCAGAATGATCTCTCCTCAGGCTCCCGCTCTGATGCCGATCTGTTCAATTCCGGGAAGACCCTGATCGATACCCTGCACATCGGGATCGTTTACAGCGGCAACTTCCTTCCCCTGCCGCCGGCCATGCTTACCGATGGACCCGAAAGGTGGATCATGTCCCAGGTGTACGGTCCGGGTCTGGTGCTTCCGTCGAACAGGATTAACGGTTCCGAACCCCCTGAACTGGCGCTGGCATCAGAGATGAGTCCTGGAGTAACTCCCGGGATCACCACCTTCAGCCTGAAGGAAATGGTCAGGTTCCACGACGGTACCATTCTCACTCTGGATGATTTTATCTCTACCTTCGATCTCTACAGGCGGCTTGTCGCGGAGGACAATCCGGTCGTAGATCCTGCATTCGAATGGATCGAGTCGGTCGGGATAGACACCGAACGGAATCAACTGGTTCTCGAAATGCCACCGTGGATGGATGTGCAGCCGCGTCGTGTGGCATCCGTTGCACCGCTCGCACACAATCTTGACGAGTTGAACTCTGCAGGCATCAATGAACAGCTTGTCGGACTGGGGGGATATACATACACGCTGAGCAGCGAGCAGACGGCCGGTGGCAGGCGAGGGGTGATCCATCTGCAGGCATTCGAAGGGTATCTGCCCGAAAGCCCGGAAATCAAGAATGTCGCCGTACACCTTTACCCGAATGATCGCGAACTTATCCAGGCCTACATAACAGGCAGGGTACACGTGGCTCGCCTGCCTACCTTCCATGCAGCTACCTCGCTGGAAGAACTGCTGAAAGGCAGTGCCCAGGAGAGGAGTGCCCTCACTCGGATGTATCCCCGTCCCAACCACTTTTTCTTCCTGGCATTCAATAATACGCTCGCTCCGTTCGATAATCCGAAAGTCCGGTCTGCCCTGGTCAGAGCGATAAACCGGAAAGCGATGGCGGATGAACCTCCGTTCGCCAGTGTGATAACCGACTTTCCTGTACATCCCAGAAGCAATCTGGGCAGGAACCTGAGAAGCAGTGCAGCGGCTTATATACCAACAGCTGCCAGGCGCCTTTTGAATGAAGCCGGGTTGATGAGGGGCGGTGAAGCCAGGACCCAGACCGGGGATCCGATAAGGTTGACTCTGATATATCCCAATCATGTAACCCTCTATGAGGAGATGGCTCTGAGGATAAAGAACGACCTGCAGCGTCTGGGATTCAGGGTGGACGCCGAACCGCTGTCTCCAGAGATTGTCAGGGCGAGAATGCGTGAAGGGGACTATATGTTCGCCCTGAGTGAAATAACCCTCTCCCCGACCGCCGAATCGATAAGTCGCCTCTTCCACAGCTCCAATATCGAAAATGGACTGAATTTCACACGCTTTCGAAGCGTCACTTTCAATTCAGCCGTTGATGGCTTCCTCCGCAGGGAAGCTCCCAATCTGGAGTCGTTTCTCGAATCGGCTTTACGCCTGCTGGGTGACGAATATCCGCTGATTCCCCTCTTCTACCAGGCGAATGAGTACTACGTCTTCAACAACAGTGTATTGAATCCGGATAATATTGCCCTGCCTTTAAGGCGGCTCAATCCTATCGCCGAATGGAAATGGCGATGATGACCGCCGCAAGGATCCAGAATCAGCCGACACAGAGGCTTCCACTGGTAGGGGGGCTCTTTCAGCGTCTTTTCTTCCACCATGTGGTACTGGTCACAGTCCCCATTATAGTACTCGGCATAGTTCTGATCGGGATCGCCAGGGGTGCCATCCTCAAGACCGTGAACCAGGACAACCTGGAGATAGCGGCAAGGGCGGAAGCGCATATCCTCGAATACATGAACGGGATTGTTCGTCAGCTGAAACTGGCTGCGTTCGAGGTGGAACGCTACCAGCTGGATGAATTCTCGATAGACAGATTTCTGAATGAAGCGATGGGCGAAGAGGTCCTGGAAGAATTCCAGTACCTGTATGCGGTCGATACCACAGGCGCAGTGATCGCCACCACAGTACTGGGCAGCGATGAACTGCCGCCGGAAGGAATATCGGCAATCGATGCCGTCCTCTCCGGCTCTATCCTGGCGACCCGGTCGGTACCGATCGAGAGTCAGGATCAGACACCGGCGGTCATTATGGCGGTCCCCCTGGAGAATTTCGGTGAGATCACAGGGGTGCTGGTCGCCGAGGTGGATGCGCGCGGAATCTGGACTGCTGTTGATGAGATAACGGTCGGGGAGAGAGGAAGTGCTTTCCTGGTAAATGAGGACGCACTTGTCATCGCCCACAAAGACAAATCGATCGTGATGCGGCGATCCAATTACTCCAGACTGGAGTCTGTGCGGAATGCCCTGATGGGTATCGATGGCATGGTGGATGCAGAGCTGGCCGATCCCGACAATCCGGCAGCCGAATCGATGATGGCCGCCTATGCACCTGTTCAGACTGCAGGCCTCAAATGGGGTCTGGTCATTCACAGGCCGGTGGCTGAGGTAAGGACCTACACCATGCAGATGCAGCTTCAGATCGCCGTTCTGACTCTTGTCGGAATAGCTCTGGCGCTGATCTCGACGATGGTCTACACCCGTCGCCTGGTTCGACCTATCGGAGCCCTGGTCGAGGGTACAAACCGCCTGAGTGAGGGCGACCTTCAGTACAAGATCCCGGTGGCAGGGCACGACGAACTGGGGACCCTGGCTACTGAATTCAACCTGATGGCTGAACGGCTGGCACAGATCCAGCAGCGCCTGAGACGGGTGGAACACCTGGATACCATCGCCAGTTTTGCCTCGGTAGTTGCGCACGAGATCCGTAATCCTCTCAACGCAATGCAGATAAATCTGCATCTGCTCCGGGAGCGCGTCGATTCCAGGGAGCTGGAATACCTGGACGTCATATCCGGAGAGATCCATCGTCTGGAAAACCTGGTAAGGGAATTCCAGACCATCTCGCGCCCCCCGGCTTTGAACCCCCAGAAGACCGACATCAACGATCTGCTGGCGGATATAGTGAGCCTGCAGAAGGGTACCGCCGCGGCTCAGAATGTGAAACTGACAGTAGAATATGATCGGGAGATTCCACCAATCTCAGTAGATCAGAACCGGATAACGCAGGCTGTCCTGAACGTGATCCTGAACGCACTTCAGGCCATGCCGAAAGGAGGACATCTTTCGATAAAAACGCGCAGGGAGGAAGAACTCTCAGGCGACGTGACGATAGAGGTCTCAGATGACGGTGAGGGAATTCCTGAAGAGGACCTGCCGCACGTTTTCGACTTCTACTTCACTTCACACGATTCAGGGTCCGGTCTGGGTCTTTCGATTGCTCACCGGATAGTCTTTGAACATGGAGGACAGATTAATATCGACAGCAGCAGTGATAGAGGTACTACCGTACGTATCACACTGCTGTCTGAACCTCCCGTGGATATCTCTTCACCAGTACAGGAATACTGATAATGGCCAAGGTTCTTATTGCAGAAGACGATCTGAACACCCTACAGGGATTGATAACGATCGTCTCGAGAGAGGGGCACGAGGTTCTGAGTGCTCCGGACGGTCAGGAGGCGTATGCCATGATGGTTGAACATGGCGACGTCGAGGTGCTTCTCACCGACCTGAAGATGCCCGGTCTTTCGGGACTGGAACTCAGCACAAAGGTGAGAGAGAGTTTTCCCGAAACGCAGATAATCGTTATGACAGCTTTCGGGACCGTGGATACGGCTGTAAAAGCAATGAAAGGAGGTGTTTACGATTACCTGACCAAACCGGTGGATATCGACGAGCTACTGGTTGTTCTGGATAAGGCCCTGCGGCAACGCGCGCTGAGGCTGGAGAATCTGGAGCTGAGAGGCCTCATTTCAGAGAAATACGCCTTCGAGAACATCGTGGCCGTTTCAGGTGTGATGAAAAACATCTTCAGGAAGATCAGGAAGGTGGCACCAACGAATACGACAATTCTTATCGAGGGGGAATCGGGAACGGGTAAGGAGCTGTGCGCCAGGGCCGTTCACTACAACAGTCCTCGTGTAAAAGAGATGATGGTGGAGGTCAACTGCGCTTCCATCCCTTCAACCCTTATTGAATCAGAACTTTTCGGTCATGAGAAGGGGGCCTTTACAGGCGCATATAAGACCAAGAAAGGCAAATTCGAGGTCGCCGACAAAGGCACGGTATTCCTGGACGAGATCAGTCTGCTCAGTCCCGACCTTCAGGGAAAACTTCTGCGGGTACTGCAGGAACACTCCTTCCAGCGAGTTGGGGGCACGAGAACGATCGAAGTGGATGTGCGCGTGGTTGCCGCAACAAATCAGGACCTGAAGGCGATGGTAGACAGGGGGGAATTCCGTGAAGACCTCTATTACCGTCTGAATGTTGTGGCTATACACATACCCCCATTGCGAGAACGCCGGGAGGATATAATGCCGCTCGTGCACCACTTTCTGAAGAAATTCGCGGAGGAACATCCGAATTCACCTTCGAAGATCACACAGGGGGCGATCGAAAGCCTGATGGAATACGACTGGCCGGGCAATGTTCGTGAACTGAAGAATACTCTGGAGAGCGCCGTGGTAATGGCAGAGGAGGATCTGATCTCTGAGGAACAGTTGAGCATCATGGGAGATCTGACCTGGGACGGGAACTCTTCGGCGACACGGGAGCTTACTGAACTGACATTGAAAGATCAGCTGGAAAGGGCGGAACGGAAGATCCTGAAACGCACTCTGGAACTGGTCGACGGCAGCAGAACCAGGGCAGCCGAAATCCTGGGCCTGAGTACCAGGGCGATCCGCTACAAGATAAAGCAGTACGAATTGTGATGGGTAAGATCTCCCGACTGGCATTTCTCTGCATGGTGACCGCTGCCATTCCCTGGCAGGAAGTATGGGGGCAGAACTCCTTCCCTCTTTCAGATCTGTTGCCTGTTGTACGGGGCGGAGGATTGGGCAACCAGCTTATGGCAGGGGACCTGCTGGCTGCCGGTGTAGACCCAACGGTTGCAAGGGGCGATCGCGTGGGAGTTGAAGTAGCCGGTGGTTCACACGTGCTCGATCTGAACTGGGGATCCGCCGGAGTACGATTCAATGCCCTCGGCCATGCCTGCGCCATTGTCTTTGCTTCTCTCTCCTATGGTGAACAGACACGAACGGGATTCGATGATCGGCTGGGGATATTCGGGGGAGAATTTACACCGTCCGACTGGAATCTGGCACTGGCCACAATTCTTCTGGAGGAAGATTCCCTTACTATAGGAGCAGGTGCAACACTCTCGCATGCTCAACTCGACGAAACGGCTGCATTTGGTCTGTCTGCATCTGTGGCGGTCAGACGGCGATTCGACAATCTGGAGATAAGAGGCGGCGTCTCCAATATCGGAACCGTGATCAGACCCTTTCTGAAGGATGATGGCACAAAGCTGCCGGCCAGAATCCGGGTGGGAGGAGCCTATCTGCTGAGTGACCGGAATGTGGAGATATCCGCTGAAACCCTCTACAGGTTCGGAGATAAAACTACAGGCTGGGGCGTTGGAGCCGAATGGAGTCCGGTCCCTCAGGCAGCTCTTCGGTTAGGACTCACTGGAGGTGACGGCGGCAGTCAGCTCTCCGACCATATCATGAGCAATCTCGGATTGACGGTCGGTTTCGCCTGGCAGTTCTCAGAATGGCGATTATCGTACCAGTACAGACCTGGTGGAATATGGGGTGATGGTCATCTGATAGCTGCAGGATGGAATCTGGATTAAACGATAGATGTGAAACAGGTCGGTGCTTTCGACGTATTTACAGGTATACATCTTCGGATCCGTGTCTAAAGAGAGGGGCATGGGAGGACCGTCATGCCAGTCAATCATCCAGTTAAGTTCCCTTTTTTTCGTTTGCGATCGGTTGCTATCGTCCTGCTGATGTCTGCATTGTGCACATCGGCAAATGCACAGGTGAAACCCGAGGCATCGATCGGCCTGCTGCTCGGCTTTCCTCAGGGCGAATTCAGAGATCACGTTCCAAACCTGGGCATTGGCATATCGGGGATGGTCGGAATCAGGATACCAAACAGTCCGGTCTTCATCGGAGGCGACCTTGGATTTCTCATCTACGGACATGAACAGCGAAGAGAGATGTTCAGTTATTCGATCCAGGATGTCGAAGTGCGGATCATCACCAGCAACAATATTGTGCAGGGCAATCTTTTCCTGCGACTGCAGCCCGGAATGGGATCGGTACGCCCCTACTTCGACGGCCTTGTAGGGTTCAAATACCTGTTCACGGAAACCGAGATAAGGAACGTCTTCTGGAGTGATGAAAATCCGATTGCCGAATCGATCAATCTCGGAGATCTTGCCTTCGGATATGGAGTCGGATTTGGAATCGCCTTTCAGGTGGTTGACAGGACACAGGCCAGGCTCAAGTCGGGCGAGGGACCGATAGGTATCCTTATCGATCTCAGACTGCGATATCTGATGGGTACCGAGGCGGATTATCTGAAGAAGGGTTCCGTTCTGCGTGAAGATGATGGATCGATAATATACAACATACACACTTCGCGTACAGATTTCCTGATGCCATTTATCGGAGTCTCACTCATTTTTTAGCTACATTGAGGCGTCGTGTACAATCCTCCACTTTCCCCTGATGCGCCTGAAAACCAGAAGGGTGAATCCTGTGCTGGCATCCCGGTCCGGGTATGAGAGGGTCCACCTGGCCGCCACAGAAACACCGCCGATGTCCGATGACTGCAGAACAGGCAGAACAGATCTGACCGTAACGAACGCGGGCCTGATCTCTATTATGTCGAGTGTCAGTCTCCCTCTGGCTGCTTCATCCGGATAGCGATTGCGATATCTCTGCAGAAGAGCCTCCCTGCCTTCCACCATTCCAGAGGTTGAGAGATACAGGCAGTTATCTGAATAAATGCTGGTAAATGCCTCCAGATCGCCCCGATTCCAGTCCTCACCCTGCGCGTCAAGAAGCGCCTCGATTTCTCCGATCACATCCAGTTCAGCGCTTTCGGTCGCCTCACGATCCGGTTCTCCGCAGCCTGATGCAAGGAGGCTAAACAGGAAGAGGTAGGCGACCCATTTAACGGTGGTTACTCTCGTCTTGCCATCAAATCTGATTCTGCAGCGCATCATCTTTCTCCAAAGGCTCCTGCCCCGTGGAAAATCCGTATGACCTCACTAACGATCCGGTCCAGCCGGGCTCTGTGATTTGCGGTGACCGCCACAGCGAATCCCTGATCGGGAAAGCGGATGAAACTGGTATTCGCTCCAATGCTGCCGCCGCCGTGGGAAACCCTCCGAACCAGGCGTCCGTCTGGCAGTTCATACTGATCCACACGCCAGCTGAGACCGTAAGAGTGGGGCGAGCCGTCCTTCAGGGTCTGGTTGGTGTACATCTGCTCCACGGTTTCAGGTTTCATCATCCTGCCGGCTGCATAGGCAATGTGAAGACGACAGAGATCCTCAACCGTTGAGGTGATGCCTCCGCCGGCGTACTTATTGCTCAAATCGGCATATGCAGTATTTACCCACTGCCCATTCCGGTCTGTCTCATACCATTTCGCTCTTCCAGGCTGGATCTCTCTCTGATCTTCCAGACCTGTATTGTTCATCCAGGCCGGTTCGTAAACATACCTGGCCATATAGTCGGCTATCGGCATTCCACCGGCGTTCTCTACCACATTCGCCACCAGGTTGAATCCATAAGTGCTGTAACTGTATCTGGTGCCCGGTTCGAAGAGAAGGGAATCAGATGAGAAAATCTCCAGTGAAGATACCAGGTCGTCGTAATGCTTCATGCTGGCGAATTCATCCCCCAGGTAATGGCGGATTCCAGATGTATGGGTTACGAGGTGCCTTATGGTAATCGGCCACCTCTTTCGTGGAAATTCAGGGACGTAGGTCTGCAGTTCGGCATCCAGGTCCACCTTGCCCTGTTCGACCAGCTGCATCAGGGCGGTACCCACCACCGGTTTGCTCACACTTCCTATCCTGTAGATGGTTGATCCGGTGGCTCTCATGCCGGACTCAAGATCGGCGAAGCCGAATCCTTCGGACCAGACCAGTTGATCGTGTACGACTACAGCTACCGAAAAGCCGGGAATCCTCTGTTCTGCCAGTTGAGTCTGCATTGACTCCCGCAGTTCGTCGAGAATGATTCCTGTCTGTGCAACAGCCCGATCAGGAATCGAGATCAGAAGCAGCAGGAGAAACGGTGTAGAGAGTCGACGACCGATCATATGACTTACCCCCTTTATAATGTTGCAGGTAAGAGCCCGGGATTTCATCATGTCAGGATGATCAATTCACCGTCCAGGATGAATGTCTCTTCAATCAGGGAGCGCCTATGAAGATATCGATCCCGTTCTTTTTAATTCTTCTCTTCATATTAACGCCACGCCCGGTCTCGTGCCAGCTGCCTGAAGACTTTGCGGGGCACTGGGAGGGTGCAATCGAGATCCCCGGTTCCCCGCTGGCCTGCATGATCGATCTGACGTGGGAAAATGGAGCGTGGACAGGTTCGATAGACATTCCTGTCCAGAGTGCCAGAGGTCTTCCTCTGGGCGGCATAACCATAAACGGATACGAGATAGTATTCGCAATTGCAGGTGTACCCGGCTATCCGACGTTCACCGGTGTTCTGAGAGAGGGGAAGATCACCGGGGATTTCACCCAGAGCGGATTAAAATTCTCTTTCAGCTTTGGACGGGAGAAGGTTAAAGGTTCCGAAAGACCGCAGGAACCACAGCCGCCCTTTCCCTATATCGAAGAAGAAATAACGTACACGAATGGGGATATAACACTGGCCGGCACGCTTACACTGCCGCAGGAGGGGGGGCCTTTCCCTGCCGTACTGCTCATTTCCGGCAGCGGTGCTCAGAATCGCAACAGCGAGCTGTTCGGGCACAAGCCCTTCCTGCTGATCGCCGATTTCCTCACCAGGGCCGGAATCGCCGTACTGCGGGTGGACGACAGGGGTGTCGGGGGCTCGTCAGCAGGTTCGACCGGTGCCACCTCGGCTGATTTCGTCAAAGATGTGCACGCAGGTGTCAATTTCCTGAAGGAGGACTCAAGGCTCGATCCGCAGAAAATAGGATTGATAGGTCACAGCGAGGGGGGGGCGATTGCTCCAATGGCTGCCACCAGCTCGAACGATGTTGCGTTTGTGATCATGATGGCGGGGCCCGGGGTTCCGGGAAAGGAGGTCCTGCTCGAACAGACGAAACTGATCACGCGCACGGCCGGAGCCAGTCGGCAGCAGCTCGAAGCTCAATGGAAGGCACAGGAGCTAGCCCTTTCACTGGCAGCCTCTGGAGCCGACAGCGCACTGGTCTGGGAAAGCGTTAAGGAGCTGATAGAGGTACAATACGCAAGATTGCCGGAGGATCAGCGGCCTTCAGAAGATGTCCTGATCAACCAGACAACCATTGAGTCCAGAAGGGTGCTCTCTCCCTGGTTCCGTTATTTCCTAAATTTCGATCTGAGAACAGTACTGAGAAGAATGAAAACCCCCGTTCTGGTGCTCAACGGATCGCTCGACCTCCAGGTCCCCCCGTATCAGAGCCTTCCCGAAATCGAGAAAGCTCTGCAGGAGGCGGGCAACGATGATGTTACTATCCGTGAATTCCCGGGACTCAACCACCTCTTCCAGAGTGCAGTCACGGGAAGTCCGGCCGAATACGGTGCGATTACCGAGACAATCAGTCCTGAGGTTCTGGAAACGATTCGTGATTGGATCCTCGAGCGGTTTGGCCCCGGATCCCCTCTGATTATTGATACTGTCACAACTTCCTGGCGGGTGAGTATCCGGTGAGTTCGATTCGATCTGCAGGAAACGGGGGGAAAGCCGCAGTAGCGATGAGCGGTGGAGTGGATTCGAGCCTGACGGCTCTGCTGCTGGCCGACCAGGGGTATAAGGTCGTCGGCTTCACGATGATTCTACACAGAGAAGGGGAATGGGATGACACGGCTTCTGTGTTTGCTCAGAGATGCTGCGGGTCGACGGACAGCATCGGAAGAGCCAGAGAAGCGGCATACAGAGCCGGAGGTGAACATTACGCGGTGGATGCCAGATCAGAATTCGAAAGATATGTGCTGATGGATTTCGAGCAGGAGTATTCACTGGGGCGTACTCCAAATCCGTGCATCCGGTGCAATACGTTCATGAAATGGGGATTCCTGGTAGAGCAGGCCCGCCGTCGGGACATCGAATACATTGCGACGGGACACCATGCACGGATCACCGTGGAGAAGAACGGGGAGTTTACGTTGAGATCCGCTGTCGACAGCGGCAAGGACCAGAGTTACGCGCTGTGGGGGGTCCCCCGGAATCTGTTGAAGCATACCCTCCTGCCGATAGGTGAAATGCAGAAAAACGAGGTCAGGGCTATTGCCCGGCGATACGGGCTGGCAGCCGCCGATATGCCCGACAGCCAGGAGATCTGCTTCATCACTTCAGGCAGTTACAGGGAGTACCTCGAACAGCGACAGGCCGACTCAGACTCGCCGAAGCTGGCACTGGCATTAACTCCCGGGGATATCATGGATCGAGATGGAAAGGTGGTTGGCCGTCATGATGGTATAGCCAGGTTCACGATCGGACAGAGGCATGGACTGGGAATTGCGGCGGGACATCCTCTATTTGTAACCAGTCTTGATCCGGCAACATCGACGGTAACCGTCGGGGAGGAGGATGACCTCTGGAGCAGGGAACTCTCTGCCGGACAGGCCAACTGGGTTTCGATCGACCCTCCGACAGGGCCTTTTCGCGGAGAGGTCCGGATTCGATACAACAGCCGGGCAGCGCCCGCTCTGGTAAGCCCGAAGAACCGGACCGGTTTTGAGGTCGAGTTCGATGAACTTCAGCGTGCGATAACACCGGGGCAGTCTGCAGTGGTCTACAGAGATGAAATCGTTCTGGGCGGAGGAGTGATTCTCGAATAACCTCAATAGATATGAATGATCTGACCGGGCATCCGACCATCAGGCAGCGCATCAAGTACCTGCTTTTAAGGTTTCTGGGTTTTCTGCTGTCGATCCTGCCTCACTGGCTTGCACAGGCGATTGCGGTTTTCCTTGGCGTGATCGCATTCGATGTGATGCGGAGGGGTCGCCGGATGGTTCTTGCATATCTGGCGCAGGTCTTTCCTGAGAAGACTCCGGCCGAACGTCGTTCCATAGGGCGGGCCGGCCACTGCAACCTGATCATCGTCGCCATGGAGATGATGAGAGCCCGCTTTGCCTCCAGAGAACGTGTGATGTCGAGGATCGATCTGGATGGTGAAAGCGAGAAACTTTTCCACGATTTGATGGAGGAGGGGAAAGGTGTCATTTTCGTGGGTGCCCATTACAGCAACTGGGAGTACCTGGGCGCCCGCCTTGCTGCTGTAGGATATCCATTTCTTGCCATTGTCCAGGACCATCCCAACCCCTTTTTCAACAGATATCTTTCCAAAACGAGGAAGAGGTTGGGGATAGATGTAGTAAGAAGGAGTGAGGCGGTGAGGGGTGTACTCAGGTTCCTCAGAGAGGGGGGTGCAGTTGGGATTGTCGCCGATCAGGATGCAACCAGCTTCGGTGGAGTGGTGACCGATTTCTTCGGCAAACCTGTCGCCTCCTTCAGAGGACCCTTCTCCTTCGCCGTCAAATGCAATTCACCTCTGGTTGCTGCGTGGGTATACAGAGAGAATGGCCGGTACAGGGCCAGCTGCCGGCGGCTCGATGAAGTGGCGCTGGCTGACCTGGCTCCGGATGCTGATGACGAGGAACGCATTCTCAGGCTCGCAGAGTCTTTTGTGCACTGGCTGGAGGGACAGATAAAAAAAGATCCCAGGCAATACCTGTGGCTTCACCCCCGCTGGCAGGCTGAATGATCGATGGAATCCAGCTATTCGCAGCCTGATCGGAAACCGATCCTCCAGGACTGGATCGAGTACTTACTGCTCCGCTCGCTCGGTTTTATCGTTACACTTCTGCCGCGATCCGTCGCAATCGGAGTAGCCTGGCCGCTGGGTATTTTCGCCTGCGACGTCCTGCGGATTCGCAGGAGAGTCACACTGGAGAACCTGGAGCGGGCTTTCCCGGAGAAAAGTGATGCCGAAAGGAGGAGGATAGCCCGGGCCTCCTACGTAAACCTTGCTGTCGTAGGTATGGAGATGTTGAGGGTCTCCCGCCTCAACAGAGAGAAAGTGATCAGACTGGTCAGGCTGGATGAGGAAAGTGAAGCACTTCACCATACCCTCGTGAAAGAGGGAAACGGAGTCATTTTCCTTAGCGGTCATTACGGCACCTGGGAGTTGATGGCCGCCAGGATAGCGGCTACCGGCTATCCCACAACCATCATCGTCAAGGATCAGAGCAATCCACTGGTAAACAGACAGCTGACGAAAGCCAGGGAGAAACTCGATTATATTATTGCCGGACGGGGCCAGGCGGTCCGCAGTGTTCTGAAGGCCCTCAAGGAAGGCGGCACTGTTGCATTGCTTGCTGACCAGGATGCCGGCACCAGATCGGAGTTGTTCATCGATTTCTTCGGCGAACCTGCATCCACCTATCAGGGACCTGCAGTATTTGCTGTCAGAAGCGGATCAGCTCTGGTGGGCTGCTGGATCCACAGGGAGGGTCTCACTTACCGCCAGAGCTATGAAAGGCTGGTGCTGACTGACCTGCCTGCAGATGCGGATGAGGAGACCAGGATAAAGCGTCTGATGGAAGTTTACGTTCAATGGATGGAGGAACAGATAAGACTCGATCCGGATCAATACCTCTGGCTTCACCGGCGGTGGAAGAGCAGGCCGAAGGGACTGGTACATTGAATCCAGTGCCCTGTCACGCAACAACCATTGCATTCGAGCGGCGCCGCATCCCGACCGGCTGCGTTGCGCCTCCTCTGAATAGCACACGGCTATTCCATCGTCGCCGCGCCTTGCAGGCCGAACGCGGCGTCACTCTCGGTGCCGACATTTGTCACGTGACATGACACTAGCCGGAATCGCCATCATCCAGACGGCATTTCCCGGAGATGTCATCCTGACGGGCGGACTCGTCCGTTCCATCAGGGAGAGGTGGCCCGAACTGCCCCAGGCCATCGTGGTGCGCCCCGACTGCCGGGATCTGGCGTCTATGATGGACCGGGATCTCACGATCATCACATATGACAAGAGGGGCTCTGAGAGAGGCTCTGCCGGAATGCGTCATGTGGCCGGCCAGCTTATCGAAGGCCCGTGGGATACGGCCCTTATCCCTCATCGATCGATCCGTTCGGCTGTGCTGGCACGCACAGCCCGACTCAATCCACGGGTGGGTTTCAACATCGGGATCCAGCAGTTCATCCATACCGACGCAGTTACCTACAGGCGCGGGATACATGAGGTGGAGCGCAATTTCGATCTCCTCGCTTCGCTCAATGGGAAAGTGGAGTACATGTTGGATGATGAGACTCATCCACCTCCTCCAGATCTTCAGGCACCCTTTTTCCACCTCACATATGAGGGTCTTGGAGAAGCTGAATCGATTGCGGCGACCCTGCCCTTTGCTGCCCTGGCCCCCGGATCGGTCTGGCCGACCAAACGATGGCCGGCCCTTCACTGGGTTACTCTGGCCGGATGGCTTGCCGAAGCAGGATTGTCGATCGTCTGGACCGGCGGTCCCGATGAACGGGATCTGTGTCATCAGCTGGCTGCAGCCGCAGATACGGGCGTCGTAGCGGCGGGAGATTTATCGTGGCAGGGAACAGCGGCCCTGCTGAAAAAAGCCCATGTGCTGGTAGCCTGTGATTCTGCGCAGGTTCACCTGTCCGGAGCGGTCGGATGTCCTGCGATTGCACTCTTCGGTCCCACGGTGCCTGCGTTCGGATTCGGGCCATTGGGAAAAGGGAGCAGGTCGATCGGCATCAAACTGGGGTGTCGCCCGTGCAGGCTTCACGGCGGCCGCCATTGTCCTGAAGGTCATTTCAGGTGCATGAAGGATCTGAAACCGGTCACTGTATTGAGGTCGGTAGTCGATACG
>CAZWVF010000007.1:51581-62292 GCA_964637695.1 uncultured Gemmatimonadota bacterium | reverse complement strand
TGATACAGATCTCAGGTGTTTACCGGGACAGCCGTGAAATAAGAAAAACTTTTAGTTGGAGATAATTATCCGGTATTCGTCATATTAATTCAACGACCCGGTTAGCAAAAGCACGTCCACACATGAGAGTTGTCTGCGCTGATGATTAAGACCAGATCATTTATTTCGAAATCAACAGACAGGAATTCCATCCACGGATTATCAACCAGATTTCTGATCCTGGGACTTCTTGCCACGATACTGCTCCCTGTAGGATGCGATCTCCTTTCTCCAGAGAGAGAGGGATCGGTATATGTCCCGGGTGATTCATATTTCGGAGAGAACAATTATATTGAGTATCTAGCCGGGGATCTGCCCATCATTTTGAGTGCCCCTCATGGTGGTCTTCTGAAACCTGCCGATATCCCCGACCGAACCTATGGCACGACCGGACGAGATCTGAACACCCAGGAACTTGCCCGCTCAATCCAGTCGGCCATACATAACAGAACCGGCAGGTACCCGCATATCATCATCAACCGCCTGCATCGCATTAAACTGGATGCAAACCGTGAAATCGTTGAGGCTGCTCAGGGTAATGCTAAGGCGGAACAGGCCTGGCACGACTATAACGATTTCATCGAAACTGCCGAACAAAAGGTAATCGATGATTATGGCAGTGGTTTCTATATAGATCTCCATGGTCATGGTCATGAGATACAGAGACTGGAACTTGGTTATCTGTTATCACGTACGGATCTTGCGCTTACCGATGCTGCTCTAAATGCTCAAACCTACATAAACAAGAGTAGTCTTCGAACTCTGGTGGTAGAATCGGGTTTGACCTTATCGGAGTTGATACGGGGACCAGGCAGCCTCGGGACCTTGTTGGAAACTCTGGGGTACCCGGCTGTGCCCAGCAGCAACCAGCCGAATCCGGGCGATGACCCGTATTTCACCGGTGGATACAATACGCAGGTCCATGGTTCGAGGGATGGCGGGCTTATCAGTGGAATGCAGATTGAGTGCAATTACTCAGGCGTGAGAAATACCTCTTCAAACAGGACTGTCTTCAGCCAGGCCCTGGCTGAAGCTCTTGAAACATTTATTGAAAACCTCTACGGATTTGATCTGCAGGCAGGTCCGCCTCAATAGAGAAATGTGTTTCGGTTATCGACGATTTTTGCCCTGTCGCGCAAACCCTGCAGCCATTCGTTGAACGCGCTCTGTTTCCGAGTATTGAGCAGAGTCTCTTTTTCAGCCTCTATTAGAGTCTTTAATCCTTCCTCAGCAACACTGATATGCTCAGTGACTTTCAGGATATACCAGCCATTTTCGCCCGAAACAAGTTCACCTACCATCCCGATCGGTGTTGCAAATGCTTCGGCAATAAAGACCGGGTCCCGCCCCACACCGGTAACATAGTCATTACGTGTAAAGCTACCGGTCTCAGTGATGTTGAGACTCTCAGCTTCTGCAATAGCCGTGAAGCGGCCGGGATTCTGCTGCATCCTGTCAGCCAGTTCACTGCTTGTTGCTTTCAGGGCTGCCAGATTCTTGTCAAAAATCAGATCCTGACTGATCTGATCGCGTACCTCTTCGAGCGGTGCCACTCCGGCTTCAATCCTGTCGCGGACTTGAAGCAGGTAATAAGCCGAAGAGTGTTCCATGACATTGGAAACTTCGCCAAGTCTGCTGCCGAAGGCGAATTGCGAGGCTCTGGTTTCGAACCCTATGCCGGGAATGAATCCACCTTCCACAATCGGACCTGTCTGCTGTACCTCCAGTCCCAGTTGCTGCGCTGCGGTAGTAAAGTCCTGTTCATCGACCATCAGGAGCAGATCGCTGAGAAGATTGTACATGCTGTCGAGGGTTGCCGGGGAGGCTTCCTCCTTGATCAGAATGTGATTCGTCTTGCGCTGCTCATCTTCGGTGTTGGCACCTCTGATCGAATCGACACTGATGATGTGCCAGCCGAACTGGGTTTTGACCGGTTCTGAAATCTCTCCGATTTCCAGAGCGAATGCAGTCTCGTCGAAACTCTGAACCATGGAGCCCCGACTTACCCAACCCAGATCGCCATCCTGAGCACCCGGATCATCAGAATACTGTCTGGCCAGCGTCCGGAAGTTACCACCCGACTCAAGCTGCTCTCTGAGACTCTGGAGGGTATTCTGGATCTCTGCCATATCCCGGTCACTTGGATATTTATAGAGGAGGATATAATTCAGATCCACCTTGGCAGGTTCCTCGAACTCTTCCCTGTGACTGTTGTAGTAGGCCCTGATTTCATCCTCAGTGGCCGTAATGGTGGTGTCAGGGTGCGTATCGGGGCTCAGACTCACGAACTGTACCTTGACCTTCTCATTACGGTATCTGTATGACTCCAGAGCCTCAGCATCGGTCACGATGGCCGATGCACTGATAAGGTGTTCAAGTTTCTGCTGGGGAAGGAAGCCACGCATATATGTTTCGATGGTTAGCCAGAAATCTCTGAAGGCCTCGTTCTGCATCGCAGCCTGGTACTTCTGTATGTCGAAAATGCCGTCTGTCTGAAATTCCTCGATCTGGCGCAGGTCGGCCGGTGGATCATTCCGCAATACGAACAGGATCTCTTCATTGGTGGCCGTCAGTCCCAGACGCTCAATTTCCTGGCTGATAAGTATCTGGTTCACTATCTGCTGCCATGTCTGTTCCTGGATGATCTCGATATATGCATCGTCGAGTTCCAGTCCTCCCATCTGGTCTCGCTGGATCTTGTAGTTGGACTGGAGCGCCGCCTGGTACTCCTGAATCATTATCTTGCGGCCGTTGACTTTACCGAGAATCGGGTTGCTGCCTGCTCCTGAATAGTCCATACCCCAGGCGAAGACTATTGTCAGGATGAAGGCTCCTCCAACGATCCACATCCAGAATTTTGTTTGTGCTCGAAGTTTAGTCAGCATGCTTTGCTATCCTCCCTGAACGCGGCAAAATGCCGGGGTGGGGGATGCGGAGCAAGGCTTTTCTGCCTCAATCACTATATGGTAATGCTTTGAGCATAAAGGGCTTGAGCATGGTTGGACGTGGCAATATCATACCGCGGTTCATAATTTATCCGGCGAACCCGCCTCCCTGTGAATCCGGTGACTGGTTACGAGGACCGTTCAAACACTGAAAATGGTTAGGTTATGCTGCGTCGCCTGTTAATCAGCGGAAATCTTGGATTACTGATAATCTGTTCTGCCTCTCTGCGCACAATCGCCGATGATCCGATATTAATATGGCCGGCCGACGTTGTCCCGGGAATGACTTCCTCGTTCGGTGAGTGGCGCTCCGGGCATATACACGCCGGTATGGATGTGAAAACGTGGGGCAGGATCGGAGTACCCATGCTTGCTGTGGACGATGGATACGTACAGAGGGTAAGAACCTCTCCATGGGGGTATGGGAAAGCTCTGAACGTCATCCTTTCCGACGGCAGGATAGCGGTATACGCACACCTCGAGCGGTTTACTGAGCAACTGGAAAATCTCGTCTGGGAACGCCAGAACGCTGAGGGACAGTACTCTGTGGATATATGGCTGCAGGAGGATGAATATCCGGTCAGGGTCGGCGATATTATCGCCTATTCAGGCGATACCGGAACTGGAGCACCTCACCTGCATTTTGAACTTCGAGACAAGAATAATGCACCTGTCAATCCTTTGCTGCATGGCTTCAGAATAGATGATTCAAAAGCTCCCATACCGCAGTTCCTTCTTTTCCGTCCTACTGGCTCAGAGAGCAGGCTGGAGGGAGATGTCAGGGTTCGGCGCTTCGGGATCATCCTGCAGCCTGGGGGTGGGTACATGTTGCGGAACCGTCCGGAAATCGAAGGCAGCTTCGGTATTGCTGTTGCGGCATATGACCAGATGGACGGTGTATGGAATCGCTTCTCTCCATACAGGCTTCTGCTGCAGGTCGATGGTCAGGAGGTATTCTCAGTCAGTTACGATCAGTTCTCTTACGATGTGTCTGATCTCATCAATCTCGATCGTGATTATCGCTATATGGTTCGCGAAGGTGTACGAGCGCATACTCTATACAGAATGACAGGTAACGAACTGCCCTTTTATGGGGAGTATGATACCGGGGCCGGTTACCTGAATAATCTGGAGCCGGGTATCCACCAGATAGTGATTACGGTAGGTGATGCATCTGGCAATGAATCACGGGTTGAAGGTGAGATCCTCATTAACCGTGCACCTCAATTGGATTTATCTGGAGATTATAATGAGGCAGGGATCACTCTTGAAGGACAGGCAGATGATCCTGACGGAGACAGAGTCGCTCTGACCGTCGAGTTCCTTTCGTCAGATGATCCGGCAGGCAGATGGTCAGCTCTCCCCGATTACGACCTGATTATTAAGGAGGGACGCTTCTCCCTATCAGCAGATCTTCTGGACAGCCTTTCTGCTGAAGGTGGATGGATGATCCGCGTTCGGGCTCAGGACAGCTGGGGGCGCAGCAGCACGTCTGAGCCAATCACCATCGGTGAGGTTCCGGTATCCGACCCTGTAACAATTGAGCTGACAGTTGAGAGATATGAAGGGTTTCTCATACTGAATGCCCGGATGACTTCTGCGGTAGCCGGAACTGTCGTTTTTAATATCCGTCAGGGCGAGTCACTACCGGTCTCCATCGAAAGTGAAATCAGAGGAAACAACCGGTTCAGAGCGTTCTATCCATTACAACCTGTAGAGGGCAATGATATCGAGATTACAGCCCGCTTCTACCCCTCATCGGGATCGATAACCGAAACCTCGGCGGTATACCGGATATTCTCCCTGCCTGCTGATTCCGGTTTATCGTATGTCAGTTCAGACGAGGCACTCCTCATCGATTTTCCATCCGGGTCGGTCTATGAGAACAGTTTTGTGCAGGATGGCGGGATCTTCCAGGTGGACGACCACGAGGATCAGGCGTTGGTTGTTCTGAGTGATGTCTATGATGTAGGACCACAGGATATACTGTTCCGTCGAAGTGCCGAACTGACAATCGACCTGAACGGCATTCCTGATTTTCTGCACCAGCGGCAGGTGGGTCTTTATACTCACAATGGCATTGAAGATAACGGCAGGTGGATCAGCCTTGGAGGCGAGCTGGAGGATGGCGTGCTGAGAGCACGCATCGGTGGATTGGGCCCTTTTGCCGTCCTTGCGGACACATCAGGTCCCGATCTAAGTCTGATCTCTCCTCGACAGGGCAGCAGGCTGCGCAACAACAGACCCGAATTCACATTTGAGATTAATGACAATGCATCGGGTATCTCTGAAGAGACACAGATCGTCCTTCGGCTCAATGGCAGGCAGGTTATTGCCCGTTATGAACCGCAGCAAGACAGATTGATCTATATCCCCAGAGACCCCCTCGAGCCGGGTAATTACTGGATACTTCTGGAAGTCACCGATGATGCCGGCAACATGAGCCGGGTCAACTCGACCTTCACAATCCTTGGTATAGAGTGATGACGGATGAGTCCAGGAAACACTTCCTGATCGGAACCGCCGGGCATGTCGATCACGGCAAGACCGCTCTTATAAGGACTCTTACCGGAATCGATACCGATCGGCTGGAAGAGGAACACGATAGAGGTATCAGCATCGTGCTGGGTTTTGCCTCCTATGAACCGGCAGGAGATCTCGACGCACAGGTGGGAATAATAGATGTACCCGGACATGAGCGATTTATAAAGACAATGGTGGCCGGAGCAACAGGTGTCGATGTGGCGCTGCTGGTTATCGCCTGCGATGAAGGTGTGAAACCTCAGACCCTCGAACATCTGGAGATTCTGACACTGCTGGGAGTGGATAATGGTATCATCGCCCTGACCAAGCTCGACCTCGTGGATGATCCAGAGTGGGTGGAACTGGTAACCGAGGAGATCAAAGATCTTGTAGCACCGACATTCCTGAACGGAGCGCCTGTCGTTCCGGTTTCGGCAAAGACCGGTGCAGGGCTTGATGACCTGCGGGAGGAGATCGAGAGACTCCTTTCATCCATACCGCAGAGAGATACAGGCAAACGCTTTCGGATGCCGATAGATCGCTCCTTTACAGTCAAGGGAATCGGAACGGTTGTGACAGGGAGTGTGTGGTCGGGTGTGGCCCGGATAGGTGATCCACTCCAGCTGCAGCCTGAAGCTATTGACACCAGGATCAGAGAAATACAGCAGCACGGTGAAACAGCTTCGGAGACAATGCCGGGAACACGTACCGCTCTGGCACTTCATGGCGTATCGGTCGATGAAGCAGCACCGGGATCGTGGTTGATATCACCGCACACTATCGAGCCAACCAGAACCGTAGACCTGCGAATCCGGCATCTGCCGAGCGCACCTGGTCCCCTGAAACACAATCAGAGAGTACGGGTGCATCATGGAACAATGGAGGTGTTTGGACGGTTACGGATCCTCGGTGTCGCGGCTCTGGCTCCCGGTGAGGAGGGACTTGCTCAGCTCCACCTTGAGGCACCCATAGTAACAGAGGTGGGAGACAGGGTTCTGCTCCGCAGATACAGTCCGATGCGGACGATCGGTGGTGCGACAATTATCGATATCAATCCTCCCCGCCACCGCTCCAGTGATTCTTCTGCGGTTGAAAGACTCAAACTTAGAGCTGAAGGCGATCCGATTGATATCCTGGCCTCGATGGTTGTAGATGCAGGGTCGAAGGGAGTCACCGTCAAGGAAGCAGCCAAGCGTACTGCTCTGACCGAAGAGCAGGTCATAGAGCAAGCTCCGTCACGAGGCTGGCTGGTGATTGATAAGAGCCTGGTTGATGGAGATGTCATCGTTCAAGCAGTACAGGATGTAGCAAGGCTCCTGGAGGGAGCTCATGAAAAGTACCCTCTGCGACGTGGATTATCGCAGGAATCGATAGCCTCGGAGCTTCATGTACCGGTCAACAGCCCGGTTCTGAATACGATACTTGAGAATGCGCAAAGCGAAACTCTCGTTGAAAGAGATCCCCCGTTCTGGCGCCGGTACGGATTCAAGGTGGAATTCGAAGGCTCTATCGGAGCGGCAGCATCTGCCTTCATCACGGCTGCCGAGGAGAGGGATCTGATACCCTGGAAAAGGGAAGAAGCCGAAGCAGCAGCGCAGAAGGCTCTGGGTGCTTCGGGACTCAGATCAGACATTACTGAAGATCTGATAGATGCTCTTCTGCATGCACGAAAGATCATACGCTATCCGGGAGGTTTCTTTCTGGCCCGGAAGGGACATGAAAAACTGATCGGCCTGGTCCGTGATCATTTTGAGCAGAAGGCAGAACTTGCAGTGCCGGATTTCAGGGACCTCACCGGCGGTCTGACTCGGAAATTCTTGATACCGATTCTGGAATATCTTGATTCACTTGGTTATACGGTCCGCAGTGGAGATGTGCGGATTAAAGGCCCGGCTTCAGATCAGGAAAACGACTGACCAGCTTTTTACGGATTTCAATTTCTCCCCCCGGTAATATCTGATCATTACGACTATTGAACTAGATAGTGTCCATCCGGAGTCCGTTCTTTGGACCGCGAGTCCGGCTGTTGCCGGCGAGCAATCTCCGGATGGAAACTGGATAACAGAGGAGGAGGAGGAGTGCTGTGAAGATTCCGATAATAACTGATCTATTGGATCTTTTTCTGCCCATGACCTGTGCCGGGTGCAGGGAGAGTATCGCCGGTGATCAGGTTCTGTGCACAGAGTGCATTGTCGAAATGGATCAACACCGTCTTCTACCAGAGGTTGAACTCCTGAATGGGTTGCCTGTTACTGCTCCATTCGAGTATGCATTTCCTTTGAATTCCCTGATTGTAACTGCCAAAACCAGAGATTTGCCGCATCTCCTTGATCCATTAGTCCGCGAAATGAAATCAACTCTGATCGAGGCAGGGCTGGGCGATTACCCACAGGTGATCGTTCCTGTTCCCCTCCACCCTGCCAGAAGACGCGAGCGGGGCTTTGACCAGGCGCGATACCTGGCTGAACAGGTTGCAGATCTTCTGGACCGTCCATACCTGCCCGATGCGCTCAGGAGAATCCGCGCCACTCCGCCTCAAAAGAGGGCTGACAGAAACCAGCGCCTGAAAGCCCTGCACGGAGCCTTCGAACCTGGCAGGCAGGCTGACAGCATGGCCGGGAAACGCGTGCTGCTGGTGGATGATGTTCTAACAACAGGTGCCACTGTCAGGGCGGCCTGTGAAGCAATGCAGTCTATAATGCATTCAGGAGTACTGGCTGCAGTCGCGGCTCGAACTCCACTGTCATCATCGTAAAGGGAAATGAGTCCGATTGAGTGCAAAGGCAGTCTTGACCTGTCTCGAAAGCAAAGCTAACAATAGGGATGTACCGCTTTATAGATCGATCATACCGGCAGGAGGGAATTCAGGCATGAGCATTCGTATCGGCATAAACGGATTCGGCAGGATTGGACGGCTTGTTTTCCGCGCGGGTCTGGGTAATGACAACCTGGAGTTCGTTGCCATCAACGACATAACCGACGCGGCGACTATGGCGCACCTGCTTAAATACGACTCTGTTCACGGCCGCTTTCCCGGCACGATCGAAGTGGAGGAAGGAGCCTTTTTGATCAATGGGACGAAACTGAGTATTCTGTCGGAACGTGATCCGAAAGCTCTGCCCTGGGGAGACCTCGGTGTCGATTTCGTGGTTGAATCTACAGGAATATTTACCTCTCCCGAACAGGTTCAGATGCATCTGGATGCAGGCGCAAAGAGAGTAGTACTGACAGTTCCCCCAAAGGGCGGCGATCTGGATGCTATGGTAGTACTGGGCGTGAACGATCATGTCCTGTCTGGCGAGGTGAAGACCGTATCAAATGCCTCCTGCACAACAAATTGCCTGGCTCCAATGGCCAAGGTGATCCATGACGCATTCGGAATCGAACACGGCCTGATGACCACGATCCACGCCTACACAAACGACCAGAGGATTCTCGATTTCGTTCATTCAGATCTGAGAAGAGCCCGCTCCGCAGCCATAAACATGATTCCCACCACGACGGGAGCTGCCAGGGCCGTTGGGAAGATCATTCCGGATCTGGCAGGGAAACTCGACGGTATGGCCATAAGGGTTCCGGTTGCCAATGGATCGGTTGTGGACCTGATCGTCGCGGTCAAGAAAGATGCCACGATCGAGAGTGTTAATGCCGCCTTCAAGGGCGCAGCCGAAAGCCGGATGAAGGGGATACTTGAGTTCTCCGACGAACCGCTGGTCTCGACCGACATTATCGGAAATCCCCACTCCTGCATTTTCGACAGCATGGCAACAATGATCATCGACGATCGTCTGATCAAAGCGATCGGCTGGTATGACAACGAGTGGGGGTACAGCAACCGGATTCTCGACGTTATCAATCGACTCTCAGGTTGATTCTGCTGACAGGGATTCTCATATGACATTCGACAAGCTCACCATAGATGATATCGAGGTGAGCGGGCGACAGGTCCTGGTACGTGTGGATTTCAATGTCCCGCTTGCCGTCGGTCTTGTGTCCGACAGCACCAGAATTGAAGCTACTCTGCCGACTCTCCGCCATCTCATGGAAGGTGGTGGCCGGTTGATAATCATGAGTCACCTGGGAAGGCCGAAGGGATCGGCAGATCCGGCTCTGAGCCTCCGTCCTGTTGCAGGAAAACTCCAGGAGATACTCGGTTCTCCGGTAGCCTTTGCCAGCTCGTGTATCGGAGATGAAGCCATGGAGGCTGCCTCCGGTCTTAAAGACGGCGAAGTCATGCTGCTTGAGAATCTGAGGTTCTTCCCGGGGGAGGAGGCCAACGATTCAGGATTTTCAGGATCTCTGGCCGAACTTGGAGAGATATACGTCAATGATGCCTTTGGAACCGCACACCGCGCTCATGCATCCACAGTGGGAGTGACAAAATATTTCGATCAATGTGCTGCTGGTTACCTGATGGGTCGCGAACTCGAATATCTGGGCAATGCGCTGGAAGATCCTCACCGCCCCTTTGTGGCCATCCTGGGAGGTGCAAAGATCAGTGGTAAGATTGATGTAATCGAGGCACTCCGGTCGAAAGTGGATCATCTTCTGATCGGTGGCGGGATGGCTTTCACTTTCCTTGCCGCACAGGGGTATGAGACTGGTAAAAGCCTGGTGGATGAGGAACGTATCGATATGGCCCGCAACCTGCTTGCTGCAGCAGCTGCCGGTGAAGGTGCACCGATTCACCTTCCTGTAGATGCCGTGATAGCAGATAAGCTGGAGCCGAATGCTCCATCGCAGGTTGTATCCGTCGATTCCATCCCCGGTGATATGGCCGGATACGATATTGGCAGGGCGACACTGGAACGATGGAGTTCCCTGATCGCACAGGCGGGAACCATTGTCTGGAACGGTCCGTTGGGTGTATTCGAGGTAAATCCCTTCGATTCGGCCACGATCGAACTGGCGCGGATGATAGCGGATGCAACCGAAGCCGGGGCCGTAAGTATAATAGGGGGCGGCGATTCGGCAGCAGCGGTAGCAGCGATCGGACTGACTGATAGAATGAGTCATGTGTCAACCGGCGGCGGTGCAAGCCTGGAGTTCCTGGAGGGCAGGGAACTGCCCGGGGTAGCTGCATTGACAGATAAACGGTAAAACCTGATAAACTGTAAACGCGGAAGGGAAGGTCAGATGCGCAGAAACATAGTGGCAGGCAACTGGAAAATGCACATGACTGCGGATGAAGCCGATTCTCTTAC
>CAZWVF010000007.1:50091-51481 GCA_964637695.1 uncultured Gemmatimonadota bacterium | reverse complement strand
TAGTGGCAGGCAACTGGAAAATGCACATGACTGCGGATGAAGCCGATTCTCTTACCCGTTCTCTGCTTCTCCTGATATCGGATGTCCAGAGTGTGGATGTGGTTCTGTGTCCGCCATTTACAGCTCTCATCACCGTTTCGCAGGCGCTGGAAGGATCCGGATTCCTGCTCGGTGCCCAGAACATGCACGAGGAAGAAGAGGGTGCATACACCGGAGAGATTTCTGCAGTGATGTTGTTATCTCTGGGTGTCAGTCACGTTATCCTTGGTCACTCGGAGCGCAGATACTACTTTAGTGAATCCGACCCGCAAATCAGAGAAAAGGTTGCATCTGCTCTTCGGGCTGGATTGAGGCCGATACTCTGTGTCGGCGAATCTCTCTCTGAGCGCGAATCGGGCAATATGGAATCGGTTTTAGCGGGTCAATTGGAGGGCTGCCTCGAAGGGATAGAGATCTCCGGGGCAGATGATCTGGTGGTTGCCTATGAGCCTGTATGGGCGATAGGAACCGGACAGACCGCAACGCCGGAGCAGGCCCAGGAGGTGCACGCCTTTATAAGGGCGAAGCTGACACAGTTCTTCGGGGTCGATCTGGCCGGAATGATTAGAATCCAGTACGGAGGAAGCGTTAAGCCGGATAATGCGGCGAACCTGATGGAGCAGCCCGACATCGACGGAGCGCTTGTTGGTGGTGCCAGCCTCGATGCCGAATCATTTGCTGCCATTGTTCGCTCAGCGTAGAGAGTCCGGCCCCTGCTTCCAGGAAAAGAGTTGATAGATCATGCTGTATACGGTGTTGTTGTTTCTCTTCATACTTGATTGTGCACTGTTGATGCTGGTGATCCTCGTCCAGGATTCCAAGGGACAGGGTCTCGGTGGCGCTTTTGGTGGTGGAAGTGGACTCTCATCAGCGATGTTCGGAGGACGGGGTGCTGCCGATTTCCTCAGCAAGGCAACTACTTACCTCGGCACGGCATTCCTGCTTCTCAGCGTTATTATGAGCCTTGTTCGACCGCCGGTTGAAGGTGGTGCTCGTAGTGTTATTATGGATTCGGTAGAACGGCGGCAGCAGCAGCAGATTCCTGAGACAGGTCTGCCTCTTCTTCCCGGAGCAACACCGAACATTCCACCGCCTGGTGGAGGTGTTACACCGTCGCCTGTAGCGCCTGACACCAGTGGAGGGGGAGCAAAGCTTTAGAACAATACTGCCCGAGTGGTGGAAATTGGTAGACACGCTGTCTTGAGGGGGCAGTGGGAGAAATCCCGTGCCGGTTCAAATCCGGCCTCGGGCACCAGATACCCGCAAGCGCATGCTTGCGGTTTTTTTCAGGCACGAGGCCAACTCCGGCCTCGGGCACCAGATACCCGCAAGCGCATGCTTGCGGTTTTTT
>CAZWVF010000007.1:41057-49991 GCA_964637695.1 uncultured Gemmatimonadota bacterium | reverse complement strand
TAATACAGCTTTCCCTCTGCATCCATGTACGGCTTCAGATACAGTTCGAGGAATGTCCATATCCGGTTCCACGAGTCGCGCTGCTCCCAGCTGTATTTACGTATGTAGCCGTTTTCCTGATCAACCTGCCGGTTGAAGGAATGTCCGCCTGGTGGATCTTTATAGATTTTCGTTTCCGCCAGTTGAGGTTTCTTGTATTCAAGGGCGTGGATCAGCATTTCGGATTCAACGAAGTTGACATCGTTGTCGTTTTCTGCAACGTGAACGATCAGAGGTGTTTCAAGTTTGTCCACGCTGTAGACCGGTGACCTTTCAATATAGACCTCTCTTGCTCCCGGCTCATGGGGCAGACCGCCGATCCGCGGTTGAGATACATAATTTGACGCATATCGCGGGCCTTTGTAAGAAAGACGGAAAGTGAGATTGGTGACCGGTACCATCGCGGCCGCAGCCTTGAAGGTATCGGGCTCCCGAAAGATGGAGTGAAGTGTGATGAATCCCCCGTGGCTCCACCCGATTATTCCCAGTCTATCCGGGTCCACATGGGGCAGGGTCTCCCTGATGAAATCGACCGCGGTCAATACATCGTCGACCTCCCAGCCGCCGTAATCAATAGCATCATAAAATTCCTGGCCATATCCGGTACTGCCCCTGTATTCGGGAGCCACGACTACGTATCCCTTTTCAACAGCTTCCCGGATAAATGGAGCGTAGTGCTCGGGATCGAGATCGCCGTGGACACCGCCGTGCACCCATATCAGGGCAGCGTGTCCCCGTGGACCCCTCTTCTCGAATGGCTGGAATACGTAGACCGGTATTTCCAATCCGCCGATCCTGCTCTTATACGATGTCTTCTTCATTTCAAGAACACCCTCATACAGCTCCTGGAACCTGGCATCCCTTCTGGCCTTTTCCTGCAGGTACCGTTCCTGGCGGTCCTGCCTGTTCCGCCTCTCCTGACTCGATACCGGTTGAGAGGAGGCAGATATGAGTACCAGGGCGATAACTGTTATCGATATCATGCTTCTCAACGTTGCAGACAGTCGGGCCGGGAATATGTATGATCTGGATTGCCGTATCATCTAGTCGGGCTCCTTCTGTTTTGAGTCCATGTAACTTCTTCAAGTTAACTCTGAAATGCAGGAAATCTCAAACTCTGATGATTAAGGTGTTTCAATGAAAGCTGTCAATCCGGCAACAGGTGAGGTTGTCGGCGATTACCCGGAGCTGTCCTCGTCCGAGATCCTGGAGCAGATCGATCTTACACATTCGGCCTTTCTCTCGTGGAGGGAGACCTCCTTCGGGCACAGAACAGATCTTCTCAGACAGGTCGGCCGCATTCTGAGGAACAGGAAAGAGGAGCTGGCTCGTCTGATGACGGAAGAGATGGGCAAACCTGTAGTCGACGCTCGGGGTGAGATCGAAAAATGTGCCGGTGTTTGCGATTTCTATGCTGAGAGGGCAGAAGAATTTCTGGCTCCGGAGATGGTTGAAACCGCGGCGTCGAAGAGTTTTGTATCCTATCAGCCGCTGGGAGCAGTGCTGGCGATCATGCCCTGGAATTTTCCTTTCTGGCAGGTTTTCCGTTTCGGCGCACCTGCTCTTATGGCGGGCAATGCCGTACTCCTCAAGCACGCACCGAGCACACCAGGCTGTGCCGTCGCCATTGAACGACTTTTCATTGAAGCAGGATTTCCTGAGCATCTTTTCAGGTCATTGCTGGTCGATGTCGAACATGTGGAGGCGATTATCGAAAATCCGCATGTCAGGGCAGTTACCCTTACAGGCAGCACCAGGGCGGGTCGGGAGGTGGCACGGAAAGCAGGCGAGATGCTGAAAAAGACGGTGCTGGAGCTGGGTGGAAGCGATCCCTACCTGATACTTGAAGACGCCGATTTTGAAGCGGCGGTTAAGACGTGTGCATTCGCCCGCCTCTTCAATGCCGGTCAGGTGTGCATTGCCGCCAAACGGATCATTGTCCTGAATTCACAGAAAGAACAGCTGGAAGAAACTCTCGTCAAAGAGATGGAAAGCTGGACGGTCGGAGATCCGATGAAGGAGGAAACACATGTCGGTCCTCTCGCAAGACCTGATCTGAGAGACAATCTGCACCGGCAGGTTGAAGAGAGCATAGCAAAGGGAGCGAAGCTGCTTCTGGGTGGAACGATACCCGATGGGCCGGGGTACTTCTATCCTGTAACGGTACTGACCGACGTGACCGGTGGGATGCCGGCTTTCGATGAAGAGCTGTTCGGTCCGGTAGCGGCCATAATCGGAGTAGAGGATGAGGAGGAAGCTATCAGAGTCGCCAATGATACCAGCTATGGACTGGGTGCGGCCGTATTCACAGGTGATCTTCAGAAAGGGGAGGAGATTGCGGTGAAGAAGCTGGAGGCGGGTGCATGTTTCGTGAATGATTCCGTCCGCTCAGATCCGCGGCTTCCCTTCGGCGGGATAAAAGATTCAGGATATGGACGGGAGCTCTCTGTTTTCGGCATCCGGGAATTCGTTAACATCAAGACGGTCTATATAAAGTGATCTTAAACAGGGGCCGGGAGACCTTCGCGTCCAATTTCGGATTATTGATGACCATGATCGGGGTTGCTGTAGGTCTGGGCAATGTCTTCCGATTTCCTTACATGGTAGGCAGGTATGGGGGAGCCTCATTCGTCCTCTTCTATCTGTTGATGGTTCTCCTGGTCGGGATACCCGCTCTGATGGCCGAGATGGTGCTGGGACGCCACACACAGAGGGGAACCCTGGGTGCATTTGAGAGAGGAGGGCTCCCTGGTGGCAGGTATGCAGGTTTCCTCCTCATTTTCGTGGTATTCTGTGCTACCGGGTACTACTCGAATACGATCGGATGGGTTGGAGCGTTCGCCGTTGGTCAGGCGCTCTCCCTCTCTGGCCTCACTATTGATCCATCGGTGATCATACCTCCGGACGAAGGCTTTAACCTTCTCAGTCTCTCACTGCAGTTGATGGTGACACCGCTCGTTATAGGCATGTGCGGGATAATACTGCTGAAGGGACTCAGAAAAGGTATAGAGCGGGTCAGCAAGGTGATCATGCCTGCTCTTCTCGTAATCCTGCTCATCCTGATAATACGCTCGCTGACACTGGAGGGTGCCGGCGAAGGTCTGAAATGGTACGTCGGTTCTTTCCGGCTGGCGGACCTTCGGGGTTCCGTTATGGCAGCGGCGCTGGGACAGGCAGTGTTCTCCATGTCGCTGGGTGGAACCTTCATGGTCATATATGGATCGTATATGAGCCGTCAGACGAATGTCCTGAAGACTGCGGTGTTCATCGGGTTGGGAGACACTCTGGCGGGGCTGCTGGCCGGGCTCGCCATCTTCCCTGCCGTATTTGCTTTCAGCCTGGCGCCTGACAGCGGACCCTCCCTGATCTTCGATACCCTGCCTATGACCTTCCAGCAGATGCCTCTGGGTGGCCTCTTTGGACTGCTCTTTTTCGCCGGACTCTTCGGCGCGGCATTCCTCTCTGCCGTGGCGGCTCTGGAGGTGCTGGTCGGAGGACTGGTCGACAATACTTCTCTGTCACGCAGGAAAGCCGTGATAATCACCTGTGTGATAGTCATGCTGCTGGCGATACCTCCGATGGTCAATATGAAGGTCTTTGTACCATGGGACCTGTTTTTCGGATCGGGAATGCAGACGCTGGGTACTCTTCTTGCAGTGCTCACCACAGCCTGGTGTATAAAGCGATCAGAAGCACTGAAAGAACTATCGGGCGGCCGTATGAAACTGTTCCACCGGATCCTCTACTGGTGGATGAGGATCGTAATACCTCTTTCAGTGATCTTTGTCGGAACGAACTGGCTGCTCGAATCAGTCTCCTAGCAACCGTTTCCTTTCTACTTTTCGGTCTCCGGATAGAGAGTAACCTGCACGTAGTTGTCCATGTTGAAATAGAGTTTTGCCGCCTCCTGGACCATTTCAGCCGTGAGAGCTTCGATGAATACTTCGTAACCAAGTACGTCAGTCGGGTCTTGCCCCTTTTGATAGCGGAATGCCAGCTGGGACAGCCAGTAGCTGTTCCGCTCCAGGTTCGTCTCGCGGGTTCGGCGCTGATTCTCCTTGACCTTGTTCAGGTTCTCCTCTCCCGGGCCGTTGGACTGGAGATTCTCAATCTCCTCAAAAACAACGTTTTTCAATTCATCCACCCGTTCGGGATCGCAGCCGTAGCTGATGGAAATCGAATAATTGCATGTGGGCCGCCAGGTGTTACTACCGCTTACGCTGACGTTGTATGTCCCGCCAAGTTCCTCCCTGATACGTTCCCGCAGCTTGATTTGCAGTACTGAAACCATCGATTGGAATGCGTGCCGGTTTGCACGAGAATCTTCAAACGGTCCTGTGAAGATGAACACAGACCGACTCTGCGGTTCCATACCCTTGTAGACAGATTTCACGATCACACCCTCAGGGGGTTTGGGACCGACGTCTCGCCAGGTTTCGATCCGGTCGATCGAGGGAAGTGAACCGAGATATCGTTCGACAAGCGGCCGCATTATTGACAGGTCGAGGTTGCCTACGAATACAAAGGTGAAATCACTCGCGTCTGCGAATCTGTCTTTGTAAAGCTCAAAGCTCGCCTGAAGGTCCATCGCATCAATCAGAGCTTCGCTGACAAGCGGGGATCGAGGGTGGTACTGGGTCATCGTGACCTGGAGCGTGTCGGAGAAAGCCGCCCTGGGATTGGCACCCCAGTTCGCTATCATAGCTCGCATTCGGGCCTGCATGGAAAGGAACACTGTGCTGTCAGCCCGTGGGGCGGTGAAGTTCAGATAGATGAGCTGGAACATGGTCTCGAGGTCCTGAGGGGAGGCCGATCCGGACAGGCCCTCCTCCAGTTCTCCTACAGACGCACTGGCACTCGCTACCTTTCCGGCCAGCTTCTTGTTCAGATCTATCATGTTGAAGGAACTCAGGCCCGACATGCCAATGATTGGAATTGAACTCAATACGGTTAAAAATACCTCATCGTCAACCAGCGAGAGACCTCCGGGGCTGAAGGCCCTGAACATGATCTGATCTTCCTTGAAGTCAGTAGGTTTCATTGCCACCTTGACTCCGTTGGATAACTCCCACTCAGTTACATCTACCTCCTCATATATGCTTTCAGATACGATCGAACCCGGTTCGGGCAGGACCGGCACCAGCGGTTCATCTCCAACCGTCTCGGTGTATGGTTCGATTTCCTTACTCTCTGCTGTTTCGAAAACTGCGTTGAGTTCCCGTTCGGCAGGAGTCTCCAGCCCTTCCTTATCCGGTGCATTTACCATCACCACCCGGTTCTCGTCGCTGATCCACTGCCGGGCCAGCCGGTTCACCTCTTCAAGTGTAATCTCGGATACGAATCGTTTGTAAAGTTCGTATCGATAACCGATATCGGCGATCTGCGATCCATTCGTGAAATTGCTGATGTATCTGCTCACATAACTTCTGGAAGAAGTCTTTTCCCGCTCTGCAAAAGACCTCTCCATGGATCTGAGCACGTTGGTCTTCACGCGTTCCAGTTCCGATTCGAGAAAACCGTGACGCCCGACACGCTCCGCTTCGGTAAGAATTGTTTCCAATCCCTGAGGGATGCCTCCGTCTTTTACTGAAGCAAACAGGGTATAGACTTCCTTTGATCTGACGAAAATTCCCTGACTCGATGAGGCGAATATAAAGGGAGGATCAGCCTGTTGACTCAGTTCGCCCAGACGCTGGTTGAGCATCGAATTGTACAGCCTCTCAACCAACTGCTGTCGATAGAGGCCGACCGTTCCCCTTGACCGAAGGGGCTGTTTAAAGTAAACAGCAACGCTTGAACCGGAGGCCTCCGGATCGGTGGCAATGGCAAAGAGTGTCTCTGCATGGTCGGGGATATCATACGTCAGACGGGGTCTGGAATTGTCTACGGGAGTGAGTCGGGAAAAGTGAGTTTTAATAAGGGTTTCTACATGATCTTTGTCGAAATCTCCAACCGCCACCACCGCCATGAGGTCGGGTCTGTACCAGTCTCTGTAGAACCGGACTGCTGTCTCCGGCTCGAAATTCTCAATTATTTCCATTCGGCCTATCGGCAGGCGTTCAGCGTACCGTGAACCTTTGAAGAGGATCGGAAATTGTTTGTCCATCATTCTTGCGCCGGCACCTCGACCCAATCGCCACTCTTCGACGATGACGCCGCGTTCTTTATTGACCTCTTCGGGATCGAATGTGATGCCGTGTGCCCAGTCCTCCAGTATCAGGAATGCTGTTTCGAAGGCCTCAATAGAATCGGTAGGTACCGTCAGCATGTATGTCGTCTCATCGAAACTGGTGCCTGCATTCAATTCGGGGCCGAACCGCATGCCGATCGATTCGAGATAATTTACCAGTTCATGTTTTTCGAAATGTGTCGTTCCGTTGAATGCCATGTGTTCGGTAAGGTGAGCGAGTCCCAGCTGGTCATCATCCTCCAGGATCGAACCTGCTTTCACTACCAGGCGCAGTTCTGCGCGGTTCTCAGGTTCCTGGTTTTCTCTTATGTAATAACGCAGTCCGTTGTCGAGTGTGCCCACCGTGACCAGGGAGTCAGCAGGCAGCTGCTGGTATAGTCCGATAACAGCAGCAGGTGCAGGTTCCTGGGCGTGTACCGGCAGTGGAGTGATTGACGGCAGGCAGATAAACAGTATGAATAATCGTATTAAGTGTTTCATCAGAGATCCTTTGGTTCAGGAGCTCATTATTACTAAGCTCATCTATAATTAAATACGCTCCGGCCAGTATTCTGACCTGGAGTCAGCCCGGAGAAGGCGGTTAATCTCCATGATTCTCTCTCGATTCCGTTATGAGTGCAAGCACGTACTCCTCGCACCCGACATGCGACATGTTGTACAATTGCAGGTCGTTACATCTGCCGGAATCACGGAGGAGTTCCAGATGGATAGAGAATCGGGTGCAGCAGGTCTGATCGGCATGGTTCTGGCACTGATTATCGTGCTGGCTGCAGCCTACTTCATGTTCCAGAGCGGGGGACTGCTGGGAGGGAAGGGTAAGGAGGGAGGACCGACTCCCGTGGATCAGGCCATGATGGTGTCGGTATTGTCGGAGTTGCGACAGGTCAAGCAGGGCCTTGAGATGTATCGCTCCCAGAACAGTCTTGCCCGGTATCCGGCCTCCGATGCGATAAATTCACTTGAGCAGCTGCGCCGGTCCATGCCTGTCTATATGACACTGCCCGATTCAGTATCTTTCACCTTCAGCAGTTATATCAGCCAGACACCGGACCATTTCCTGCTGAAGGTTCATGCCAACGATTCGAACCGTACAATAATGGAGGTATCCTCCGCATTCGGACCACGCAGGTTCCAGCCCTGATGCGCTGCTTGAGGGCCTGGTCAGTGAGCAGGCCGATAATTCAGGTAATCGCTTCTGTAAGGCCGCTCCTCTTTTCTCGTTCTGCCAGCCGTTCGTAACGGGTTCTTCTCCTGCGCTTGCTGTCCGCCCGCTTCTCGGCAAAATTCATCCTGTAATCACCGAAGATCGTGTATACCGTCGGGATGATCATCAGCGTCAGAAATGTCGATGCAGTAAGACCACCGATGACTGACCGGGCCATCGGAGCCCACAACTCGGCTCCGGTTCCCCATTCCAGGGCCAGCGGCAGCATGGCCAGGATAGTAGTGAGAGCGGTCATGAGAATCGGTCTCAATCTGCGCCTGGCAGCTGTCTTGACCGCTTCGAACATCTCCATCCCGCGTACCCTGAGCTGCTCTATATAGTCGATCAGCACGATCGCATTGTTCACTACAATCCCGACCAGAATGATTATCCCGATCATGGCCACGACGCTCAGAGCTGTGTTTGTTAAAAAGAGAGCCCAGGTGACACCTGTGAATGCCAGCGGGATGGTGAAGATTATAATGAAAGGTCCGAGAAGACTTTCGAACTGGCTCGCCATTACCATATAGACGAGTGCCGATCCACCCAGAAGAGCAATCATAAGCCAGAAGAATGACTCCATCATGTCTTCTGCGGCACCACCGACCACCCACTGGTAGCCTGCCGGCCAGTTGTACTCCTCCAGCAGTGCCTGGACTTCACGCGTAACCAGGCCGAGCTTTGAACCCTCCACGTCGATATTCACGTAGACTACCCGCTGCTCGTTCTTGCGGTTGATGGTGACAGGTGCTCTGGAGGGCTCAAGGGTTATGAAATCAGCCATGGGTATCTGTGAACCCGCAGGTGTGGCAACCATCAGGTCCTTTATCGCCGAGGCTGTATTACGATAAGACTCGTCGGCTCGCACCAGCACCTCGTGTTCCCGGTTTCCTTCGGTATACCATGTGGCCACTGTTCCACGCAGGAAAGTACTCAATGTGCTCGTAATGGCATTGCCCGGCAGTCCTATGGCAGAGAGCTGATCCCGGTTCAGTTTGACTTCCAGTTCAGGCCTGCCCTTTTCGTAGGAACTGCTGACGTGCACGATGTTCTCGAGTTTCCCGATTTCTTCGATCAGGTCGAGAGCTATCTCCTGACCCTTCTCCTGGTCGTAGCCGTAGATTTCGACGATGATGTCTCCCTCTGTCATCATGTGCATCTGGCCACCCAGTTGTGCGGTTACTTCCACTCCCGGTTCCTGTTTCAGCAGGGGCAGCAGGTCGTCGCGGATCTTAACAGTGTTCCGTTCCCTCTGCCCGATTTCCACGATATTTATCTCGAGCTGTCCCTGGTTGCTGGCCGAAGATGAAAATGATGCGAATCCTTCCCCCGGCCCGTAGGAAGTTGTGATTGCGTAAGCTTCAGGAACATTATCCAGGGCGATCCTCTCGAGGCGGGACATGGTCTCTTCCATTTCCCTGATAGATGTGCCGGGTGCGCGTTCAACCCTGATGATGATCTGTTCTTCCTGGGTTTCAGGCAGCCACTCCCGGTCGATAAC
>CAZWVF010000007.1:0-40957 GCA_964637695.1 uncultured Gemmatimonadota bacterium | reverse complement strand
CCCTGATGATGATCTGTTCTTCCTGGGTTTCAGGCAGCCACTCCCGGTCGATAACCCCAATTAATCCCATTGAAATAAAGAAGTATCCGGCTGTCGCTATCATTGTAAGCCTGCGATGTCCAAGAACCCATTCGAGGTGCCTGCTATAGGTTGCTTCGAGTCTGTCCAACTGTTCGCCGACCATGGAAGAGAGCCGCTTGAACAGCGGAATGCGGATCGGAGGGCGCTCAGCATCGGGCAACAGCCACCGGCTTCCCATCAACGGTACCAGGCTTACGGCGACAAAGAGGCTCGCGGCAAGGCTGACACATATCGTAATGGCCATATCCCTGAACATGACGCCGGCGATCCCCGGTACAAAGAGTATGGGGACGAATACACTGATTGTTGTGAGAGTTGATGCCACAATCGCCATCAGTATTTCACTGGGACCGTTCACGGCTGCTTCCATCGGGATCTGTCCATCCTCAATGAATCGAACGGTGTTCTCCAGCACGACGATCGAGTTGTCCACGAGCATACCCACAGCCAGTGCCAGACCTGCCAGACTGATGATGTTCAGGTTCAGATCGAGCAGGTACATGGCGAAGAATGCAAAGAGCATGCTCAGTGGTATGCTCAGCGTGACAATCATACTGGCCCGAATATTCCTCAGGAATACGAGCAGGATGATTGCGGCCATGATAAAAGCCAGGACTGCTGTATTTGCCAGATTCCCAATGGATCGTTCGATGAAACCTGCCTGTTCGAAAATCACGCTTAACTGAACTCCTGCGGGCAGGACTGAATTGATGTAGGGGAGCTGCCTGAGGACCTGGTTTGTGACCTTTACCGTATTCGAATCGGACTGCTTCATTACGAACAGCAGCACGCCCGGAGAACCGTTTATGTGGGTGCCCGCTGCTTCCTCCTCGAAAGTGTCCACTACATCGGCTACATCGCGTACGCGGATCGGGCTGGTTCCGGCATATCCGACTATCGTCTCCGCGATCTGCTCTACGTCGTCGTACTTCCCCTGGGTATGGACGGCATATGTGATCTGTCCCTGATCGAAGGTTCCTCCCGGCATCTGTATGTTTTCCATACGGATGGCGTTAACGATCTGCTGAACCGGGATTCGCCGGGCACGCATACGAACCGGATCGAGCCTTACCTGGATCTGTCTGTCCAGACCGCCGTCGGTAGCTGCCAGGGCTACACCGGGGACTCTTTCAAGGAGCGGTTCAATCTGCTCCTTGGAGATCGCACGCAATTCGTGGGTAGGCATATCTCCCGAAACACCCAGGAACGCAATCGGCATCATGCTGGGATCGAAAGCCACTACGAGAGGTTCCCGCATCTCCTGCGGGAACATGTCCTCGTACATATCGAGGTTCTCCCGGATCTCATCCTTCGCATTTTCCATGTCGGTACCCCAGGCGAATTCCAGGAGAATGAATCCGACACCCTGCCTCGAATCACTGGTTATGTTCTTGATTCCGCTCACGGAGGAGACCGCTTCTTCGATAGGCATGGTTACGAGCGATTCCATATCCTCGGGGCTGGCACCTTCGTAGTCGACGAATATCACAGCTACCGGAAAGGTGATATCGGGGAAGAGCTCAATGGGCAGGAGCCGAAGTCCCATGATCCCGAAGCCGGTCATCGTGACGAAGACCATGCTGAAGGTGACGGCTCTTTTTACCGCCAGTCGGGGTATATTCATCGATCTGCTCCGTTTTGCCGTTCCTGCTCTTCCCCTCCGGAATCGGGATTCCGGATGATTATCGATGCACCATCTGTAACCTGGTACTTGCCGACTGTGATAACAGCCTCATCCACATTCAATCCTTCCAGGATTTCGACCATCTCTTCGCCAATTACTCCGACTTTAACCAGTCTTAGAATAGCCCGGTCAGCCTCAGCTACGAAGACCTCGGCTTCCATGGAAGAATCATCAGATCCAGGTGCGCCTGAGGAGGGTTGGCCACTGCTGGTTACGTATCGGTATTCGTCCCTGAGTGCATCAATGGGTACCAGGATTCCTGCTTCAACGGCTGAAACAACCAGGCGGATTTCCGTGAACATTCCTGCCTTCAGACGCCCGTCCCGGTTTTCAAGCTGGATCTCGATTCTGGTCATCCGGGTCATCGGATCGAGGACCGGTGCGATACTGACAACCTCTCCCTCGAATACCTGTCCGGGGTATGAGGACACAGTGACACGTGCGGTCATTCCCGGGCTGACCAGGCCCAGACGTTCCTGGGATATCTCAGTGGATACCTTTACAGGCCGCATGTTTACCAGCCTGAATACGGGGAATCCCGGCCCTGCCATGTCGCCCGCCTCCAGATATCGTTCGGCCACAACTCCAGTGAATGGGGCAGTGATAACAGTGTTCTGGAACGATGCACGGGCCGCTGCAAGGGCAGCCTGCATCTGTTCTTCCTGCGCCCGGGTTGCCTCGAACTGCGTTCTCACACTTTCCAGTGTCTGGTTCGAAACAGCACCAGCATCGTGGAGTCTCCGGCTGCGGGCATATTCATCCCGCAGGTTCGCCAGAGTAACCTGTGCTGCCCGAAGATTGGCTTCGATCTGTTCGACACCTGCCTGCACTCCATCATCTCTGATGCGGGCGAGTGTCTGACCCCGCTGGACATGATCACCGACATCAACCAGTACATCTGTCAGGCGGTCGGGAATCTGACCGAAAAGACGAACAGATCGGCCTGCCAGTATGTCGCCGGAGAGTCGTATTGTCTGTTCAAGGTTTCCTCTGACAGCCCTGGTGACCTCGACTGCGATCGCTTCTTCAACGGCATCCTCGCTGCCGCCGGGAGCGCAACTGTGCAAACTCATCAACAAGACACCGGTGGCAGCCAGCGTCAGGAGTCTTATCGACTTCATGGAAGCATTCATCATTTTCTGCATGACGTATTCCTCAGTGGCTGATCGGCCGGCCTACGGCTTTCTCGATCCGGGCCAATGCGACGAGATAATCAAAAAGTGATTGGAAGTGGTTCTGACGGGCTATTGTCAGGGCGAGCTGAATGTCCATCAGTTCAACGCTGGTCATCATTTCATTCTCGTAGGAGACCTGTGCGATCTCAAGTGCACGTTCGGCGATCGCGACGTTGTCAATCTGGGCCAGGTACGATTGCTGGGCGGCAATCAGATCCTGGAACGACTGCTCAACCTCCGCCTCGATCACATCCTGCAGCCGGCCCACCATGATCCGCGCCTGTTCCCGGCTGGCCCGGGCCATCGAGGTACGGCTCCTGGCGGCGAATGCATCGAAGATGGGAAAGGCCAGGATCATATTTGCCATGTAGTTGTCGTTGAATTTTTCGCTCAGTGTTGCATTGTCAGCACGGAATAAGTAGCTGCCGCTGAGTACTACCGAAGGCAGCCGTGCAGCGCGCGCCATGCTGATAGCAAGGTCTGCTCTCTGAAGGCCAAGTCGTGCACTTCTAAGATCTGCCCTGGTCGAAAGCGCATCCCGCTTCAGTTCATCCAGTGACAACTGAACCGGTGTATATATAAGCTCGCCCTCCAGTCGGATCTCTTCATCCGCCCGTAGCCCCAGAAGCAGGTTCAGGCCGATTCTTGACTGGCGGACCATTGACCCGGCACGCACGACAGAGGGGCGCAGGTTTGCGACCTGCACCTGGGCCCTCAGATAGTCGAACTGGCTGACGGCTCCCTGTGCCAGGCGTTCTGCAGCTATTGCTTCCTGTCTCTCGGCCTGTTCAAGAGCATCTCTGGCTACTTTCAGCCCCTCCTCTGTCAGCATCACACCGTAGAAGGCCTGTGTGACCTGCATCCTCACCTCGAGACGGTTTCCTTCAAGGCTGTGGTTGGCCATATCGACGGAAGCTCTGGCATCCCTGTAGTTGTTGCGGACAGCACCCCAGGTCCAGACAGGCATCCCGATGTTCACACCTCCCTGAAAATCCTGTGTAAAGTCGATCTTCAGGGTTGTGGGACCTCCGGGAAAGGGAAAGGGATTCTGCAGTTCCTGCACTTTCTCGGAGAAGTTCCAGAGCGTACTGAACTCGACCGTTGGAAGCAGATTGCCCCAGGCGCCCAGCACGGATGCCTCGGCGAGATTGATCTGCTCTCGTGCAGTCAGCAGACCGGGATTCTGCCGTTCCGCCAGTCTGACAGCCCCATCCAGAGTCAGAACGCGTAACTGACTTCCGTCACCCGATTGTGCTGAGACGGGATGAATCGTACATGTAAGCAGGATAATCAAAGATAGTGTGATCATCCTGCCGCTGCGATGCCTTAAAATCATCGTAACTGCTCCTGTTCTAGGGCGCTGTCTTCGGGGAGTGTGGAGGTCCGCACAGGGCACCCAGAGCATATGCTGATATTTCATCAGCCTTGATTGCAGCTGGTCTTTTCTCCCCGGTAACAAGTGTGTATTTGAGATCGGCTGTGATAATGTTCATGAAGATCATTGCGGCGAGTTCCGGATCGGACCTGCGGAACACTCCTGCCTCCTGACCTTCACGCATGAATTTGACCAGATGAGAGATTAAGGCTGAGATATGTTCCCTCATTATCTTACCCAGGTCCATGTGGGCAGCCATCATGATCCTCTCGCTCTCGACCATCAGGATTCTGTGGATCTCGCTTCCCTCCTGGAAGAATTCCAGGAAGTGGATTGTAAGGATCCTGACCTTCTCCTCTATCGGTCTCTCTTCCTCCAGAGTCTGATCGATCATCTCCAGAACCTGATCCATTCCGTAGTGAAGAATGCTGAAGAAGATCTCCTGTTTGCTGGAGAAATAGTTATAAAGAGTGCCCTTCGAGACTTCTGCGGCTCCGGCGATTCTATCCATCGTTGTGCCTTCATATCCGCGCACGGCGAACTCCTTCACGGCACGCTCCAGGATGAACTGCCTGTGCCACTCTCTCTCCTGCTTATGGCGAGTTGACATGCTTTACCTTTTTGATGGCTGGTTGATATATGACCTGGGCGGCCACAATTTATACTCACCAGTCAAATAAATGACTCTATAGTCAGAGTCAACGGATTTCCCGACTGAAATGTTTGAAAAAGTGATCGCCGGGATCCGTGTCAGAAGATTTTCATGTAAGGTCGGGTTGACCTGGAAACCTGTTCGAAACTACCGTCTCCCTATGCACGTCGAGGATCTGAAGGCAATGGCACTGGATATCTTCTCCGCTTCGGTGGAAGCAGTGCATCCGCAGCAGCTCATGGAGGAGGTTCTGCTCCTGAAAGGGACCGTATTGCACGTTTCCGGTCTGAAGGGGGAGGAGCTGGAAATAGACCTGAGCGAGGTAGGCAGGATCGTCGCAGTCGGTGCGGGCAAGGCTGCCGCACCGATGGCAGGATCTCTGGAGGAGTTATTGCAGGAAAGGCTGGATGGCGGCCTGATATCTGTCAAATATGACCACGGTTTCCCTCTCGACCGGATTGAGTTAAGGGAAGCCGGCCATCCCATACCTGATGATAATGGTATTGCCGCAACAGTGGAGATCTGTGATCTGCTTGATGACCTCGAAGAAAACGATCTCGCATTCGTTCTGCTCACCGGCGGAGGCAGCGCTCTCCTCGATGCATACTCTGAAGGAATCACACTGGATGATGCACAACTGACAAATAACATCCTGCTGAACTCCGGAGCTCCGATTCAGGAGATAAATACGGTCAGGAAGCACATCTCCCGGGTAAAGGGTGGGCAGCTGGCAAGACACGCGCTGCCGGCCAGAGTGATCGCACTTGTTCTGAGTGATGTTATAGGTGATCCCCTGCCGATTATCGCCTCAGGTCCTACCGTACCGGATCCGAGCACCTACGGAGAAGCCCTGGAGATCCTGGAGCACAGGAATGTGATCAACCTTATTCCCGACTCGGTAAGGGAGCACCTCGAGAGGGGTGCGTCCGGTGAGATTGCCGAAACACTCAAGGAGGGAGAGCCTGGGTGCGAGAGGTGCAGCACATTCCTTATCGGGAACATCGACAGAGCGATCAGGGAAGCTGTCGACAGGGCCGGTGCTCTCGGATTCAATGCTTCGGTTCTGACATCCACCATGGATGGTGAGGCAGGGAATATCGGAAAGATGATGGCCGGTCTGCTCATAGAGAATGCCATTACCGGGGAGCTGGCTGAAGTACCATTCTGTCTCATCGCTGGAGGAGAAACCACGGTAACCATCGAGGGCGAGTCGGGCACCGGAGGCAGAAGCCAGGAACTTGCTCTGGCGGCGGCCGTGGCACTTCAGGAAATCGAGAATGTCGTGTTACTGGCTGCAGGCACAGACGGGACCGACGGGCCAACTGATGCTGCCGGAGCAGTAGTGGATGGAAAGACTGTTGAAAGGGGACGGCTGGCAGGCCTCGATCCGCTCGATTACCTGTCGAAGCACGATTCCTACTCCTTCCACAAGGCCGCCGGCAGCCTGGTCAGGACGGGTCCGACGATGACCAATGTGATGGATATTGTTCTGCTTCTGGCTGATCCCGGCCAGCAGCGAGGAGGATAAACGGCCATAAAGACGAAGTAAAGTAGCAGTCTGGATAACCGATGTTGAGGATTGTTGTCACCGACTCGAGAAGCATACCTACTAATATATTGTATAGAAATCTATTCTAACCTGTTTTGTCCTTACCTCTTCACTATTGTGGTATCCGACATTACCAGGGGTAGAACTTGTGGATTTAACCGTTGATACAAAATGATTACGTGTTCTTCGAGGTCTTTTATCTCGAGAATTCCATTTTACTGAACAGGAGTTTGTGAATTAGTCGTTGGATGCTTTGATCCGAATCTGACCAGTATTCCATAAGAGGGAATACGCAAACTTTGTTGATACAAATTGACATGTTCAGTATCCGCATTTGCGGATATTAATAAACCGGTCGTTTCTCTTCCCTCTAGTGATCCTGCACGCTCAACAATGGCAATGGCAAGAGAGTCACCTACAGTATATGACTCCACTGCATATCGCCAATCTTGTGATACAAATTGCAGTGTAGGCACGCCAGAGTACCAGTCCCATTCATCCTTAGAATCAGTTGGCTGAACACAAGCCATTAATCCAGCTGAACTCAGAGATACTAAGTCTTCTTGCATGAACTGAGTTGTATTGTTAGAAAGTTACAATACCAAGTTACCCACTATATGGGAGTTCCTTCATATGTGTAGAATCCATTGCTCGATAGGTGCGTTGTGTGCCGTTCTCATCATGGGATGCTCCTCAGGCAATTCAGATAGTATTCATTCATTTAATACGTTCCTTGAGGAGGGAGTCCCGGTAGCCGAGACGACCGGAGGCCCAAAGTACTCAGAGCCGTTATTCACTTACGAAAAAATCCTCACCCTGGAACAGAATGAGGAGCAGCAAGAAACACTACTCTACCGCCCGTACATATTCATGATGGATGAAGAGGGTAGGTATTATGTGGCAGATATGGGTAACAACAGGGTTGCTGTGTTCGATCAGGCAGGCAAGTTCAGCCATAGTATCGGTCGGGAAGGGCAAGGTCCAGGAGAGTTCCGATCAGTCCTTCTGCAATCAGTGGGGAATGGATATGTATCGGTGCTGGATACTCGTCAACAGCGCTTATCGATCCTGACTTATGACGGGGCTTTTGTAAGACACATATCGTTCAGCGGTGAGAGGGTGGATGTCGAATCTCGAATATATGAAGGACCTGATGCCACCCAGATATTGTTGAGGCGTTTTATTCATTCAGAGCACCGCCCCAGGATCGTTTCCTCCTGGCGTGCTTTGGTGTTCTCAGCGGATGGAGAGAAACTCTGTCAGTTCGAGACTGAGCCGGTTCACACCATGACAATCTCTCAAACTGTCGAGGCGTCAACGGGCGGATACTATCAAGGTCAGCCCTCTGCAGCATATCATCCGGGAAAGGGTGTAGTAATGAGCACAGGAACCGAGCCCGTGCTCACATGGTTCGATCTCAACGGTGAAATCATCCAATCAATCCGCCTGAATATCCCACCAGAACCTGTGACGCCAGAAGAACGATCCATAATCATGGCTAGACTTGATCAGGAAATTGAAGATGCAGATCATCCAATGTTGGAAGCCATAAGGATTGAACAAAAAAAGATTGCTGAAATCCCCAAAACTAAAGGGTATTGGTGCAGTCTTGTTGTTGATGACGCGGGCTTCATCTGGGCACAGAAACCCTACCCCTATTACCTGGATGAATATCCGGAAGGATCGACCTTTCTGATTTTCAGTCCGGAAGGGGAGTACCTTGGTATCACGGTGGTTCCAACTGTATGGGGGACAGTATCAAGAGGGCATTTCCTCTCGATTGACAGCGATAAAGAAACGGGCCTATCAATTCCAAATGTGTACAAGATTCATCCAGCCGTTCGTGGTCTAATCTACAATTAAAGGATATAGAGTCTGATAACAGACACAGAGTCCGTTTTCCTATTCTACTTTTTGGTTTGTAACAGCTTTGCCTAAAGGGTGATCTTTTTCCAGCCGTAGAATCGCTCAGTTTAGATATGAGTCTGTTTGTTGTTTGCAGCCCTATTTCGTTTCATGAATACGTCCAACCATAATTGAAGTTGCCGTGCAGAATATGATACGATCATACCGGATGGCGAAAATGTGGGAAGCACCCTCCTACCACGTGTGAGAGGAAGCCTTCGAACTCAGAATAAGAAATGAATAAGATCCCATAACATAATTGAAATTAAATAGCACATTCAATGAAGACAGAAGATCCAGTCATGTCGAACTCATCTCCGTACAGGTTTCCATTCCACGGCTGGGTCGGAGTTTTGATACTTCTCAAGGGATTCATCCTGGTGATCTTTACAACCGGGTGGTTCATCCACACATATTTCACTCCATGGATGTGGACCGGCTATCTGCTGGCGGCCGATGCACTCCTGGCGCGTCTGCGGGGCAGGTCGTGGTTATGGCCGGAGCCCTCCCGCTTTCTCTTCCTGCTGCCCGTAAGCCTTGCATTGTGGCTGTGGTTCGAATTCTACAACCTCCACCTGCGCAACTGGTCGTACATCGGATTGCCCGAAAGCGGCCTTCTGGCGCTTTTCGGTTACGCCTGGTCGTTCGTGACGATCTGGCCGGCTCTGTTCATCACTGCAGATCTGCTGGAGGCATTCGGCCTGCGGGCAGGCATTTCGCCACTTCGTGTCAGCAGGCGCATGCTGACAGGCCTTCTCATCAGTGGTTCGATAATGGCACTGGCACCGCTGTTGCTGCCGGCTCACCTGGCTGCATATACATTTGTCATCGTGTGGATCGCGTATGTGCCCCTTTGCGAGCCTTTTGCCTATGGAAGTCGCAAACCTGAGGGGGAGAAAGGCTCGGGAGTGCAGGAAGAAGTCCATTCTCTCCTTCGGGATCTGGAGGAGGGTATACTCACACGATGGCTCAGTCTGGGGATAGGGGGGCTGGTATGCGGATTCCTCTGGGAGTCGTGGAATATGGTTGCTACTGCAAAATGGGTTTACATTTTCCCCCTCTTCCAGAACATGAAGCTCTTCGAGATGCCTCTGCCCGGATATCTGGGTTTCATCCCCTTTGCATGGGAAGCGTGGAGCATGTATGCAGTAATTCTCCTGTTTGGAAGGAAGCTGTGGCCGTCTCTGCCCGGACCGCCTCCTTTCTCCAATCCGGTTACTGCCTAACAGGTCCCATCCGGAAACTCCGGACGGAAACTGAATTACGGGAAAGCCTGTAATCATGGATATTTCTGCATACTATCGAGCCGTAGCATCGAAGATCCTGCCATACATGATGGATCGGCCGGTTGGCGTAAGCCATAAGTCACCTGGTGTCTTCACAAGAAGTCTGGATGGAGCCGGGATAGAGATAAGCAGTGAAGAGGAACTCCTCGCCTTGGTCGAGCAGGGTGTAGTTGCCTTCTATGTTTCTCCTGCTGACAGAAAAGGTGTGGTCTGGTTCTCACTGGGACTGCGCGCGGGCGGTGTGCCTTTCGAAGCTGTGCGTCTGACTGCTCTCAAACTCATCCTGGTGCTGAGAGATGTCGAAATAGACGGAATGATGGTGTTTGACGGCAATTGCGGAATAGATCTTCTGTGGACCTATGGTGTAATTAATCCGGACGATCTGCCCGGTGATATCTGGGGATTTCAGAGGGATGTTGCTTCAGCTTTGAGGGAAAGGCTCGAGAAGAGGTTGTTAGATACACCCGAACGTGACAGGATCGGTCGGTGGCTGGGATGGAACAGAGAGGTTACCCGGTTTGAAGATGAAGGGTCCGGTGATGGAGTGACGATCACATTGAGAGCCATGAACCGCAGTGGATCGGTACGTGTGCCGTTCAGCCTGAATGAAGAGACATTGAGAGCTGCTATTCCATTAACACGGAATGACCTGTACAGGTTCGACGGGGATAAAGATGCCGAAATGGAGAAAGCCGGACGTCTGCGGCGCAGCTTTGAAATACCCCTGAACTTTCCGAGATTCGTTGCCCGGACTCTGAATCTGTAGTGGAGGTTGCTGAGATGCCGCGTTTTCTTATCCGCTGGCTCGTTACGGGGCTTGCGATAGTCCTGACAAGCTACCTGCTGCCGGGAGTGATTTTCGAATCATCATTCGCACTGGTTATGGCCGCTCTGGTCCTTGGACTTCTGAACTCCATTGTGAAACCGGTGCTTATACTGCTGACACTGCCCATTACAGTGATGACTCTGGGTTTCTTTCTGCTCATCGTGAATGCTGTGACCCTATGGCTGACGGCAGTGATCGTTCCGGGATTCGAAGTGCATGGGACATCCTATATATGGGCGGCTCTGCTTATCACCATCTTCTCCTGGCTGATAAACATGTTCGTCAAGAAAGAAGAACATCGTCACGCCTGATTTTATAGAATATCTACAGAGAGAGTATCTGCAGGAAAGCATCTGCCGGCAGGAATTAAAAGAAATCCTATAGCAGCAGTATTCCCTCGCGGCGAAGAAGATCCTGTTTCATCTTCAATCCTCCACCGAAACCGACCAGCTTGCCACTCTCACCTATAACACGGTGGCAGGGAACCACCAGCGGTACCGGATTCGAACCTACCGCGGATCCGACGGCTCGCGCAGAAGATGACTTCTTCCTCAACTTCCTCGATATCAAGCCGTAGGTGATCGTGTTGCCGTAAGGGATGCCGGCTACGACCTCCCACACCTTATGCTGGAAGATAGTGCCCTTCAGATCGAGCGGAATCTCAACGTCGGGAATGAAGCCCTCGGCGTACTGCTTCAGCCACCTCTGCAGGTCGCGGAATCGAGTTGGACTCTCCATCAGGTGATGGTCGGGAGCATTTCGATCGCGCCACCGTGAAAGGATGGAGGGGCCGGGATCGATATTCCGCCGGGATGAAGAGGGAAGAATCAGACGTGCCAGGCCATCCGGTGTACTCAACGCCCATAGTCGGCCGAACTCAGATTCCACAGGTGCGAAATAGAGGCGTTCCATTCCGTCATGCTACACTGCCGGAGGATGATTCGCCAACAATGTTTGAAGAGTGGATCGATATTTTAGAATCCTTCTTCCTTGTTCATCAGGTATCTGGATGAGTACTCTGATAGCTTAGCCATAAGCATTATATCAACTTGCGGCGGCGGGAACACTCCTGCCGCCTCGTGGTTGATTAATAAGAGGACATGCTTCGATGCTGACGATCCAGATCAGTCTTGTAGTGATCGCCGTCTGCATGGTGCTGCTTACGCTGGTGCCGGTGCTGATTGCGTTGAAACTGTTCTCACTGGTGAAGGCGATAACCAGGATCGTGAAGGATTTCCAGAAGGAGTTCCAGCCGCTCGCTGCTGAAATTCAGGAGATGGCTTCCCATGCCGTGCAGGTGGCCGAAGGTGCATTGGACGAAGTGGAAGGATTCACGGATAGTGTTGCCGGGGTTCGGGAGAGAGCTGCACGTATGGGCGCACTGGCCGAAGTTCTGGAAGAGGATATGGAGAGAGCAACCATCCGTCTCTTCTCGATGTTGAGCGGGATCGGTCGATTCATCAGAAATATGTTCAGTGGGAGTCAGAGCCGGGATTATTGATCAGCCGTTATCGGTCTGGTTGCCTGGCACATCAGGAGGAAAAAGATGAGTAAGCGATGTGGAGGACGATTCAGTTCTTTTCTGTTCGGTGGTCTGCTGGGTGCGATTCTGGGGCTGGCATATGCTCCCCGTCCCGGATCCGAGACCAGGGAACGCTGGAAAGAGAAGGGCGATGATCTGAAAGAAAAGGCCGATGAGCTGAAGGAGAAGGCGCAGGAACTTCTCGATAATGCTGAGGAGGCATGGGAATCCTCGGAGGAGTGGCGCCGGCAGGCTCTTGAAAAGGCAGCAGAGCTGAAGGTCAAATCTCAGGACCTCGGACAGAAGGCTGCTTCAGAGGCAGAAAAGTATGCCGATGAGATCAAGACCCGGTTCAACGATATCACTTCGAAGCTGAAGAAAATTCAGGAAGACATTGAAGAGGTTCAGGCCGAGGGAGGTGAGGGATCGGGTGTCAAGGCCGGAGTGGCTCTATCGGCTTTGAAGAAGCGGCTCCAGGAAGCCAGGGACAGTTTCAAGGATGCGATGAAGGCCAAGGAGAAGGAGCTGAAGGATCGCATCGATGAAGCCGTCGAAGCGGACAAGAAGAAGGGCGAGGAAGGGGCGGAAGGGGAGACCGAGCAGGAGTGACTCCGCCCCGCAAACGCTCAGAATCTTCAGAATCAGTCGAGATCCGTATCCAGGAACCTGCAGAAGAGCAGCAGGAGACGACCGATTCCACTGGTGAGGCTGTTTCCCACTACAGGGACTCACAATCTCTGGTGGAGAGGTACGATGAGCTGAGTGAGGATTTCGCATTCAAGAACGCCTGGGCTAGCCGCCGGGAATCCATAAGGCAGGAAGGCCGGCACGAGGAGTACAGGCTCCCGTTCCAGCGCGACCGTGATCGCATTATCCACAGTCGCGCTTTCCGGCGCCTCAAGCACAAGACTCAGGTATACATATCTACCGGCGGGGATCACTACCGTACACGCCTGACTCACACAATCGAAGTATCCCAGCTCTCCAGGACTATAGGCCGGGCCCTCGGTCTGAATGAAGACCTGGTCGAGGCGGTTGCGATGGGGCACGATCTGGGCCACACGCCTTTCGGGCATTCAGGCGAAAAGGTGCTCCGCCTGATTATGAGCGGTGAAGACGATCTGGATGGGATGGTGCGTTCGGAAGTCAGGTTCAAGCTGGGCGGGTTCAAACACAATTACCAGAGCCTCCGCGTTGTTGACATGCTGGAAGCACGATACGACCGCCCCGGACTCAACCTGACAGACCAGGTGCGGGAGGGCATCCTCAAACACACCGGTTACAGCGATTCGAAGGTGTTCTGTGATGTTAATCCAGATGGCATCAACCTGTCAGGTGGATGCCATCTGGAGGGGCAGACTGTGGCAGTTGCCGATGAGATCGCGCAGCAGACTCACGATCTTGAAGATGGACTCCGCGAGGGGCAGGTTGAACTGGGCAAGGCAGAGGAGCTCTCCATCAGTCGCCTGGTCATCAGGAACATGCCCGGCTATCACGATCAACCACGGTTCATGCGTCAGAACATGCTCATCCGCGGCCTTATCCACCTGCTTGTTACTAACGCCATAGTCAGCAGTGTCAGACGAATCGGAAAATGGATAGAATCGAAAGGGATAAAAGGACCGGGAGATTTTCACGAGGTCCTGGAGGAGATCCCGCGTGGATTGGTCCAGCTCGATTCGGGATTGAAGGGGGAGTACAAGCAGCTTCACAGGTTCGTTTACGACAACATCATCAACTGTTACAGCGTCAGTCGAATGGATGGTAAAGCAGTCTTTTTAATGCGGAAGCTCTTCAAGGCTTACCTGAATCGGCCGCTGCAGCTGCCCGATTACGTCCTGCTCGGCTTTGCAAAGCGTCAGAAGATCCGGTTCATGAGAGATCTGCCACCGAGCCAGATCGATGAAGACAGGGCCGGCTATCTGGCAAATCCAGCCTACTTCAGGACGGTCTGTGACTTTGTAGCCGGGATGACCGATAAATTCATATTCGACGAATATGAGAAATTGTATACGCCCGGTGAACAGATCTAAACGCTTACCTGCATTCACCTCTCTGGTTCTGGTTTTAATGATATCCATTCAGGGGAAAGTCGGGGCTCAGGACGACTGGTTCGGTGCCGATAAATTCCTCCATTTCATCGGGAGCTTTCTGGCTACGAGCGTGAGCTACACAATTGCCTCAAGTGCATGGGATCTGGATCACGACAAGGCCAGAATGGTCGGTGCGGCAACGGGTGTGGCGCTCAGCATCGGCAAGGAAATATACGACGCCGTGAGCGGTGGAGGCTATGCCTCCGGCAAGGATCTCTTCTGGGATGGAATTGGGATAGGGATGGGAATGGTTATGATCAATCAGATGAAAGAGGATCCCTCAACTGATAATGGAGCTGGAATGTCGCTGGGCCCGGTGTATATCAATACCGGATGGAATGCATCGAGCGCAGCGGAAAACTGCTTTCCTCTTCCCGGTCTGAAATCGGGTATGAATGGGATTGACTCTTCACTCGACGGACCTACTTTTCGAACTCTGCTGAGGAAATGAGGGCGACTAGCTCAGCTGGCTAGAGCGCGGCGTTCACATCGCCGAAGTCGGGGGTTCAAGTCCCTCGTCGCCCACCATTTAATCTGAGGACCTGGCCAGAATATTCTCCAGTTGAAGACTTCTTATCCATCTGAACCGTTCGATATCACCTGTAACCAGTTTTAAACAGTGATAGGCAGCCGTAGCTGCCACCTGAAGATCTGCAATAGAGAGAATGGCATCAGCCGATTTGAGCTGATTACGGATCCTGCTGCACTCCCTGGCAATCGCTGCATCGTAGGGAAGAACTGTAATCGAGGGCAGCAGCCGTTTCTCGATGTTCAGGATGTGTCTCTGACGGCGGGGGACTCGCAGGGCGCCGTAGTAGATCTCACCGATTGAAATGGCGCTGATAAACTGATCCTCGCGTGGGATTTGCCGCAGCCACTCCAGGTAGGTCGGATCTGGAGCAGTTTGCATGACCTCCATTATGGCATCTGTATCAAACAGGTAAGTCATTGCCTACTCCACCTCCGGGATTACTCGAAATGGTGTGCGCGGAGTCTCCGCGATAACCTGCAGGACCTCTGTCGAGTCCTCCCATCCACCCGCCAGAGAGGCCAGCCCGCCCTCCGGACCTGCTCGGCGAAGTCGTTCCAGCTGTTCGATATCCTGTGGCCGTACGATGGCGGCTACCGGCTTGTCATGCCTGGTGATGATGAGGAGCTCACCCTGCTCAACTGCCCGGATGCAATCGGAGAACAGTGCCTTGGCTTCGCTTAAAGAGATATGACGCATTTTGCAGCACCTTGTAATTAGTCATAATGACTATTATGACTAATTATATCAGAAATAAACGACAGTTTCAGAAATGTAATGTGAATGATCCTGTTATTGAATCAGCAGCGATTCACCAAAACCTTGTCAGTCAATCTTACGTAGACCATAAATGGAGGTCTTACCAACCATAACCATATGACGCTTGATGGGACCCGTTTAATGAGAAATCTCCTTCGGGATCTGCGATACGGTATCAGGATGTGGAGGAAAACTCCTGTTCTCACACTGGTAACAGTGTTCTCACTTGCCCTGGCCATTGCTGCAAACACCACGATGTTCGCTCTGGCGAATTCCCTGCTTTTCGTGCCGTTTCCTTACGAGGAGCAGGATGAGCTGGTGCTTATAGAAATCGCCATGAAGGAAGAGCTTGCTACTGATTCGCGTGATGAAGTCTCAGCACCGGAATACCTGGATCTTAAGAACAGGGCATCTTCTTTCTCCGGCCTCTGTGCATTTGATGACGCACCGATGGTTTTATCAGGGCTGGATCAACCAGAAGAGGTTCTGGTAGCAACAGTCACTCCTGAACTTTTTGAAGTACTGGGTGTCGATCCGATTCTTGGTCGCAGCTTCACTCCTGAAGATGGAGTTGAGGAAACTGGAAATATACTTGTCCTCGACTACGGGTACTGGCAGCGGCAGTTCAACGGAGAGGAGAGTATTCTGGGAGCTACTCTCACGTTGAACGATATGCCGTATACTGTTGTGGGAGTCCTGCCCGAAGAATTCAATCTGCTGATGGGGAACGTTGCCGCTTACAGTCCATCCGATCTCAGATGGGCTGCAGACAGGTCCAAACGCAATCTGCTCGTATTCGGACGTCTCAGGAAAAGCGTATCTGTAGAGCAGGCTCAGGCAGAAGTGACCGTAATCGCTGAGCAGTTCGAGCAGGAATATCCTGAAAGCAGTCGCGACAGGACGATGATTGTCAGTAAACTGCGGACGAGATTTCCCGGCCGTACAGACACTCTCCTTATCAAGATTACGATCCTCGTGACCCTTTTCGGTCTGCTGATAGCCTGCGCGAACATAGCCAATCTGCTGCTGAGCAAAGCCGGTACGAGGATGAAAGAGGTGGCTGTCAGGATGACCCTCGGAGCAAAACGGAGCGTACTCTTCAGGCAATTCATTTCTGAAAGTGTGCTGCTGGGGTTTGGATCAGGACTTTTAGGGATTTTTCTGGCATATTTGACCGTACAGCTTTTCAGAGCCGGATTCCCCGCAAGTGTACCTCGTGTATTTCTTCCCGAAGTGAGTATCCCGGTTCTGACGGCCTCGGTCGTTCTGTCTGTTCTGGCAGGGATACTGTTCGGTCTGGCTCCGGCTTTATTCATCTCAATCAAGGATGTTCGGGGAGCTTTAAGCGACGGTGACTGTGGTGGCACAGCAGGAAGAAAATGGAAAAGGATCCGCCATGCCTTTGTGATCGGGGAAGTTGCAGTGGCTCTGGGGTTACTGTCTGGTGCAGGACTTCTGGCTGACATTTTCACTCGCCTTCTGAATCACGAACCGGGCTTTAATTCAGATGGATTGATTTCTTTCAGACTCTCACTGCCTGAATATCGCTATGAAGACGAAGAAGCGCTGGTCCGTTTCCACCGGGAATCGGTAAAGGCACTCAAAGCTGTTCCTGGTGTGGCCGGAGTCGCAGTTATGAATCGGCTCCCGCGTGACCGGGGGTACTCTGAAACCAGTTTTAATCTGTCTGGTCAGACATATGACGATCCGGTTGATCGACCAACAGCAGGCTGGCAGGCTGTAAGTGGAGACTACTTTCCCACGATGCAGGCAACTCTCCTGTCGGGTAGATTCCTGAATGAAGATGACAGAAGCGGATCTCAAAGGGTAATAACTGTCAATCAATCCTTCGTGGAGGAATTCCTTGCAGACCAGAATCCTCTGGGAGTACAGGTTAAAGTCATGGGCTCGCTGCGGGAGATAGTTGGAGTGGTGGTCAATGTGTGCCAGGAACGCATTCCTGAGGATTTCACAGTCAATCCGATGCTGTATTTACCGTTTGAACAGAATCCGCTCAGATACCCGACTTACGCACTCAGGTCCCCGGTTGTCATGTCCTCTTTTACAGATAATGTAAGAAAGGCAATCTGGAGTATTGATTCTGACCAGCCCATCGGCCCGATCAGATCGTATGAGGAGGTTTATCGGGAATCTCTGGGCGCAGCTGCAGTATTTGGAAACTTCCTGATCGCTATCTGCATAATGGCAATCTTTCTGGCGGCAATGGGCATTTTCGGGATTATTTCCCACTCCGTGGTGAGAAGAACGAGGGAAATAGGGATCCGTATTTCTGTTGGTGCAAAAACCGAACAGGTAGTAGGACTGATAACACGTCAGGGGATCTGGTTGACTCTGAAAGGATTCCTGCTGGGTGCTCCGCTGGCAGTGCTTATGGCGATGTTTGTCTCCAGTACATTTCGAATCCCGGAGGGAGAGGGACTTCCGCTCCGTGGGTTGTCAACGATCGCAGTTCTGGGACTTGTTGCCCTTGTTTCTTCGTGGATCCCGGCCCGCCGAGCTGCAAAAGTGCAGCCCATGGAAGCGTTGAAAGCGGAGTAGATGACTTATTTCAACTGACCGACCGAGTTTTATTTCTCCCCGGTCAGAAAGTGTGCAATGCTGTTGGAATAGTACCTCAGCAGCGGGATCTCATCTTCCCTTGTTCGGAACAGGCCATCTGTTTCTTCCACTATATGACGCAGTGTGAGCATTCTGAGCCCGACCGTGATGGCATAGTCCTGACTTGAGCGGGGGATGTAGATATGGGCACCTGCAGCTTCCAGTTCATTGATAAGTCTGTGAGCCTCTGCTTTCAGCTCCAGTTCACTCATCGATTCACCAGGGCGCTGGTCGAAAACAGACGCCACCAGTGATACCGGGGCGACAGGTATTACCTTACTTATCTCCTCCATGAAAAGGTCACCCAAGGTCTCGACCTGTGAGAAGAACTGGTCCCTGTCGAGTGTTCTGAAATCGAGCTGGTGTTCTGCCAGATACTCTTTCATGGAGATGGGAGAGCCGAAATTGACGATGGCATATCCGAGGCGGTGCCACTGCTTTCTGAACATCAATCCGACATTATGCATCAGGAATTTGAATGTTGTTATGAAGGTGAACCAGCCACCCTTCGGTTCAACGTCTGATCTGTCGCTCAGCAGGAGGCTTCTATCCTCAAGTACCCGGTCATAATTGAGACCGATGGGGATGAATACCAGGTCTCGTCTGCCTTCTGGATCGAAAGACTTCAACATATAGCTCAGAAGTCCGAGTCTGGGCTGAAGAAGCAGGCCGTCACGGCTGAGACCTCCTTCCGGGAAGAGTGCCTGAACCATCCCGGCCTGCGTCGCCATATGGACATAGCGTTCGAGCACTTTGCGGTAGAGCGGATTTCCAGAGCCTCTTCTCACAAAATAAGCTCCCATTGCCTTCAGGAGAGTCTGCAGAGGCCATATGCGGGCCCATTCACCAACCGCATAGCTGAGTGCTGTTCGGGAAGCGGCCAGGTAGGAGACGAGGATGTAATCGGTATTGCTGCGATGATTGATGAGGAACACGACGCACGCATCTTCGGGTATCTTCGCCAGACTCTCATCGTCCACGAAACCGAGCCGGACCCTGTATAGGGATTGTGCGATTTTTCTTGCCAGCCAGCAGCCGAAGCGAAAATAAAAGTAGGCATTGAAAGCAGGAACGATCTCGCGAGCGTAACCCTTTACTTCAGCGGCGACTGCCTCCCTGGGCATTCCCTCCGCCTCCGCCTTTTCCTCTGCGGCCTTCAGTACTTCGGGATCATACCTCAACCTGTCTATGAGAGTCTGGCGCCTGGTCAGTTTGAATGGCTTTATCTTCAGACGCAGCCGGATATTCAGTTCCTCTGCGGCCCTGTTCACCCGTTTGCGGATATACCAGCGGACACCCGGCAGCAGCAACTGGTCAAGGATCCATAGTGCTGCGAGCATAAGCACGATGATTGCCAGCCAGATTGGAGCGGTTACCGTGCCCGACATCTCTTCTCCCGGAATGTGACTGTGGCAATTCTATACGACCGAACCTGCGCTAACTGCGAGAGTGTAGCGCATACGCATTGAAGGTCAAATATGAGAATCGGGTTGGAGAAATTAGAACAGGATGATATACAGCTGATACAAGTGTTCTGAGTCGGAAATCCGTTGCATAACCGAGGGCTCCGCTGTATCCGCTCCAGCCGGGCGCTTCGACGAGGCACAGCATGTCCCCAACAGACGATACTATCGATATACCGGTTGAATTCGAATCGCTCCTTAAAGACCTGATACGAATACCAAGCATTACCGGTCAGGAGCACGATGTGATGGATTTTGCAGCAGGGTGGTTGATTGCAGCAGGTCTTGATGTAGATATCCTGGATGGTGAGAATAGTGACGGTGAAAAGGCTGAACGCCCGAATCTGATAACCTCAATCGGATCTGACTCAGGGCCTCTCTATGTAATGAACGGCCATATGGATACGGTGCCTGTACCTGAGGGAGAGGAGTGGGAACATCCTCCATTCGAAGGAGTGATCGAAAAGGGAAGGCTGTATGGACGTGGTTCATTGGATATGAAGGGGCCGTGCGGAGCAATGATGTGGACAATGGCGAAGCTGGCTGAGCGAAAAGATGAATTGAAGGGACAGGTGCAGCTGCATCTGGTATGTGATGAGGAGGTGGGTGGGACTCGGGGATCGGGAGCGTTGGCCGCTGCGATAAAAAGAGGAGAATTGCCCAGACCGAAGGGCATTATTTCCGGCGAACTTTCATATCTGCAGGTCAGGACGGCAGAGCGGGGGATATTCAGATTCAAGGTTCGCTCTCGAGGGCGCTCGGCCCACACTGCCCGTGCCAGGGCTGAAGGCCTCAACGCCATTGCCGTGGCCTCGAGGGGAGTGCTGGCCCTGGAAAAGCACATCGACCGCTTCCATCCATCAGTCGGTTTCCCTGTGATGAGCGTGAACAGGATCGAAGGCGGTACTTCGGACAACTCGGTGCCGTCCTCCTGCACTTTCCTGATAGACTGGAGACTTGTCCCCGGCGATACACCCGAGAGCATCCTGAGTGAAGTCCGGAAAACCCTCGATACGATTCCTGATACTACGGAGGACGGCCGTCATCTGCCGGTGGAATACGATATTATCAGCGAAGATGAGGATCTGATCGACCTGATACCGGCCAACATGACCGATTCGCGAGATCCCTTCGTTCAGGGCCTCTGGCAGGCTGCTGAAGATGTTCTGGGCTGCCGGCCCGAGCCTTTCACCGACTGGGGTGGAGCGACTGATGCCCGATATTTCCGCGAGTTGGAGATCCCCGTAGTGATTTTCGGCCCTGCCGGAGCAGGAGCGCACGGGGCGAATGAATATGCAGACGTGGCAGCTCTTAAGGCTGTCAGCGAGATCTACCTGCGCACCCTCGCTCCTCTTATGCGTCTGAAGTAATTATCGGTTGAATCGAGCTTCGTATCGTCTGAAGAGGGGTGGCACTGCGGTCACCATCACAACTGCAACGAACATCCCATAGAGGACATCCACTCCGTAGTGGTAACCGTTGTACATGGTGCTGATCAGAAGACCGATAGTGAGAGATGCCCAGATAAAAGGTGCCACCTTGAATCGAACTGAATAGAAAGCCGCTACGACAGCGACAACGACGTGGCTGGAGGGAAACGCCCCTCCGACAACAGAACCCACCTTGAATATCCATTGCTCGAGCAGGGTTATGGGACCTCCGGTCAGGGTGTAAACAGGTCCGGGATAATCGGGCCAGAATACCGGTCCGGCCCCCGGTGTGAATAGAAAATGTACATAGCAGAAAAGCATGCTCACCGAGACCAGAGTTAAGAATTCACGAAACTGATCCCCTTCCGGTGATGTCCTGTCTCTGCCGCACCGCAGATAGAGAGGTATCCCGATACCAGGTACGAAGAAGTAATAACTCGTATAAAAGAAATACATGATCTCAGTCAGCCACGGCTGGGCTCTCTGCTGCAGCCATACTGTCACGGGCCCGCCGAATAATGTCTGATCAGCAGCAATAAGGAAGGGATCGATATATTCCGGTTGTATTATGTGGATGATTGAGGCCAGGGATTCAAAACAGAAAAGGAAGAGTATCGGCGGGTACCACCAGCGAATGAATCTGGTAAAAGAATTATCCCATAAAGATGAGAGCGAACGCGCCCCTAATCCTGCAGCACCGAACAGTACATACAGCCCAATCATGTGCCACGGTTGGGAATGCCTCCCCAGCAGTACACCGAAAATCAGAATGAGAATCAGGATTACTGCGATATAAGCCAGGAATGCCAGATCGATAAATTCCCAGCGCAGGTCGGCGCCTGCACCGAGTTCTTTTTGCGTGGAATTCGTGTCGTTTGATGGAGTTTTCATATACTATTAATAATACTGCGTCATTGCCTGTTCCATAACTGCCTGCAGCTGTGTCATACAGCAACACACACGTTATTTAATTGTCGCCAACAGACACGCCTCTCCCCGTGCGGATTAACCTGACAACTCTGCAACACCTGCCGGAAAACTGCGTAAAGATTGGATAAGATGGAGAAGATGGATTAAAGACCTCCCTCTGGCACGATTTCTGCGTGCTCTGCAATCGATGACTTTAAATGTGGGGAAATTCTGAATGGGAAAGTACAACCAAAATATTTCAAGATTCGATTTACCAAAGTCAGCTCTGCCTGTGCTCGTTACAGCTTTGATCTTTACGGGTTCTGCATCTGCCCAGACATCAACCGCAGCGTCTGCCTCGGTGCCGTCATCAGACACTATCGATCTCGAGCTTTACAGGAATGCGAATATTGTGCTGTCCATCAGTACAGGTACTCCCGCTATTGATGGCATCCTCCAGCCCGGCGAATGGGATGATTCGATCAGGTACACTGATTTCACACAGTTCCAGCCCGATCACGATGTGCCGGCGCTGAACATAACGTCTGTGTGGATACTCTACGACCAGGAGAACCTCTACATAGCTTTCGAATGTGCCCAGCCCGATTATCCAATCCAGGACTACATCGTTCGCAGGGATCGTTTCGGACCCAACAATGACAGTGTGGGTTTAATAATTGATCCTTTCCTGACCTGGAAGGAAGGGTACCTCTTCATGGTCAATCCTTCCGGGATACAGTCTGATTCGATGCTGGATGAAACAGGTAATGGCGATGGATCGTGGGATACCCTATGGAGTGTTGAAACAGATATTCAGAAGGACCGCTGGACTGCCGAACTGTCAATCCCGTGGACGAGTCTCCGCTTCAGACGTGCCCCTGTACAGACCTGGGGCATCAATATCTTCCGTGCGGTAGGTGAGTTGAGCGAGTTGTCATCGCTGGCCCCTTTCGATATCGGCTCCAATAACATCATGACCAGTAACGCATTGATATCGGGTATAAGGGGAGTCAGATCGGGGCGAAGTATCTGGGTAAATCCCTACATCACGGCCCGAAGGGCACACGAGGGGACATCCGGAGGGGGGATGACATGGTCGGAGCAGATGGGTTTCGACTACATGGGAGCAGATCTCAAAGTGGGATTGTCGAGCAATCTGATCATGGATCTCACGTTCAATCCCGATTTCGGTCATATCGAAGCAGACCAGGAACAGATTAACCTGACACCATATGAACTCTTCTTTCCCGAAAGACGTCCCTTCTTCCTGGAGGGTCAGAACGTCTTCCAGGCGCCGATCAATCTCTTCTATTCCAGGCGGATCTACAATCCCCTCGGGGGCGCCAAACTCACAGGACAGATCGGTTCTACCCAGATCGGGGTGATTTCCACATACAATGAGCCTCTGAGTGCCGATGACGACAACCCGTATGCCTGGCAGTCGGTGGTGCGGCTGAAGCAGAACTTGGGACGTGCCTCGAATGTTGGACTCATTCTGACAAGCCAGGATATCGCCTCCCAGGCCAGATCGGGGAGTTCGTACCAGCGGAATATTGGTTTCGATTTCGATTTTCGTCCCTCCGACAATCTTAATTTCACCGGAATGGCCGCTACATACCTTGAGCCGGGGATCGGTGAGAAGAACAACGCTTACTTCCTGGTGGGCGGCTATACCAGCCAGACCTGGATCTCAACACTGACGTTCATGGATGCCCAGCGTGATTTCGAAGCCCGGCTCGGCTACGTGCCGCGTCAGAACCAGCAGTCGATAGAACCCTTCCTCGGATACAGGCACGAAGCCGACTGGGGACCGGTGAAATGGGTGACGCCCAATGTTCGCGTCATCCGCTTCCAGGAGCATTCCGGAGAACTGATAGAACAGAGGATAGGCCCTGGAGTAGATGTGCAGTTCAGGGACAACTCCCGCTGCAGCTTCGACGTCTGGCAGTGGCGGATAAAGGAGAGCGACATCGATCACAACGGGACAAGCTACACATTCAACTACAATTCCCGACAATCGGGTACCTGGAGCTGGGGTTTTGGCGGTGAGGCAGGTGATGGTTTCGACTACGGAGAAGAACGGGTGGTTGGGATTGCGGCCGGTGGATTCGGAGTCACTTTCAGACCGACCGACCGGGCCAGCCTGTCAGCCAATGGCACTCTGATAAGACGAAGCGTGAATCTGGGTGGCCAGCTGATTGACCAGTACATCGTAGGTGGTCTGAGAGCCCAATACCAGTTCACCAGGGAATTGTTCGGAAGACTCTACCTGCAGATGCGCCGTGATCACACTGGTCAGGATACATTTTTCGATGAGATCAACAGGAGAGTCCTCCTGAATGCACTGATTGGATATGAAGTGGGACCTGGAAGCGTTATCTACCTGGCGTATAACCATTACGACCTTGGTGAGGAACCCGGTGAGGGTGTTCCCGACCGGGTCCTCTTTTTCAAGGTCGCGAAACTATTCGCGTTCTGATGACTGGACGTCCGACCCTGTAACCCCACAGCAGGGCCGGGCTTGTCAAGGCCGGGGCACTGCCTTACACTGGCGGTGTTCCGGCCTTTGACTATCCACCGGGAATTCCCGTATGGATACTTATTAGCACGGTTCTTTCCCGGGAAGGTTCCATGTCTCTTATCACTCTGATAACAGATTTCGGGGATTCCGATGGTTTCGTTGGGGTCCTCAAGGGTGTGATACACGACATTTCGCCTGAATCCCAGATAATCGATATAGCTCATTCGATACCGGCGGGAGACATTCTCCACGCAGCATATGTTCTGCGTAATGCATATCTCTATTACCCGGCAGGTACAATCCATATCGCTGTAGTAGATCCGGGAGTTGGGGGGGGAAGAAAAGCGCTGGCTCTACATGCTCTCGATCAGTACTTCGTGGTACCGGACAACGGGATTGTGTCATGGATCGTACGTGAAGTGATTGCCGCCGGTGAGGAGATACGCGCCTGGAGCCTCGAAGATGAACGGTTCCGTCTGAGTCCGGCCAGTTCCACATTTCACGGAAGAGATGTCTTCGCACCTGCAGCAGCCTTCCTGGCCCGGGGCGTCGATCCGTCGGAGCTGGGTCCCGAACTGCGTGCGGCAATGGAGCCGGAGGGAGACCTGTCGGGGGGGCCTGTTATTGATCTGTTGCGATCACCCGGTGATCGTGAAGATGAAGGCTGCGTTATCCATATAGATCGCTTCGGAAACTGCATTACGACGATTGAGGCAGCGGCACTTCCAGATGAAGTGATGGGAAGTGAGTCGGCGGTGGTCATCGAGATTGAAACCATCAGAGGTCTGCAGAAAGTGGCAGGGCTCGCTCCTTCATACGTGAGTGTTGTGGTCGGTGAAGCTGCTGCAATAATCGGCAGCAATGGACTTGTTGAGATCGCGATCAACAGGGGGAATGCGGCCGAACGACTGGGTGTACACCGCGGGAATAGAGTGCGATTGACCATCCAGTAAGCTGTGCGGGAATCAGCCGATATTTTACTGAAAATAAGCGGTTGACGGACCGAATCTGCTGGCTACGTTCATTGTAGCCGAATAAACGATTCACGGACCTTAGTATCCGGAAAAAGCCGGGAGATCCGATTAAATGCGCGGACCGTATGCAATTATCCTGGTGTTTCTCTTCTTCGGGGCCGGTCTGGTATTCCTCAGCATACTGATAGCACGATTCGTCCAGCCAAGGAACATGAGCCCTGAGAAGCTGGCCTCGTACGAGTGTGGTGAGGAGCCGACAGGAGAAGCACGAATACGTTACAATTTCCGGTTCTACACCATTGCACTGACCTTCATCATCTTCGAGGCTGAAATCCTGTTCATGTTTCCCTGGGCGATCGTCTACCAGGAAGAAATAGCAGCCGGTCGCGGTTTGATGACTTTTATAAAGATGCTCATCTTCATAGGCATTCTGTTCATGGGTATTGTCTATGCCTGGGCCAAGGGTGACCTCGACTGGGTTAAGCCGCGTCCCGTGTTCACTGAAGATGATGTGGATATGCCGGCAATCTCCACCTCAATACCTCCCGCAGGAAAGTAAGTCCGAATGGCCGAATTGAAGAAACCACGCGACGTCGAGACCGGGTACATTAAGATCACAAACGTCAAGGCTATCGGTGAAAATCCGGCGACAGATGCTGCAAGACTGGCAGTTGACAGGTTGCCCTACGATCTGCCGCCTGCCGGAGCCACACCAGACATGCCTCCACTGGTTCGCAAGCTGAGTGAATCAGTGGTATTGACTTCTCTCGATACGGTGCTCTCGTGGGCCCGGGCACGCAGTATCTGGCCGATGGGATTCGGTCTTGCCTGCTGTGCGTTCGAGATGATGTCCACCCTTGCTACCCGGTTCGATATATCCCGTCACGGCTACGAACTGATGCGCAACTCACCGCGTCAATGCGACGTAATGATCGCCTCCGGCACTCTCACATACAAAATGGGATTGAGGGTCAAGCGGCTCTACGAGCAGATACCTGAACCGAGGTATCTGATAAGCATGGGTTCGTGTGCAAATTGCGGAGGACCCTACTGGAAGTACGGCTACCACGTGGTCAAGGGAATCGACAAGATCGTTCCTGTCGACATCTACGTGCCCGGCTGTCCTCCACGCCCCGAATCCCTTATCGAGGGCTTTCTGATGCTGAAGGCGAAGATCGAGAAGGAGAGGATTCTCGGATACAAGATCGGATCGTTCTGGGTTCCAGATATCGAACCGGAAGAAGAGGGACCGGAGACGCGCAGGATGCGCCGGCAGGAGTGGGCGGAGGACACTGAACTGAATCAGCCGAAGCGTCCCAACATGGATGAGTTCGCCACTCTCGCCAACAAGGACGATTAGAGGATGAGCGATAGGGAACAGGAAGTCCGCAAGGCTGCCTGGGTTGGGCGGAATACCGCAGCTCATATCCTGGCAGAGCGCCTTGGTGAGAAATGTACGTTAGAGGATGACGGGCTGGATCCATCGGTCACCCTCGACGCGACAGTCTGGCTGGAAACCGCCGGATACATCAAGGAAGAACTCAAGTTTGAAACATGTCACACGGTTACCGGAATCGACCGGGGACCGGAAGATGCCCGTATGGAAGTTGTCTACTCTCTCTATAGCCGGGAGCGCTCCGAATGGCTTCATGTCAGGATCGTACTGCCCCGGCCCGAAGGCGGTGAATTGCCGGAATTGGAGAGTGCCGCGTTGATCTGGCGTGCGGCTGACTGGCATGAAAGGGAAACATACGACCTGGTGGGCATCAGGTTCCTTAACCATCCCGATTTCCGCAGAATCCTTCTCCCGAACGACTGGGATGGCCATCCTCTCAGGAAAGACTACGTGTTCCCGCTTGAATACCACGGCATTCCCGATGTTTATCGGATGCCGGGGGGTATTCTCTACGAACCTCCGGAGGAAGAGGCGATGGAGGAGCAGACCACTGCAGAAGGGGGGGAGGAGTAAGCCGTGGCCGAACAGACTATCAGAAAGGATTTCTACCTTGGCACTCTGGAGGATCCGGGTGAGGAGTATCTGGCCGACGAATTCACGGTCAACATGGGTCCGCAGCATCCTTCGACGCACGGGGTGCTGAGAATGGAGCTTGTAACAGACGGCGAGATCGTCCACGAAGCGATACCACATCTGGGATACCTGCACCGGAACTTTGAAAAGCATGCCGAGAACGAGAACTACCAGCAGATAATCCCGTACTGCGACCGACTCGACTACATAGCCTCGATGAATATGGACATGGGGTACGTATTGACGGTTGAAAAGCTGATGGGCATTGAAGTGAACGAAAGAGTTCAGAAGCTGCGGGTCCTCTTTGCCGAGCTTCAGAGACTTGTGAGTCACATGGTGGCTGTTTGCACGTTCGGTAATGACATCGGAACTTTCACACCTTTCATGTGGTATTTCCGCGACCGGGAGATGGCTCTCGACCTGTTCGAAATGACCTGCGGTGCCAGGCTGCTATACAACTACATGTGGGTAGGCGGGCTCTCCCATGACATTCCCGAAGGGTTCCTCGAAAAGCTTGCCAGGTTCCTCGATTTCATAGACACGCATTGGATCGAGTACGACCGGTTGATGAATAAGAACCACATTTTCATAGAGCGACTCATCAATGTCGGAGTGTTACCGGCATCAGTCGCTCTGGAATATGGATGTTCCGGACCGGTTCTGCGGGGATCGGGTGTTGACTGGGATCTTCGCAGGAATGAGCCGTACAGCGGATACGAGAACTACGATTTCGACGTGATAACCGGCAGCGGTCAGATGGGTACCCTCGGAGATGTGTGGGACCGCTTCCATGTTCGGATAGAGGAGATGAAGCAGTCTGAACGCATCCTGCGGCAGATCATCAAGGACGGAATCCCGGATGGAGATGTTCGGGAGGGTGTTCCAAAAATGGTACGGCCTCCCAGGGGTGAAGTCTACATGCGTACAGAAGCGCCCCGGGGTGAACTGGCATTCTATATCGTCTCAGATGGAACCGCTCAGCCCTTCAGGGTCAGGGCGCGTTCTGGTGCCTACTGCAACCTGAGTGTTATTCACGAGATTTCCAGAGGTGCGATGATTGCAGACGTTGTAGCCATTTTCGGAAGTCTTGACGTTGTGCTGGGAGAACTGGACCGATGAGTTTTACCCCCTGGCCCCTGCTGGACATGGTCATCTGGGTCGTCATCATACTGGGCTTCTTTATCGTGGGAGCACTTGTCAATACACTGGGTGAACGCAAAGTTGCCGGCTTCATTCAGGACAGGCTCGGACCGATGGAAGTCGGTCGCTTCCACGGGATCCTGCAGCCGGTTGCCGACGCCCTCAAGCTCCTGCAGAAGGAAGATATCGTCCCGGCGAAAGCCAATCCCCGCCTGCATATGATAGCACCGGCCCTGGTTTTTGCAGGAGCAGTCGGATCGATGGCTGTCATCCCATGGGCTGATGGAGTGGTGCCGGCCGACCTCAACATAGGGATCTTCTATTTCCTGGCCATCAGCAGCCTCGGAGTTCTGGGAATACTTATGGCAGGATGGGCCAGCAGCAACAAGTGGTCACTTTTCGGATCGATGAGGGGAGCGGCTCAGATCATCTCTTACGAGATCCCCGTCAGTCTTGCCGCGCTGTCGGCCCTGATATTCGCGCAGTCTCTCTCGATGGTCGAGATCGTCCAGTCACAGGCCGGAGGGATCCTCCACTGGACCATCTTCCGCGGCTTTCCGTTTAACTTCATCGGTGCCGGGATCTTCCTGGCCGGATCGATCGCGGAGGGAGGCCGGATACCCTTCGACCTTCCCGAATCGGAATCGGAGCTTGTTGCCGGATATGTAACCGAGTACAGCGGGATCAGGTTCGCCATGTTCTTCCTGGCCGAGTATGGCAACATATTCGTCGTGGGGCTGGTTTTCAGCGTGGTGTATCTGGGCGGCTGGCATGCACCGCTGCCAATCCTCGACTTTGTTCCCGGCGTTTTCTGGACCGTTCTGAAGATGCTCGTTCTCGGCATCTGCATCCTGGCCCTGCGCTGGTCACTGCCCAGATTGCGTGTCGATCAGCTTATGACACTTTCATGGAAATACTTTACACCCCTTGCGCTGTTCTGTCTCTTCGGCGCCAGCATCATGATGCTCTTCTGATGATCAAAGACTATTTTTCGAATATCGCCAGGGGAACGGTTACGACGGTTGCCGCTTTCACGACCGCGTCAAAGCACCTGTTCACGCGCTCCTTTACGATCCAGTACCCGCGAGAAAAAGCCGAACTGCCCGATCGTACCCGGCATCGACTGCATGTGGTGATTGAGGACTGTATCGGCTGCAAGAACTGCGAGCGGGCATGTCCGGTTGACTGCATAAAGATCGAGCCGATCAAAGTACCCAGGAGCGTTGACCTGGGCAATTCATCCGCCGGAAATCCGATCCCCTTCTGGCTCGCCTCCTTCACGATCGATATGGCCAAGTGCTGTTATTGCGGCCTCTGCACCGACCCCTGTCCGACCGGCTGCATCCAGATGACACCGATCTATGAATTCTCCTCTTATGAGGTGACAGACCTCGTCTACCAGTTCTCGATGATGTCAGAGGAAGAGATAGCCGAAGCACGGCGCATGTTCGAAGAGGAGCAGAAGCGCAAGGCGGAAGAGAAAGCCGAAAAAGCGGCTGCCAGAGCTGCGGAAGCCGCTCAACCGCCCGCCGAAAAGACGGAGAGGCAGCAATCCGAGTCTGCGGCGGCTGTGCAGGGTGAAGGTTCTGCAGAGAGAGCTGAGGATGAGCCTGCCTCCAGCGGAGAGGAGGAGTAGACCGTTGACCTGGGAAGTATTCATCTTCTACCTGGCGGCAGTGGTGACGGTCGTATCGGCGATTTCAGTGGTCTTCTCCCGCAAGCTGATCAATGCCGGTTTCTCACTTTTCGCAACTTTCGCCGGAGTGGCAACACTCTACGGCCTCCTGGGGGCCTCCTTTCTGGCTGGTGTTCAGATTCTGCTCTATATCGGCGGCGTTCTTATCCTGCTGCTCTTTGCAATCGTTCTCACCCGTGATGTGGAGCATGCCAGAATAACGATGACGGGCACTCAGAAGATCATGGGACTGGCAGTAGCGGCGGGGATAGCAGCTGTGATCGTGGCTGTTCTGACCTCAACGAGGTGGATGGTCCACGTGCCGGATTACACGAGCCCCGGTCCGAAGGGGATCGGCTCGCTTTTCATGAGTGATTACATCCTGCCGTTTGAAGCCATTTCACTCCTCCTTCTGATAGCACTTATAGGTGCGACATACATGGCCAGGAGGAAGACATGATCGGCCTCACGCACTACCTGCTCGTCTCGGGGCTGCTCTTCGCCCTGGGGCTGACCGCCGTCATGATCAGGAGGAACGTGGTTGCAGTACTGATGGGAGTCGAACTGATAATCAACGCAGCGGCTCTCAATTTTGTAGCCTTCTCCCGCTTCGTGGCCAGCGGGCCGGCAGGTGAAGTAACAGCGATCTTCGTCATAGTGCTGGCGGTTGCAGAGGCAGCCGTTGCCCTGGCGATTGTTCTCAATCTCTACAAGCAACTGGGTTCGGCCAATGTCGATGAGGCCGACATCATGAAAGGTTAGGAGCCCGTGAACCTGCTTACACTGGCTCTGCTGATTCTGCTCTTCCCGTTCCTCGCGTTCTGGGTGAATATCCTGCTGGGCAGAAGGCTTCCCCGTCAGGGCGACTGGGTTTCGGTGCTGGCTGTTTTCGCCTCTTTCCTGTTGAGCCTTCCGATATTCTTCCGTGCGGTCGGAATCTACAATCCCGGGTGGACGGAGAATCCAAATATCGTGTGGTTCAAACTCGTGGGCATGGATATTACGGTAGGCATTCTGGCCAACAACCTTATGGCCATAATGTTGACAGCAGTACTCTTCGTGACATTCCTGATCCATGTCTACAGCATGGGCTATATGCACGATGATCCGCGTTACAGCCGGTTCTTTGCTTACCTCAGCCTTTTCACCTTCTCGATCTGCGGAATCATTCTCTCCGACAGCCTTTTTACTCTTTACATTTTCTGGGAACTGGTAGGGGTCTGTTCCTACTTCCTGATTGGATTCTGGTTCGAAAAGAAGTCTGCATCAGATGCCGCCATCAAGGCATTTGTAACCAACCGGATAGGTGACGCCGGTTTCCTGATAGGAATAGGTATCGTTGTCGCGGCACTTATGCCTTATTACACAGATCCTTTCAACTTACAGAATGTTTTCGCAGGTATAGCCGCCGGGCATCTGAGTGGAGGACTGCTGACGGCGGCCGGCCTCTGTCTATTCATGGGAGCGGTCGGCAAGTCGGCCCAGTTCCCGCTGCATGTCTGGCTGCCGGACGCCATGGAAGGCCCCACACCTGTTTCGGCCCTGATCCACGCTGCCACGATGGTTGCGGCCGGTGTCTACATGACTGCGCGGATATTTCCTCTTCTGACCCCTCAGGCCATGATCGTGATCGCCTACGTGGGAGGTATTACCGCCCTGATGGCCGCCATCATCGCCGTCGTTCGCAACGACATCAAGAGAGTGCTGGCCTACTCGACTATCAGCCAACTGGGGTACATGATTATGGCGCTGGGTGTGGGTGCCTACGCGGCGGGTTTCATGCACCTGATAACTCACGCTGTTTTCAAGGCTCTTCTTTTCCTCGGTTCCGGATCGGTGATACACGCCGTGCACACGCAGGACATGAGGGAGATGGGTGGGCTCCGCAAGAAGATGCCCATCACGTTTATTACCTTCCTGATCGCCACCCTTGCTATCTCGGGAGTGCCTTTCACTACCGGCTTCATCAGCAAGGACGCGATCCTGGCAGGTACACTTTCATTCGCCGGTTCCAACCCTCAGCACCTCCTGCTGCCCATTTTCGGATTCGGTGCAGCACTGCTCACGGCGTTCTACATGTTCCGCCTCCTCTTCATGACTTTCTATGGGGAGCCGCAGAATGCAGAGAAGTACGAGCACGCTCACGAGTCTCCCGGTGTCATGACGGCACCACTGGCCATACTCTCTGTCTTCTGCTTCTACCTCTTCTTCACCTTCCCTTCCTTCAACCCGCTGGGTGGGAAAGGCTGGTTCGATCATATGATCGAAAAGCCCTCAAAGGCTTTTGAACATGTCGAGGAAGGTGAGCTGCCTGCTTCATCACCGCTCCTGTCAGGACCGACAGACCACATGAATGGTTCAGATAATGGAGAGATCACAGGCATTGAATACGCGAACGGACAGGTTGCAGAGCAGGGACATGAATCGGAGCAGGAGGGTGCTGCCGGTCAAGACGAGGAACATCAAGATGCCAGTCACACCATCGCGATGATCCTCAGTCTGATAGTGGCCGGTACGGGCATCTTCCTCTCCTGGTCGATGTACTGCAGGAAGAAGCTTTCGGCCGAGGTCTGGGCGCGGAAGATGGGGATTCTCTACACGCTGGCCGACAACAAGTTCTACTTCGACGAGCTTTACGGTGCGGTCTTCGTCGGGGGGGTAATGAAGTTGCGCCTGCTACTGAACAGGTTCGACACGGGGATCATTGACGGCTTCGTGAATGCCACCGCCCCCTTCCTGCGCGGCCTCTCCTGGTTGAGCGGCAAAGCCGATCTACATGGAGTAGACGGCCTGGTAAATGGCACTGCCTGGGTGGTCGGGGAGATGGGTTCATCTACCCGGCAGCTTCAGACGGGCAAGATACAGAACTACCTGCTGGCGACCCTCGCCGCAGTGTTGATCATCATTCTAGCGGGTATCCTTTAGGATCACGGGAGTAACAAGCACATGGGCTACCTGACCATAATCGCATTCTTTCCCGTGCTCGGGGCACTGGTCATGCTGTTTACCCCGAGGGAAAAACACCTGGTCATACGCTGGACCGCTGTGGTCGCCACGGCGATCCCCTTCGCGATAGGACTCTACCTGTGGAGCATCTGGGATTATGCCATGATTGGTGCCACCACGGAGGCGGGTTTCCAGTTTGTCGAAAAGGTACCGTGGATCAGGCAGTTCAACATCCTCTACTTCGTGGGTGTTGACGGGCTGTCATTTCCTCTAATCCTTCTGACGGGACTCCTTACTGTTATCTCGGTGTTTGCGTCGTGGGGGATTGAGAAGGGGGTCAAGGGCTTCCACATACTCTTCATGGTGCTTACGACGGGAATGTATGGAACATTTATCGCCCTCGATTTCTTCCTCTTCTACGTCTTCTGGGAACTGATGCTGCTGCCGATGTATTTCCTGATCGGTATCTGGGGTGGACCGAGGCGTGAATACGCCGCCATCAAGTTCTTCATATATACACTCATCGGATCGGTACTGATCCTGCTGGGTATGCTGGTCCTCTACTTCTCCAGTGATCCGCATACGTTCAACATGCTGGAACTGATGAGTAGTGCCGCCGGATGGGCAAGGAGCCTGCAGATCTGGGTATTCCTGGCGTTCTACATCGGATTCGCCATCAAGATACCGGCTTTCCCGTTCCACACATGGTTGCCCGATGCTCATGTGGAGGCACCGACACCGATCAGCGTCATCCTTGCCGGGATCCTGCTGAAGATGGGTGTATACGGTCTTCTGAGGATCAGCTTCCCGATGCTGCCGGAGGGAACGGTCTGGTTCGCCTACTGGCTGGCTTTAATTGGAGTGATCAATATCGTATACGGTGCCCTTGTGGCGATGGCGCAGACCGACTTCAAGAAACTGGTGGCGTACAGCTCGATCAGTCACATGGGATTCGTTATGCTGGGAATGGCCTCCCTTACGCCGCTCGGCATGAACGGGGCCATGTTCCAGGTGTTGAGCCACGGAATTCTCGCAGGCGGGCTCTTTCTCCTGGTCGGGGTGATCTACGACCGTGCCCATCACCGTGACATCGATCGCTTCGGCGGACTGGGTGTGAACATGCCTCGTTACATGGGTATCTCGATCGTCCTCATGATGGGATCGCTGGGTCTGCCTGGAATGTCGGGGTTCATAGGTGAGATCATGAGCCTGCTGGGTGCATTCACCGTATTCAGAACTCTTACGATTATCAGCATCACCGGCCTGATCATAACTGCGGCCTACATACTGTGGACGATCCAGCGGGTATTCCTCGGCAGGCTGAAAGATGAGTACAAGGGTTTCCCCGATGTCTCCACGCGTGAAGCATTCACCCTGATTCCGCTGGCAATCCTGACGATCATATTCGGGATCTTCCCGGGCATTCTGATCAACATCATGGATAAGACGCTGCAACAGATTATCAATGTCATCGGCTAGTTCACGATCGGAAGCGGCCCTTTCCCGCGATCTCTGCGTCAGCCTGCCGGGTTGCTTGTGCGGCGTACAGTTATGTACGCTTCCGCGCAACCCGTTAACTTCCTTGACCTCGCGGGGAATTGCCGGCTTCCATTTCGAGAACTGCGCCTCTACCCATTCGGATTCTCCGAATGGGTATTCGGCTAAGGGAACGGATTAATGGAAACGGTCGAGAGCCTCAGTTACTTCGTACCGGAGCTGATTCTCACCGGTACGCTTGTACTGGTGATCATTGCAGATGTTGCGATGAGGACGCATAAGGCCCTGTCTGCCGCCTGGCTTACCGGTATCGGAGTCGCAGCGGCAGCACTGGCAGCACTAACGAGTGCAGACCAGGGACCGGTGCTGATCTTTTACGGCACTACAGCCATTGATCCTTTCGTCACATTCTTCAGGATCTTCTTCAGTGTCGCGGCGGTCGGTGTGCTGGTCTTTACTGCCCCGCATGCCGCTGACGACGGGGCGATCGGCCGCAGGGGAGGCGAGTTCTACTCACTGATGCTGACAACACTGATCGGGGCCTATCTGCTGGTCGGTGCGGTCAACATCGTGATGATCTTCATTTCACTCGAACTGATAAGCATCCCCTCCTACGTGATGGCCGGATACTACAAGGATGACAGGAAGGGCTCAGAAGCCTCCACCAAGTATATCATCTACGGCGCCTTCGCTTCCGGTGCCATGATGTATGGTTTCAGCCTTCTATACGGACTTACCGGACATACCAATATCTATGAGATCGGGAGCGCCCTGAGGGCGGTTGAGCCGGGTATCGGTCTTCTTGTTGCAGTGATTCTCACGCTGGCCGGCGCCGGTTACAAGATGAGCATGGTGCCCTTCCACTTCTGGGCACCAGACGTGTATGAGGGTGCTCCGACTCCCGCGGCCGCTTTCTTCGCCGTCGGGCCGAAAGCTGCCGGGGTCGCATTGCTTGCCCGGCTTGTATGGGCTCTGGGGGCCGGACCGGTCTCAGAGTCAACAGGTACCTGGTTTGCGGCCGGCGGTCTGTCGTGGTCTTCGATCCTGGCTGCCTTTGCAGTCATAACAATGACCCTGGGTAACCTGGCCGCTCTCAAGCAGACCAACCTGAAGCGACTGCTCGCATACTCGGGTGTTGCCCATGCGGGATATCTGCTGATGGGTCTGGCAGCTTTTTCAGGCAGGGGCCTGACAGCCGTACTCTTCTACCTGATGGTCTACTACTTTGCCAACCTGGCCTTCTTCCTGGTGGTCGACATGATCGAACGGGAGAAGGGGACAGTGGATATCGATGCATTTGCAGGTCTGGGAAGCCGCAGGCCGATGCTGGGCGTGGGACTTGTGATAGTGCTCCTCAGCCTGACCGGACTGCCTCCAACGGCCGGATTTATCGGCAAGCTGTATCTCTTCTCGGCGCTGATTGACAAACAGCTATACTGGCTGGCCATAATTGGTGTAGCAAACAGCGTGGTAAGTCTCTGGTATTATATGCGCGTGGCCAAAACGATGTTCTTTGAAGAGGTAGAGCAGATCCCTGCCAGTGGTGGTATCGGTCTCGTGCAGCCCGTACTGCTGGCCGTTCTGATCGTTCCGGTTCTGATCTTCGGTATATTTTTCGGTCCGTTGATCGATCTGGCCCGATTCGCCTCCGGTTTGTTCTGAAACAAACAGGTCTCAGGCAATTATAATAGGTACCGGTGGTTGCACATGCGATCTGTGCCTCGATTCCAGGTTCCTTAAGAAGGGTCTCTCCCGTGGAAGAAAAGGTCGTCGGTGTAATAGGAGGCATGGGCCCCGAAGCTTCTGTGCTTTTCTATCAGAGATTGACCGCCGCCACTGCGGCCGGCAGTGACCAGGAGCACCTGCATGTAATAATCGACAGCTATTCAAAGGTCCCCGACAGAACCGAATCGATCCGGGGAGGGTCATCCGCAGCTCTCGACGCGATAGTTATATCAGCAAGGAGACTTCAGGTGATGGGAGCCGGGATCCTGGCCATGCCCTGCAACAGCGCTCACTACTGGTATCCGGAGATATCGGCAAGGATTGACATACCTCTCATCAACATGATAGAGGAGGTCTACAAATCGATTGCAGGGTCCGGTCCGGGCCGTGTTGGACTGCTGGCCACCAGTGGAACTGTATCCTCGGGTGTCTACTCGAAAGCCTCCGGTGATATCGAACTGATTCTTCCAGATGAGGAGGAGCAGGAAAGGGTTCACAGTGCGATCTATTCGATCAAGGGAACTGCCGGGCAGGAGATGCTCGATATCAGAGCTGATCTACTGGAGGTTGTCGGAGGATTGAGGGGACGGGGGGCAGATGGGATCATCCTGGGCTGTACGGAGATCCCGATAGTGATCGGTCAGGATGATGTCCGGGAACTGCCGGTTTTTGACTCGATCCAGATCCTGGTTGAGGCGACCCTGCGGGAGGCTTTTCCGGGAAGTGTGAGCTGAAACACAATAAAATACGGGTGCGGAGGAATCGAACATGCCGTCAAAAGTTGCAGTAAATCCAAACATCATCGAAATGGAATACGCAGTCAGGGGGCCGATTCCTCAGAGGGCGGCTGAAATGAAGAAAGAGGGGAGAGCAATAACCTCCTGCAACATCGGTAACCCTCAGGCTCTGGGTCAGCGCCCGATCACATTCGCCAGAGAGGTGCTGAGCCTGCTCGAGGTTCCCTCTCTGATCGCCCGTGAAAGATCTTGCGATGATGGCATGTCCGATTACGTTCTCGATATTGCAGATCACATCCTTTCCAACCTGGACTCTGGTATCGGTCCCTATACAGAGAGTAAGGGTTCACTGTTCATCAGAGAAGCGATTGCCGGTTTTATCGACAAAAGGGATGCCGTTACATTGACCAATGGGGTGCCTTCAGATCCCGAGAGCATCTTTCTGACAGATGGTGCCAGTGAAGGGGCGAGATCGATTCTCGAAGTTCTCATCTCTCAGCGGAACGACGGTATCATGGTACCGATACCTCAGTATCCTCTCTACTCGGCTTCGATAAGCAGGTGTGGCGGCACTCTGGTTGGTTACTTCCCCGATGAAGAGAGCGGCTGGTTACTGGAGCGGGCTGTGCTGGAGGAATCCCTGATGAAAGCCAGGGAAGATGGAATAAAGGTAAAGGCTATTGTGGTTATCAATCCCGGCAATCCGACCGGCGCTATTCTGGATGGGAAGAGTGGCCGGGATGTGGTCGAATTCGCCGGAGAGAACAGACTGGCAATCATTGCCGATGAAGTCTACCAGGAGAACCTCTACGGCAATGAATGGATTTCCTTCGCGAAACTGATTGGCAATAATGACATTCCCCTCTTCAGTCTCCACAGCACATCGAAGGGATTCTACGGGGAATGCGGTCACCGGGGAGGCTACTTCGAACTGAGAAATCCGCCCGAGATTGAAGGCGCTTCAATGAACTTCATCGATCTGCTGCTGAAGCAGGCATCAGTCAATCTCTGTTCCAATACGATGGGACAGGTTCTGACATATCTTGTGGTATCGCCTCCCGAGGAGGGGTCCGATCCATATGAGCAGTTCACCCGGGAGCGGGACGGGATACTCAACGATCTCTACAGCAAGGCGGTCATGATCAGGGATTCCTTCGAACTGATGGAAGGAGTCGAATCGTTCGGGAGAATAGGTGCTCTCTACCTCTTCCCGCGGTTCAACAAGTTGCCCGTGGGAACGGGTGATTTCGAATACTGCATGAACCTGCTCGAAGCCACAGGACTGTGCACCGTGAACGGTTCAGGATTCGGTCAGAAAGAGGGGACTCACCATCTCAGGATCGCCTTCCTGCCACCAAAGGAGATGCTCGAAGAGATGCTTCCGCAGTGGATCGAATTCCATAACAGGTATGTTGGTGCCTGATGGCTGATAAAAACCTGAAAGGCGGCATTCCAGCCGCGGAGGCGCTAGAGCTGGCCGGTCTGGTGGAGTATGCTGAGGGTGCCGTTGTCAGCAGGACCATCAAGAAGAGTGAACATTGTACTCTTACCGTTTTTGCTTTCGATGCAGGTGAGGAGCTGAGTACCCATTCGGCTCCCTTTGATGCATATGTGCAGATTCTTGATGGAGAGGTGGAGATTACGGTTGGGGACAGGAAAGTGATTCCTGCGGTGGGGGATATCGTAATGATGCCTGCCGATATCCCGCACGGTCTTCGTGCAGTCACGCAATTCAAGATGCTGCTGATTATGATCAGAGGCTGACCGACCTCGGAAAATCTATTAAGGCCTCGCAGGCTATAATGTCTTCAGCCAGCCGTAAGGATCTTCCTGCTCCGGCAGCAGCACCGGCGTACCAGGCAAGAGGGTGGGGGGCCTGTACTGTGGATGCCACCGATAGAGGAGCCGACGCCGTTCGAGCGCCGATGCCGCAAGTGGTGGGCCCAGCTCCTGGGCGTCCCAGCGATCGGTGTTGATCCTCTCACCGGGTTTTCTAGGAATGAGTGACGGAGCGATGATATCGCACACCACTCCTTCCTTTTCGATATGACGCTGAAGAGCATACCCACAGGGGCCGGTCATTCCATAGGGTCTATTCTTCGGGGGACAGCAGTGCGATGAACTCGGCTGGCAGACACTACGGTTGACTTCTGTTCCCGATATGCGCATAATAGGAACAGATATGCCAGGGAGGACACTATGGCAAAGAACCGACTCAACATCAGCCTGGACCAGGACCTCGTGGACTTCGTCAAGCTCTTCGCAGCGGAGAACCGCACCACGGTCGCCGAGGTGATTACCCAGTATCTTCTCAGTTTGAAGCGCAGGGTCCAGGGCGAGACCACGGCGAAGATCCTCACTCACCCGGCTTTTCACGAGGCCATGGAGGAAGTCCAGGCCAGGCTCCGCGACGGCAATACCGAATGGCACACCTTTGACGAGGTCTTCTCCGACTGATGGAAGTGCTCTTTGAGGAGGCTTTTGTGAAAGCGTTCCTTAAACACTCCGGAATCAAGAAGCAAGTGGAGAACAAGGTCCGGATGATCATGGAGCAACCGCTGGCTCTGGGCGAGCCGCTCAAGGGCAACTTCAGGGGGTTCTACTCCTGCCCGGTCAAGAAGAGCTTCATCATTATCTACCTTTACTGTCGCGCCTGTCGGAAGAAGGGCGACGATGCGTTCGTGATCTGCTCAGACTGCAGTGAGCGCGACGACGAGACCATCAAGTTCGTACTCCTGGGATCTCACGATGAGGCGTACGGGATCTGAAACAGAGTGGCACTCGTGTCCCCCCGAATAATTCCATCCTCTTTGAATCGTAACAAGTTACGCGTACTTTATTCATTCTGTTTTAAGCCCCTATTTACCTTCGTGAGTGGCAATAAAGAGATGATTTCAAGCCCTGCTATACTAGTGCCCTGTCACGCGACAACCGTCGCATTCGAGCGGCGCCGAATCCCGACCGGCTGCGTTCCGTCTCCTCGCCATAGCCACCGCTATGCCTCGTCGCCGCGCCTTGCAGGCCGGGCCCGGCATCTACGGCCATGGAGTTCGGGCATTTCTAGGCAACTGTGGCATCGAGGAAGTCAGGACGACCTACCGGAGCCCCTGGCAGAATAGGCTGGCAATTCGCTCCTTTAAGATCCCGCCTCTGGACATTTCTGTTTATGTATGCGTACCCATACTATTCGGCAATAATAACTCCTCATTGGCCAGAGTGTTTCGCCGGCTGTTGCCAATTGCTTCCCTGTGAAACAGCTTGAATACGATCACAGTGTAAAACAGAAGGCGATGTTTTTGATCGGATGGAATTATTCGGGGGGACAGCAGAAATCCTTATGGATTAATTGTGCTTCCTCAGAAGTTGCTGGAACCTTGGAAGGTCGTCGAGAGGTCGCCATTCCGGTTGAAATTTCAGAATAGCTACCGTCACAGGTCCCGGAATGGAAAGCAGTACTTCCAGCTGGTCAATCGCGGCGTCGTATTCACCAACAATCACAAAAATCCAGGCCAGGACTCTGATGAACTCCTGTCCTGCTACGGCATCGAATGACACGGGATATAACTGTTCTACAACCAGCCTCCCCTCCTTGATGGCATCCTCCTTACGGCCCAGGTATGCGTAGGCCAGTCCCAGAGCACTTCTCAGTCTAGGATCTTCAGGTGATCCCTCCACCATCCTTTCCAGGATAAGACGTGCCTTCTCACATTCAACCCGAACTGACTCCGTATCATCCATCAGGTGGTAAAGCTGCGCTTTCATCAGAGATATTGGATAGAAAAATGTGTGTGTTGCTATTGCCTCTAATGATGTTTCAGAAAGGAGTTCCATCGCCCGCTGGTAATTACCTGATACT
>CAZWVF010000006.1:67641-73113 GCA_964637695.1 uncultured Gemmatimonadota bacterium | reverse complement strand
GAAAACTCTGACCAACCGAGGATTTGACGCAGCTCCATTTGCAGATGGGACCTCTTTTATCAATTCGATTGAGGCCGGTGAAACTCCCGATGTAGCCGTTCTGGATATCCGTCTGCCCGGTCACGACGGGATTGAGCTTCTGAAGCGACTGCATGAGGATATCCCTGCCTGCAGGGTGGTCATGATGACAGCCTTCAAGAGTATGGACAGCATGCTCGATTCCCTGCGGTACGGTGCCGTCGAATACCTTATGAAGCCCCTGACGGCAGGCGAGGTAGCTGATGCAGTGGAACAGTGCCTGCTGAAGAGACGCCGCATAGATCAGGTTTCTGAAGGGACTCCCTCCTTTGCAGTTGAAACCTCTGAAGAGGGCTCTGAATTGAGCAGGATAATGGGTCCGAGTCGTGAGGTTGCCGAGATTGAGGCGTTTGTACTGAAGGCCGCGCGCAGTGATGTGCCTGTCCTGATTACCGGTGAAACAGGGACGGGCAAGGAGGTTGTGGCAAAAGCGATTCACTCGGCAAGCCAGCGCAGCGTCCGCAAGATGATGTCCCTTAACTGCGGAGCGATCCCTGAACAATTGATTGAATCGGAGTTGTTCGGGCACCTGAAAGGTGCCTTTACCGGTGCGATCAGTGACCAGCAGGGATTTTTCGAGTCTGCACACGGGTCGACACTCTTCCTGGATGAAGTGGCAGAGTTGCCTCAGACAAGTCAGGTGAAACTTCTGAGAGTGCTGCAGGAGGGGGAGGTTAGAAGAATCGGAAGCAGCACGACGAAAGAGGTGAATGTCAGAGTTATCGCTGCTACGAATTCAGACATGGAAGAGGCTGTAGCAGAAGGTAGATTCCGCCAGGATCTTTTTTACCGGCTCAATGTGCTGAAACTGAGGATTCCACCCCTGCGTCAGCGCAGAGAAGATATCCCGCACCTCCTGAACAGATTTCTCAAAATGTACAGTGAAGGCAGGGAGGGCGATCCGGTTGAACTCAACAGAAGAGCTTTGCGTGCCCTCAAACTGTATCCCTGGCCGGGTAACGTCCGGGAACTGGAAAACGAAGTAGCCAGGGTTGTTACTCTGACAGATTGTAATACAATAGAATTGAAGAATTTATCGGAGGAGGTACGGGCGGCACAACAGGTGCGTGGTGCGGGTAGTCTGAAAGTTGCCATGGATATCAAGGAACGGCAGTTGATCCTTTCCGCGCTCGAAATGACAAACTGGAATAAGACTGAGGCTGCGCGGATTCTAGGCATGTCGAGGCAGAATCTGTATCAGCGTCTTCAGTATCACTCTATTCCGACCAGATTGCCGGATTCCTGAATCTGACCGTAACGGATAGTTGACAGCGATCCGGCTTTCCCGATCGCCGGATTGAGCAGCAGATCGGATTGTGTCAATTCCACTTAACGAGATTGAAGTAATGAGAACCTGAATCTCAGTGGACCAGGTCTTCAGCAACTTATTGATGTACAACGAGTTATCGTTATAAGTCCCGCCCTGCTTTATGTGGCACGATGTTTGATACCTTTAAGTGTCAACAAGAGGCTCTCCGATCAGACAATCTGGAGTGTGAATAATGATGAATGGGCTGAAAATGCCGAACCTGAATGTTGCGGTAATAACCGGCCGCCTGACCAGAACACCGGAACTGAAGTACACACAGAGCGGCGTGCCGGTCCTGCATGCCAGAATAGCCAGTAACAGTTTCTACAGGGCCGCCGATGATGAATGGAAGAGGGAAGTGACCTATGTCGGATTCGTGGCATGGCAGGCGCTGGCCGAAAGGTGTTACGAGAACCTGCAGAAGGGAAGTGCAGTTGTCGTGACCGGTCGATTGCATTCGAGCGAGTGGGAGACCGGTGATGGGGAAAAGAGATCACAGATAGAGATCAGGGCTGATCGGGTTCAGTTTCTGGACAGGCAGGACAGAGAAGCGAATGATAACCAGCAGGAACTGGAAGAAGTGATGGATGAGCAGGCTGAAGAGGTCGAGAGTTGATCGACCTGCCAATCCAGAAAAGCGAAATCCCGATCCCGCAATTGCTGGGTAATCTCCTGAGTGATAATCGGGTTCAGGAATGTCTCTGGGTGGGATTGATGGAATGGGATCTGAGGATCGAGGATGTCGCGCTCCGGCCCCGGTTTACTGCAGAGGGGGGAATCCGGCCGAGTGGTTGGGTGCTGTGTGTGGGCCTGGGGCCGGGTGTGCGGCTGGAAGTCAATGCGGGAGAAAAGGGTGCTCCCGTTCAGGAAGTACGGCTGATTGTAGCACCCTCTGAAGCTCCGAAATTATTGAAGAGAACATTTTCCTCGGCGCCAGGTCCGCGAGTCGGGATGGGAGTCCGCTGAGACATCAGACCGTGGGCCCTGCGGTGGTGTCTGCATAAAGGGGGGCTGTAGGCGCCAGGCAGGGCCGGGTGAAGGGGACCGGAAGGTCCCCTTCTTTTATAGGTGAGATCGTATCAGATGATATCTTCGCCCGATTCTATGATGCGAAGGGCTCCCCAGAAGAGGGACGCCCAGACAATAGTACCCAGATAGATCATGCCAATCTCATTGGCCCCGGCCTCGTATCGATAGGCGATCACAGCTGGAACAAGGGAGAGGATAAACAGCAGCAGGTAACCGCCGATCTTTTTAAGTATCTTCACGCTCCGGAACCTCCGTATGTATCTTTTTTACGTATTTCTTTATCATTTTCAGTCAAGCGGGGGCATCATAATTTTGGCAGAACCCTTAGTCAAACCAAAAGGTGTAACTTATGCAAATGAGTATGCAGGCACCTTCGACCTGAGAACAGGCACGGTGCTGCAACGGACCGTTAATTTGACGTCTGAACACCTGGAATCGTTATGGGAAAATATCCGCTGAAGATCACACTTGAGTATGATGGAGCTGCTTTTCATGGCTGGCAGGCTCAGCCTGATCTGCGAACTGTACAGGGGGAGCTGGAGAAGGCCTTCTCTCTGATTATGGGCGACGAGATCCCGGTTACAGGCCAGGGCAGGACCGACGCCGGGGTACATGCAGAAGAGCAGGCGGCACACATTGTTCTCGATTCTGCTGATGTCGACCTGAAGAAACTGAGAAAGAGCCTGAACGGTTTGCTGAAGCCCGACTGTACCGTAAAGGAACTGGTAATGGCTCCGGAGGGCTTTCATGCCCGTTACAGTGCAATATCCAGACACTACAGGTACCAGATAACACTGGAGCCTTCCCCCCTGCTGAGAAGGACTCACTGGTTTGTGAAATGGAAGCTCGACACAAATCTGATCAGGCCTGTTCTCCAGATGTGTCACGGTGAACACGATTTCGGAGCCTTCTGCAGCCACAGTAGAGAATACACTCATACACGGTGCGTGGTTGAAACCTTTACTTTGGACGAGGATGGAACGATCATTACTTTTCAAATCACAGCCGATCGTTTCCTGCACAACATGGTACGGCGTTTAATAGGGGAGATGATCATGCTGGGCAGGGGATTCCATGGTATTGAGGGATTCAGTTCCTCTCTGGATACACCGGGGCCGGCAACAGGAGGTTTTACAGCTCCTGCGCACGCTCTTTTTCTGGAGAAAGTCGTCTACCCCAATGAGATAGCAAGTGTTATCTCATGAAATAACAATAAGATAACATTATTACATAATGTTAATAATGAAGCATGACTGCTTTGGAGGAAACGGATGAAATTTTTCCTGGACACGGCAAATGTCGACGAAATCCGTGAGGCAAATGATCTGGGAGTGCTGGACGGTGTAACAACAAATCCCTCTCTTGTTGCAAAGGAGGGGCGGGAACATCACGATCTGCTGAAAGAGATATGCTCGATCGTGGATGGCCCGGTTTCGGCTGAGGTGCTCTCCATGGACAAAGAGGGCATGATTTCCGAAGCACACACCCTTGCCGGGATACACCCGAATATCGTCGTGAAGCTGCCCACCATTGCTGAGGGCCTGAAAGCGTGCAAAGCTGTTACTGCGGAGGGCATTAAAACGAACATGACGCTGATATTCAATCCGGTGCAGGGATTGATGTGCGCGAAAGCCGGTGCAAAATACATAAGTCCTTTCCTGGGACGTCTCGATGACATCCAGCACGACGGAATGGACCTGATCGAACAGCTGGTTACGATCATGGAGAACTACGATTTCGAGACGCAGGTGCTGGCCGCCAGCATCCGGAACCCTATGCACGTGGTCCAGGCAGCCATGCTGGGTGCGGATATCGTGACGATACCGCACAAGGTTATCATGCAGATCATCAGGCACCCGCTCACAGATATCGGCATAGAAAAATTTCTCTCCGATGCCAGAAAAGCGCAGGAATCGCTCGGGGGAGGAGATGCACTGTAGAAGGTCCGTCTCTTACCCGTGCTAATTTGAGGGAACATGAGACGGAGTTGGTGGTGAAGATAGTATGAAAAGAATAATTACATCGTGGTTGGTGAGCATATTAGCCGGCGTAATCGTCGGCGGATTCGGAGGCTTCCTGGCCCTGAAAGGTCTGAACGCGACCTCAGCAGATGTCACCGCTGCCGGCAGTGAAGGTGGGGTGCCGGGTGGTGTAATTCCGGCCGCCAGCGAAGCCGCCTCGGTATCGGTTTCCCAATCGACGCTTTCGGATGCCGGATCGGCGGATCATCAGGAGGAGATCCGGCGGGCGGTTAACCAGACGCTGGAAGAGGGGCGGCGAACTGCAATTGTTGTTGCTACAGAGAGGGTGCACCGTGCGGTCGTAACCGTATTTGTCACCGAGAGAATCGCAACGCGCTCCATATTTCCCGATTTTTTCTCCGACTTCTTCTCATTCGGTACTCCGAACACCGGCCAGAGACAGGGCCTGGGATCGGGTGTGATAATCTCTGAGGACGGCTACATCCTGACCAATGCTCATGTAGTGGAGAACGCCGACAATATCACCGTGAGATTCTATGATGGCAACGAATTGACAGGTGTTGTGATCGATACAGATCCCAGACGCGATCTGGCGATTCTGAAGATCGATCCACCCGATGATATCCCTGTTGCAGAGATGGGTGATTCGAAGGATATAATGATAGGCGAATGGGTGATCGCCCTGGGAAGCCCCTTCGGTTTCATGATCCAGGATCCCCAGCCCAGCGTCTCAGTCGGAGTCGTAAGCGCTGTGGGGCGCTCGTTCATAACTGCAAGTGAGGGCAAGCTTCGCTACTTCCCAAGCACCATACAGACCGACGCCGCCATCAATCCCGGCAATTCGGGAGGGCCGCTGGTCAACACGCTCGGAGAGGTTGTGGGGATCAATTCCTTCATACTTTCTCAGAGCGGAGAATCGGTGGGAATAGGATTCGCCATTCCGATCAACCAGGCCAAGGAGGCTCTCGACCAGGTCAGAACGTACGGTCATATCAGCCGTGCCTGGACCGGCCTTCAGACGGACGACAACAACGGGTACTATGTCCGGCGATACGGTGTGAGGAATGAGAGGGG
>CAZWVF010000006.1:42850-67541 GCA_964637695.1 uncultured Gemmatimonadota bacterium | reverse complement strand
AATCTGGAGCGAAGAGCACAAATTCGAAACGTGGCTTCAGGTGGAGATACTGGCCTGTGAAGCCCAGCGGGATATGGGGCGTATACCGGCTGAAGCCGTTGAGGTCATAAAGGAGAAAGCTGCGTTCGATATCGGCCGGATCCTGGAGATTGAAGCCGAAGTCAGGCACGACGTGATAGCCTTCCTGACGAGTGTCGGGGAACACGTTGGTCCCGAGAGCAGGTTCATACACCTCGGCATGACCTCGTACGACATATCGGACACGGCCCTGGGGATCAGGATGAAGGAGGCGGGGAAGATCCTTCTGGATGGTCTCGATGCCCTGAGGGAAGCGGTGGGAAACCGGGCCAGAGAGAACAGGAATACAATCTGTGTGGGGCGCACGCATGGAGTCCACGCAGAACCTGTCACCTTCGGTCTCAAACTTGCGATCTACTACGACGAACTGCGACGGCAAAGGGAACGGCTCGAGAGGGCTGTCGAAGGCGTGGCGGTCGGGAAAATTTCAGGATCTGTCGGTACATTCGCTCACCTGGAGCCGGAAATCGAAGAATACGTCTGCGGTAAACTCGGTCTGCAGCCTGCACCGGCCAGCAGCCAGATCGTGCAGCGCGACCGGCATGCCCACTTTCTTTCAGTTCTGGCCGGCATCGGTGCGACCCTCGGCCGGCTCGCCACCGAGATCAGGAACCTGCAGCGCACCGAGATCCTGGAGGTGGAGGAAGGTTTCAGAAAGGGACAGAAGGGTTCTTCCTCGATGCCTCACAAGCGCAACCCCATCGTTTGTGAGAGGGTCACGGGTATGGCCCGCCTGCTGCGCGGATGGGCACAGGTGGGACTGGAGAATGTTGAGCTGTGGCATGAACGCGACATCACCAACAGCGCTCCGGAAAGGATTATAATTCCGGATAGCTGCATCGCACTCGATTACATGCTATCCAGGATGATCGACGTTGTGGAGAACATGGTTGTCTATGAAGATAGAATGATGGAGAACCTCGATTCGATGGGCGGGCTGGTTTCGAGCCAGGTGGTTCTCACGGCTCTGGTAGAATCGGGCATGGAACGCGATGCGGCGTATTCCGTCGTTCAGCAGAACGCCATGGAGGCGTGGGAGAAGAGAGAAAAGACTTTCAGAGAGCTGATTGAAAGCGACGAGAGGATCACAGAGAAGCTCTCCGCAGATGAAATAACCGCCTGCTTTGACGCCAGAAGGCAGCTCCTCCATGTGGACACTATTTTCTCGCGTGTCGGATTGAGCTAGTTCACCGCTGTTATGCGCCTGGCACGCGGAGGCGGAGTGTTCGTTGTCGGTGCCCTGGGAGCTTTTGCAGTTCTGTATACGGTCTGGTGGACCGGCATTCTCGACCTTCCTGACTGGCTTCCTCTCCCATTTCTCATCAGCCTTCTGCTTTTTATATTTTTCTTCCGCGATCCACAGAGGGAACCGGAACCGGGATTGTCACCCGATGCCGCTCTTTCGCCTGCTGACGGCAGGGTGATCGAAGCAGTCAGTGATGAGGGGGGAGCAAGGATTTCGGTTTATCTGCGGTTGACTGACGTACACGTGATCAGGATGCCTCTTGCCTGCCGGATAGATGGTATTTCACAGAAAGGCGGAACTCATCATGCCGCTGGATCACCCCGTACTTCATCCAATGCCAGATTGGTGCTGGATTGCCGGACGGAATTGGGCGACATGAAAGTAAGCCTGGTCGCAGGCTTGCTGACCCGGCGTATTCTCCCATATCTTTCCGGAGAGGGAGAGGTTGGTCGCGGTGTCCGCATAGGTCTGATCCGGTTCGGAAGCAGAACCGAAGTCGAATTCCCCCCGGGATACACGATCACCGTCGAAAAGGGAGCGCGTGTGCTGGCCGGAGTGACACCGGTCGCCCTCCGTGAAGATGCCGTATCTGAATGAGGTCGTGTGAATGCTGTCGACTCTGCTGACATCGAGCAATCTGCTCCTGGGATTTGCTGCCATCATGATGATGACTCTTCCCCAGGCAGTCGGCCGGGGAGGGCCCCGGCTCGAGACGGCGGTCTGGATGATAGTTATGGCCGGTGTCCTCGATGCCATAGATGGCCCGGTGGCCAGACGGGGTGGCAGGCAGCCGGCACCGTGGGGACGTGAATTTGATTCGCTGGCCGACCTGGTATCTTTCGGTGTTGCGCCTGCCGTTCTGATAGTTGCGGCAAATCCCGACGTACTTCAGCTCTATTCCGTTCTCTTTGGTGCTCTGTTCATCATGGCCGGAACGTGGAGACTGGCCAGATTCATATGGTCAGGTTCGAAAGTGCCCGGAGGCAGGTTCGAAGGTCTGCCGATCACAGGGGCCGGGCTGGCGATCGCAGCCTTCTGGCTGTTCGAGAATGCCATGTGGGGTAACATGCCACATTCTGCAGCCGCGTTCATCCTGGTCTGTTCGTGTTCCTTTTTGATGATAAGTCGGATAGAGTATGAGAAATTTCCTGAATTCGGTCTGCAGGAGAGACGCAATACGGTGAAATGGTGGATAGCCGCGGCTGTAATTCTCTTTATTATTATAAAACCGACGTTCACAGGACTTCCTGTAGCACTGCTGTATCTGGGACACGGGCCTTTGCGGGCATTAATGAAGAGTAAACCGGATGGAATGACAGCAACGGGGGCAGATAATGGCACGTAATCGCCGCATCGGAATCCTTACCCTCTGGCTTGTCTGCGGAGCGGTTATCGGTTCTATTCTGGGTGAACTTCTGGGTCTGATCCTGCCGGAAGGGGTTGTACGGCAATTCTTTCTGGCGGCCGCCGAGATAGGATTCGGTCCGTTGTATATCAACCTTGCAGTTGTTAATTTCACAATCGGGCTGGGCTTCAAGATCAACGTGGCAGGTGTACTGGGTATCCTTTTTGCGTCATACTATTTCCGCTGGTTCAGATAATATCCTGTATCTGTAGAACGGCAAGTTGACAGGCAAGGAGAGAACGAAATGGGTGGAATAGGCACACAAGAGCTTTTTCTCCTGTTGCTTCTGGCCCTGATATTTTTCGGTTCCAAGAAATTACCTGAAATCGCCCGCGGTCTGGGAAAGGGGATGGCGGAATTCAGAAAGGCGGCCAGGGACGTTCAGTTAGAGATTACCAGGGAGATGGATCGGGCCACTGATTCGAGCTCCAGGAAGGAAATGCCGCCGCCAGAGTCACAGGAGCTGACCGATCAGGGCGCTGAAACAGAAGGTACCGATGATGACGAAGGTACCACCCGGGGAGAGGCAAGCTGAAACGGGTATGTCTGACGGGAGGCATTGCCAGCGGCAAAACAACCGTAGCCAGGATGTTCGCCGACATGGGTGCCCATGTTGAGAATGCCGATGACCTCGCAAAAACGATCTCTTCAACTCCACCTGTAAGAGAGAGTCTCACAGAAGCCCTCGGGCGGTCCTTCTTTACCCCGGATGGAGAGCTGAAGCGAGCTGAGCTGGCCGCGTATATCTTCCACCATCCAGACGCCCTGCAGCTGGTCAATTCAATAGTACACCCACCGGTAACAGCTGAAATCGCAAGACGTTTTGAACAGCTCGCAGAGGAAGAGGGATGCTTTGTTGTTGAAACCGCGATTGCGGTCGACACCGGTTATGCTGACGAATTCGACGTAGTGATTGCTGTTACAGCAGATCGTGCAGAGCGGATACGACGTCTGGTTGATATCTCTGAACTTTCACCAGATCAGGCATCGGCCCGAATGACTGCTCAGCTCCCGCAGGAAAAGATAATCGAGAGGGCAGATCATGTGCTCGACAATAATGACTCAATTGAGGAACTGAAAATGAAAGCCAGGGCTCTTTACGAAAAGTTGTGCGGACATGAGTGATCACGACAGGATAGAGAAATTGAAGGCGATGCGCGAACAGGCACTGAAAGGGGGTGGTCTGGAACGGATCGAACAACAGCACAAAAAGGGGAAGCTGACAGCCAGGGAACGGATTGAGCTGCTGATTGATGAGGGCACTTTCGTCGAACAGGGCATGTTCGTGACTCATCGATCAACCGGTTTCGACATGGAGAACAACAGGATCCTGGGTGATGGGGTGGTTACCGGTCACGGGAGAATTGATGGAAGACTGGTATTCATATTCAGCCAGGACTTTACTGTATTCGGCGGCTCTCTTTCAGAAGCACACGCAGAGAAGATCTGCAAACTGATGGACAGTGCCATGAAGGTCGGGGTCCCTGTAATAGGTCTGAACGATTCCGGTGGAGCCCGTATTCAGGAGGGTGTTGTAAGTCTGGGTGGATATGCCGAGATATTTCTCAGGAACACCCTGGCCAGCGGTGTGATCCCTCAGATCAGCGCGGTTCTGGGGCCCTGTGCGGGTGGTGCTGTCTACAGTCCCGCGATAACAGATTTCATCATCATGGTCCGCAATACATCATACATGTTCGTGACAGGTCCCAATGTAGTGAAGACAGTGACACACGAAGATGTCTCGTTTGAAGAGCTGGGTGGCGCCGACGTCCACGCTTCCATCTCCGGCGTGGCGCATTTTGCAGCTGATAATGAGGTAGAGGCACTCGAATGCCTGAAGAAACTGGTCTCCTACATACCCGGCAACAACCGGGAGGATCCCCCGCAGATTGATTGTGACGATCCGATCGATCGGGCGGATCCCGATCTGGACACACTTGTGCCCGAGAATCCGAACAAACCTTACGACATGCATGATTTGATCGGAAAAATCGTGGATCACGGCGAATTCCTCGAGGTGCACAGGAATTATGCCGGGAACATCATCGTGGGATTCGCCAGATTGGATGGACGGTCTGTAGGCATAGTGGCCAACCAGCCTGCAGAGCTGGCCGGGGTTCTTGACATCAAGGCTTCATTGAAGGGTGCCAGGTTCATCCGCTTCTGCGATGCGTTCAATATCCCGCTGATCACGTTCGAAGACGTTCCCGGCTTCCTGCCCGGTCTCGAACAGGAACACGGCGGGATCATCAAGCATGGAGCAAAGCTGCTCTATGCTTTCTGCGAAGCTACGGTCCCCAAGCTGACGGTAATTACGCGCAAGGCGTATGGGGGTGCATACGACGTCATGAGTTCCAGGCATATAAGGGGCGATGTGAACTTTGCCTGGCCTGCGGCCGAGATCGCCGTCATGGGCCCGAAGGGTGCCGTGGAGATAATCTTCAAGAAGGAAATCGAGAGCGGGGAAGATCCGGAAGAGGCAACTGAAAAGCGGGTGGAAGAGTACAGGGATGCCTTTGCCAATCCCTACATTGCGGCCCAGCGAGGCTACGTCGATGACATCATCGAGCCAAATACTACACGCCGCCGCCTCGTCGAAGCGCTGATAATGCTGGAAACGAAGGTAGACAGGAATCCTCCGAAGAAGCATGGAAACATTCCGTTGTGACAATGGCGCTTTTATCGGGGTAACCACAGGGAGCAGAGACTTGGATCGTAATGTTAAATTGAAGATAAGGTGCACAGGAGTTCTTGTATTATTGCTGTTATCGTCGGTACTGTACGCCGTTCCTGCAGCAGGGCAACCTGTCGTCGATACGGGCGACCTGCCCCTGACAGTGGCCGAAGCATCCGATTTTACCAGGACGGCGACCTTCGAAGATGTGTGGGCATGGCTCCGGATGCTCCGGTCATCAGGAGCAGATATCTACGTCTGGTCACAGGGCAGGACGACAGAGGGAAGGGAAATGCCTCTGGTGGTTGCCTCACGTCCCCTGGTCACTACTCCGACCGAAGCACACGCCAGCGGCAAGCCGATCATCTACCTGCAGGGCAATATCCATGCGGGAGAGGTGGAGGGCAAAGATGCGCTCCTGATGCTGTTGAGGGATGTGACACTTGGAGAGGCGCAGTCGATCCTGGATGACGTCATACTGCTGGTGAATCCCATATACAATGCTGACGGCAACGAGAAGTGGGCCCCTGTATCCCGTAACAGAAGGGGTCAGAACGGGCCGGAAGAGGTCGGCATCCGGTATAACGGCATGGGACTCGACCTGAACCGCGACTACATCAAGGCCGAGGCGCCCGAGACCAGGAACACATTTGCAGGTCTGATCAACCAGTGGCGTCCGCACATCTTCATGGACCTGCATACGACCAACGGTTCCCGACACGGATACGATCTCACCTATGCAGCTCCAATGACGCCTACCGCCCCGCAGGGTCCGGTGCAGTTCACTAACGATGTCATGCTGATCGAATTGAGAAATAGACTGGCCGGGCACGGACATGCGATCTTCGATTACGGCAACCACGGCAGGGGGCAGAACCCCCCGACCTCCTGGAGGACCTTCAGCTGGGAACCGCGATTTGCGTCCAACTACATGGGCATGAGAGGAATGATAAGCATACTCAGCGAGGCCGTATCGTACAGGCCGTTCCGTACACGTCTGAGTGCCAGCTACTGGCTGGTGCGCGAGGCGGCTCGTTTCGCCGGCGAGCACGCCGAAGAGATCATCAGGATCACCAGGGAGGCTGAAGAGCAGGTTGTGGCCTGGGGGAACGATCCTGCTTCAGCACCCGCACAGGGTGTACGCTTCGAGCTTGTCAGCCGCGGCAGGGAGATGGTCACATACGAAGTCATGAAACCTGCTACGAATCCTTCCGGCAGGGGCAGGGGTACTCCATCGGGACGTATTGAGGAAGCAGAGATGGAGGTATTCACGGTTTACCGGGCTGCTGATACAAGGCCATTCCCGGCGGGTTACATAATACCGGTTGCCTACCCGGAGGCGATCGATCTTCTGAGGTTGCACGGTATTGCAGTTGAGAGGCTTGAAGGCTCATGGACCGGCGGCGTACAGGTTTTCAGGGTCGATTCCCTCAACGTGGCAGAGCGTTCATATCAGGGCCACAGGCTGATAACCATCTTTGGTGACTACAGGAATGAACAGTTTGATGTGCCTGAGGGCTGGTATTTCATATCGACCGCACAACCGCTGGGTGCTCTGGTTTTCACCCTTCTGGAGCCGGAGATTTCCGACGGTCTTGCGGCCTGGAACTTCTTCGATCGGGGAATACGTGCGAGAAGGGATTCGCCGGTACTGAAACTGATGCAGGCACCCGATGTGGCACGTTCCAGGCAGGACTGACACTGTGAGCAGACTAAGCAGCATACCCGACCGAATCTTGATGGGACCTGGACCCAGCAACGTGGATTCAGCAGTTCTGGAAGCACTTGCACTTCCAACTATCGGACACCTCGATCCTGTTTTCCTGCAGGTGATGGACGAAGTACAGAAGATGCTGAGAGAGGTACTGAAAACGGATAATGAGTTCACGATAGCTGTCTCAGGTACAGGCAGTGCTGCAATGGAGGCAGCCGTTGACAACCTTGTTGAACCGGGAGAGAGAGTCATCGTTGGAGTGAACGGTGTGTTCGGAACCCGGCTGGTGGACATGCTCCAGCGGGTGAAAGCGGACATAGTGCCCCTGACAGCCGGGTGGGGTCAACCGATTCCCCACGACGCCGTCGAAAGAGCTCTCAAAGCAGCTCCAGCCAGCCTGGTGATGCTGGTTCACGGTGAGACGTCAACAGGCGTTCTTCAACCTCTTGACGGTCTCGGCAATCTCTGCCACGAACATGGTGCATTGCTCCTGATAGATTGCGTTACGAGCCTGGGAGGGGTTCCGATCTTTCTCGACCACTGGAAGGTAGACGCCTGCTATTCGGGAACTCAGAAATGCCTTTCGGTACCGCCGGGGCTCTCACCTCTGAGCTTTTCTGCCGGAGCGGTCGAAAAGCTGGACAATCGATCTCTGAGCGTATCCTCCTGGTACCTCGACATGTCGATGATCAGGGATTACTGGGGGGAGCACAGGCGATACCACCACACGGCCCCGATTAATATGGTCTATTCTCTGCACGCGGGCCTTATGCAGGTGCTCGATGAAGGGCTGGAGGCGAGATGGAAGAGACATCGAATCCACGCAGAGGCACTCTGGGCAGGCCTGGAAGCGCTGGAATGGGAACTGTTTGTTGACGAGGAGTACCGTCTTGTGCCTCTAACGACTGTCAAACCGCCCGTGCACGTGGATGAGAAGGAACTGCGGGGAAGGCTCCTGAATGAATTCGGCATCGAGATAGGAGGCGGCCTTGGTCCCCTTGCCGGTCAGGTGGTAAGGGTGGGATTGATGGGAACTTCGAGCACTCCGGAGAATCTGAAAGCATTTCTCTCGGCCGTGGAGCAGATAACATATAGAAAAGATGGAGCAGGTGTTGCAGCCGCCGAAGCCAGGCTCGCAGAGTAGAGCGAGGATCGTTTTTGTGAAAGATCCCTTATTTTCAAAAGTGCTGGTGGCCAATCGCGGCGAGATAGCAATCCGCATATTCAGAACGTGCCACGAACTCGGGATTGAAACCGTAGCAGTATACAGCGAGGCGGATAGCAGGGCTCCTCATGTATGGTCGGCTGGAGAGGCTTATCTGATCGGTCCGGCGCCTGCCCGCCAGTCGTATCTGGTCACAGGGAACATTCTGGATGCAGCGAAGCTGAGCGGAGCTGAAGCTGTTCATCCAGGATACGGCTTTCTGGCAGAAAATCCTGAATTTGCCGAAGCTGTCACAGATGCAGGCCTGGTATGGATTGGCCCTCCACCCGGTCCGATGCGTCTTCTGGGCGACAAAACTGCTGCCCGGAAAATGGCTGAGGCAAATGAAGTCCCTGTCGTGCCCGGAACCGATCAGCCTGTTCGCGATCTGGAAGAAGCCATCGAGGCTGCCGGGAATATTGGATACCCCGTTCTCCTGAAAGCTGCAGCGGGAGGCGGAGGAAAGGGAATGCGTGTCGTCGAAAGCAGGGGGGAGCTGGAGGACTCGCTGAAACTGGCACGCTCCGAGGCAGGATCGGCGTTTGGAGATGAATCTGTTTTCATTGAGAAGTACCTGGTCCGCCCCCGCCACGTCGAATTCCAGATAATGGCCGACTCCCACGGTGGATGTGTCTGGCTGGGAGATAGAGAGTGCAGCGTCCAGCGTCGTTATCAGAAGATAATCGAAGAGACACCCAGTCCCGCCCTCGATCACCAGCTGCGCCAGAGAATGGGTGCAGCCGCAGTAAGGATTGCTGCTGCGGCCGATTATCGCGGGGCAGGAACAGTCGAGTTCCTTCTGGAGAAAGGTGAGTTTTACTTTCTGGAGGTAAATGCCCGCCTGCAGGTGGAACATCCTGTCACCGAGATGGTCACAGGACGCGATCTCGTGTCCGACCAGTTGAGGATCGCAGCAGGTCATCCACTCGGATACAGTCAGGAAGAGATCGAGCCTTCGGGCAATTCCATCGAAGTGCGTATATACGCCGAAGACCCCGATAACAACTTCTTCCCCTCACCCGGCCTGATTGATCATATCGAAGCACCTTCGGGACCTGGAATAAGGCACGACAGCGGGATCACCGTTGGCAGCAGGGTCACCCTTCATTACGACCCCCTTATCGCCAAGCTCGTAGCCTGGGCACCTGACAGAACCGCGATGATCAATCGTATCAACCGGGCTCTGGAGGAATACCAGATCACCGGGGTTACCACGATCATCCCATTCCTGCGCGAAATACTTGCCTTCGAGGCTTTCCAGTCAGGAGAGTACAACACTCAGATCGTGTCTGAGATGATGGAGCGAAGGGAGAGTGCGGGCGAGGATATGGACCAGAGTGTTTTCCTTGCAGCGGTTGCTACTGCCCTGTTTCATGATTCGAAGCAGAGTTCGATCGCAGTGATAAACAGAAGGAAATCGGAGGGGAGGACAAGAGAAAGCGGTTGGGTTCTGAAGGGGAGGGAGCTGCGCGAATGGCGAAAATAGCCTGGACGGTTACGATCGGCGGGATCGTCTTCGATCTGAAGCTCAAACGGGATTCCGGTGAAAGTGAATACATGCTTGAGTACGGGCAGGGCAAGGGAATCACCCGGCAATCGAGAGCCTCCCTCAACCATATCCACGATGACAGGTATCTGTTGAATCTGGACAACACGGGCATACCCCTGTTTATAAGAAGGATCGAGGTAGGATATATCGTTTCGTTATCCGGTCATCAGTTCACAACTCAGGTTGAAGAGACGCGACTATACCATCTGAAGAAGGAAATCACCGTAGGCGGTGGCGGGATCGATTCGGGAGAGATAACCGCACCCATGCCGGGATTGGTTCTGTCGATTGAAGTCGAGGAGGGGGCTGTAATAGATGAAGGTGACGGGGTCGCTGTCGTTGAATCGATGAAAATGGAGAACCTGATCAGAGCATCGATCGGCGGGAAGATCGATAAAGTGCTCGTCGAAGCGGGACAGGTAGTTGAACGGGGAGATCCACTGGTTCGGGTCGTCTCGGAGGGCGAATAGTGTTAATAAGGGCTCCCTGTTTAAAATCACCAACAGTATTGCGCTGTCCTGATAGAATCCCTTAATTATAACAACTCATCCGGATTGCTGACCCCACCGGGACTCCTCTCGCCTGAGGAGAGGAGAATGGCCGGCGGGTCGGGGATCTCCGCAAGTTTCTGCTGGTCCTTTAATCGGATCGCATTGCGCCTAATTGAACATGGAGGTCCTCGGAGTCAGGTTAAGAGTGTGTTTAAATCTGAGTGGAGGAATGTCGAAACAGTGGAAACAGGCAGTAGAGAGATTCTGATACGGGAGTGCATCGACCGGGTTCTCGAGTTGGAGGAGGATGTCGAGCTGGTCGAAGCAGATCTTTCGGGCAGCAGCAGATCGGGCCTGCTCCGCGTCTACATCTACACGCACGCTGGTGTGACTGTCGAAGATTGCACGAGGATCAGCAGGAGATTGTCACGTGAGATAGATCATGAGGAGGAATTGCTGGGATCACTCTCGATTGAAGTCTCCTCGCCCGGGCTCGACAGGAAACTGCAGACGCGCCGTGATTTCGAGATGGCGATAGGTGAAGTATTGAAGTTGAAAATAGAAGAGGATGGAGGCTCGCGAGCCGTTATCGGTCGGCTCACGGAGGTCGGAGAGGATTCCCTGCTTCTCGATCCACCGCCTGCGGAGTCGGGATCAACAAAAACGAAGAACGAGAACGAACCGAAAAGAATCTCTCTGTCATCAGTCCTGGAAGGATCGATAGAGGTCTTAATGTAGCATAACCGGTCAAATAACCGGTTGGAGGATCAATGTCTGAAGATATCAATTATGAAATAATCGAAGCTCTGAGCCAGATAGCCCGCGAGAGGAATCTGAAGAGAGAAATAGTGTTCGAGAGCCTGGAAATTGGATTGCTGACGGCAGCCAAGAAAGCTCTGGGCACACTCGATCCTGTCGACGTGGATGTCGACAAGGAGACGGGACATATCTCGCTTGGTATCGTCAAAGAGATTGTGGAGACAGAAGAGGAGATCACGGAGCCTCTGCTGCAGATCTCACTTGAGAATGCTCGCAAGCTGGATACGGAAACCGAGGTGGGCTGGCATATATATGTGGACGTACCGGTAACAGCTTTCGGCAGGACAGCAATCCAGGCAGCCAAGCAGGTTCTGCAGCAGAGGATAAAGGAAGCTGAGCGCGACAGGATTTTCGAGGAGTACCTCGACCGCGAAGGCGAGATAATAACCGGAAGTGTTCAGCAGGTTACCCGTGGAGCCCTTCTGGTCAATGTGGGACGTGTCGAAGCCGTTTTGCCTTATCGCGAGCAGATCAGGCGGGAGCACTTCAGGCAGGGAGATACGATCAGGGCTCTGGTCAAGGAAGTCTCGATGGACGCCAAGGGACCCTCGATCATTCTGAGTCGTGCCGATGAAGAATTCGTTCGAAGTCTTTTCGCAATAGAAGTCCCGGAAATCTACGAGGGGATCGTCGAGATAAAGAAGATCACAAGGGCTCCCGGCGAGCGGTGCAAGGTTGCGGTGCGCAGCCACGATCTGAGGGTAGATGCTGTCGGAGCATGTGTCGGAATGAAAGGGTCGCGCGTTCAGAGCATCGTACGGGAGCTGAACAACGAACGGATAGATATCGTACCGTGGAGTCCTGACGTCACCTTTTTCGTAACAAAGGCAATCGGTCCGGCGAAGACCAGCCGGGTGCTGATAGATGACGAACGGCGGGAGATGACGCTCATCATGCCGGAAGACCAGATCCCGCTTGCACTGGGACCGGGAGGAACAAACGCACGGTTGGCTGGCGAACTCGTCGATTACCGCATAGACGTTGTTTCAGAATCGGACTACGACAGAGCCCTCAAGGAGGTCGAGGGCATCTATCAGCGGATTGGAGAACTTGATATCACCGAGCACCAGGGAGAATTGCTCAGGGTGAGGAAAATCGAATACATACAGGATCTGCTGGAAATGACTCCCGACGAGATACAGGCGATCCCCGGGATCGGTCCCGCCACTTATAAGGGGATAATCAAAGCACTCGAGGCGTACACGGGCCAGCCGTACGTACCCCCGGAGAGAGAACCGGAGGTCGAATTTCCGGAATCTGGTGAGGGGGCAGCAGAGCAGAAGGGTGTCGCCGGATCAACCAGACCGGCAATACCTGATCTGATTGTCGACGGTCTCGATGAGCGGGAGTGGATTATCGAAACCGATATCCTGCGCCGGAATGAAGAACGGGAGGATGAATCTGATTCTTCCGAAGAAGAAGAGACCACCGAAACGGTGGAAGAAGAGGTTCGAGAGCCTGAAAAGGAAACGGAGGAATCTGCTGAGGAAGCCGTGGGGACGCAAGAACCTGAGGTGAAAGAAAAAGCTGAAGATGAAGAGCAACGAGGCACCGAATAATCTGATCGGTCTTGCCCTGAAGGGGGGCAATGCCGTTGCAGGCAGGGATTCTGTGCGTGCGGTGGTTCACAGAGGTAATTTTGTACATCTCTTTCTGGCCAGGGACGCCGGCAGTGCAATAAGAGATGAGATGCAGGCACTCAGCAGGGTACAGAGAGTACCCATGACTGAACTGGGCAGCAGGAAATCGCTCGGCAGAGCGCTCGGTCGAAGAGAAGTGGCAGTTGTTGCCATCACAGACCGGGGATTGGCCGATGCAATTAATAAGGCTTTACGGAGGCAGGTTTGAGCAAGCAGAACCGAGTATATGAAGTGGCGCGACAGTTCAAGGTATCAAGTCAGGCCATGATCGAAGTCTTAAATAATATCGGCTTCGAAACCAGGAGCCATATGAGTCCTGTCAACGAATTGATGCTCGAAGCTATTACTGATTATTTCGAGGGGCGGAAAGCGGAAGCTCTGGCCGAAGAAGCCCGGAAGAAGGAAGTAGCAATAAAGCGCAAGGAACTGGAAAAGGCTGAAATGGAAGCTGCGAAAGCGGAGAAGGAAGCAGCTGCTGCCAGAAGGAAGGCTGAAAGTCACGGTGTGGCTGAGGAGAAGAAAACCGTCACCAGGCCGGGTGATGAAGCTGCCCGAAGGGTCGTTGAGAAGCTCTCACGCGTCAAGAGCGAGTCGGAGCGCATAAAGAGGCAGGCTGCTGAAGCGAAGCGCCTGGCGGCAGAGAAGGCCGCTGCGCCACAGGGACCGGCAATTGAGGAAGAGAAAGAGGAAATTAAAGTGCCCGCTGTTCTCTCTGCTGAAAAGGAGTCGATCGAAGTCGCAGACGGTGCAGAGGCAGCAGAGACTGAAGAAATCGCTATCGATGCAATGAAAGCAGCAGAAGGAGTTGAGATTGATGCAGATGTGACTGCCGGCAGGCTGTCAGGTGCAAGCCTTCGAGAGAGGATAAGGCAGAGCAAGGAGGCACGTGAAACAGAGGGTAGCGGGCCCAAGATCATTGAGAGAAGGGCTCCGAGGGTCAAGGAGAGGCGTCCTCCGGCACAAAGACCGGCACCTGCCGAGGCGAAAAGGAAGAAGAAGAGAAAGAAGGGTCGCAAGGCCATTGATGCAGAGGAAGTCAAATCAACGATCAAGGAAACCCTGGCAGATATCAGAAGTGGTCACGGACGCACAAAGGTTAAGAAGCGCAGACGTGACTCGGAAGAGCTGGTGGATGAGATCGCCGAAGTTGAGGAGAAGAAGGTCATCCAGATCACCGAATTCGCTTCCGTGTCTGAACTGGCTTCACAAATGGAACTTTCACCCAGCGATATTATTACAGCCTGTTTCCAGCTGGGCCTGGTGGTGACGATAAACCAGCGCCTCGAGATGGAGACGATCGAATTCATTGCCGATGAATTCGGATTCGATGTGGAATCGATTGAGGAATACGGGGCGGATTTTCTGGAGGAAATTGAAGAGGAGCAGGACAAGAAGAAGCTCACTGCCCGGGCTCCTGTTGTCACCGTAATGGGACATGTGGACCACGGTAAAACTTCACTCCTCGACTATATCCGACGGACACGTGTTGTTGCCGGCGAGGTAGGCGGAATCACCCAGCATATTGGTGCCTACGAGGTGGAGACCGAAGGCGGCAATGTGACCTTCCTCGATACGCCGGGTCACGAGGCGTTTACCGCCATGCGTGCAAGAGGCGCCCAGCTTACAGACCTGGTCGTGCTGGTAGTGGCTGCTGATGATAAAGTCATGCCGCAGACTGTAGAGGCAATCAACCACGCAAAAGCTGCTGGTGTTCCATTGGTTGTCGCCATAAACAAGATCGACCTTCCCGACGCCGATCCGGACGGAGTCAAGCAGCAGCTCACGCAGCACAACATCGTTGTCGAGGAGTATGGCGGAGATACGGTTGCCGTGCCGGTTTCGGCCAAAACCGGGGAAGGTGTTGACAGACTGCTGGAGATGATCCTGCTGCAGTCGGAAATGCTGGAACTGAAAGCCGACCGAACCGGCCTGGCCAGGGGTGTGGTACTGGAAGCAGAACTCGACAAGGGGCGGGGGCCTGTGGCAACTGTGCTGGTACAGAAGGGTGAGTTGAAGGAGGGAGATCCCTTCCTGGCCGGCATGCATTCCGGGCGTGCCAGGGCACTATTCGATCCCAGGGGTCGGCCGCGGCGTGATGCACATCCTTCTCAGGCTGTACAGATTCTTGGTTTCGATGGCTTGCCGCAGCCGGGAGATTCCTTCCATACCGTGGCGGATGAAAAGGAAGCCAGGATCCTCTCGCAGAAACGCCAGCAGATCAGGCGAGAGCAGGAGTTTGCAGTTCGCCAGGCGATGGCACTCAGTGATGTCCGGACCAGGATCGAAGAGGGTGAAATCGAGGAACTGCCCCTGATCGTCAAGGGCGATACCGACGGATCTGTCGAGGCCCTGAGCGACTCCTTCCACAAGTTGAGCACAGGAGAGGTTCAGGTCCGTGTTATCCACCAGGGAGTGGGCGGGATCAACGAGAGGGACGTGATGCTGGCGCAGGCCTCGAATGCCATTGTCGTGGGATTTCATGTCAGACCCGATCGTAATGCCAGAGAAGTGGCAGATGAAACAGGAGTCGAAATCAGACTCTACGACATCATCTATGAAGCAGTGGAGGACATCAAGCAGGGGCTGGAGGGTCTTCTCAAACCGGAGATCAAGGAGGAGATAACAGGCACTCTGGAGGTCAGGGACACCTTCCGGATTCCCAGAGTCGGTGCTATTGCCGGCTGCATGGTAGTCGAAGGACAGATAAGCAGGAACAGCACGGTCAGACTGGTCAGAGACGGAATCCTGGTATTCGACGGCAGGGTTGGAAGCCTCCGGAGATTCAAGGATGACGTCAAAGAGGTTCGAGAGGGATTCGAATGCGGCGTTGGAATCGAGAATTTCAACGATATCAAGGTGGGTGACATCATAGAAATATACATGCGCGAAGAGATCGCAAGGACCCTGTAATCAGCCATGACCGTCGGGACTGTTCTGATCCAGCTTCACCTGCCCGGTTGCCGGTCTCTGAAGGAGAAGAGAGCGATCCTCAAAAAACTTACCTCGAAGATTCGCAATGAATTCAATGTCAGCGTGTCCGAAGTGGATAAGCAGGACTTTCACCAGTCGGCCGCGATAGGTGTGGCTATCGTCACAAACGATCGGGCATTCGCCAATGCCGTGCTCAGCAAGGTTGTGAATCGCGTGGATCGTGAGTCTGAGTGCTACATGCAGGATTACACACTTGAATTCCGTTAGGACCTGATCGATGGGGCAATTCAATCGAACCGCACGGATCGGGGACGAGATCAAGAAAGTCGTCGGGATGCTGATCGAACGGGAGGTCAAAGATCCACGTATTGGTTTCGTAACTGTAACCGGAGTAAAGGTCAGCCGGGATCTTTCCGTAGCTGCTGTTTATGTGACTGCAGGTGAGATGGATGACCCGGAAGAGATCATGGCAGGACTTTCGGCAGCCGCCGGCTTTCTGCGAAAGCGACTGGGTGAATCGATAAAACTGAGGAATACACCCGAATTGCGCTTTGTCTATGACAGATCGCTCGATCGGGGTTTTCAAATGGATGCTTTGCTGAAACGGCTGGCTGATGAACGCAATGACTCACAATAATAGTATGAAAACCCTCCAGAGGGCGCTGGAGGATGTCGACAGGATACTTATCTCAACCCACGTGAATCCCGATGGAGACGCCGTCGGATCTGTGCTCGGTCTACGAGGGATTCTCGAATCGGCCGGCAAGCAGTCCGAGGTCGTTATCTCCGATACCATCACGAAGAAATATAAGTTTCTGATGGACAGGCCGGTTCTGAGACCCGACTCACCCGAACTGGAGAACCTGGAAGAAGCAGAGCGCTTTCAGATGGTGATATTCGTGGACGCCTCAGAAAGGGAGAGGGCGGGCGATGTGCTCGATCACCTCGATCGATGGATGTCACCCGGCGCTCTTGAAGTCAATATCGACCACCACGTCAGCAATGATATTTTTGGTGACATAGTGATCGTTGATCCCGAACGGGCATCGACAGCAGAACTGGTACTTCAACTGGCTGGAACACTGGGCGTAGATATCTCCCCTGTCGTTGCAGATCAGCTGTTTGCGGCCATCCTGACCGATACCGGCCGATTTCAATTCGGCAATACCGACTCCCACAGTCTGCAGGCGGCTGCACAGCTGGTCGCGGCAGGTGCAGATCCATCCACGATCGCCCAGCGTATCTATCTGGAACGTCCGGCATCCTTTTACAGGCTTCTGGGCAACCTGCTGAGTTCCATTGAACTCCGCCACGACGGCAGGACGTGCGTGATGACCATGACGTCCGATCTGATTGCCGCATACTTCCCGGATGGACATATGGACAGTGAGGGAATCGTTGATTTCACGGTCCAGGTCGAGGGAGTGGAGGTGGGTGTTTTCATACGGCAGACCGGCGATGGCACCTTCAGGGCAAGTCTCAGGTCACGCGGTGAGATCGATGTGAGGGTGATCGTTGAGGCATTCGGAGGCGGTGGACATGAGAACGCCGCCGGATGCGGGATGGAAGGATCACTGAACGATGTGAAGGAGCGAATCGTTTCAGAGGTGAAGAATTGGCTGAAGTAAAAGAAGATCAGATACGCGAGGGTTTTGTGCTGGTCGACAAGCCGGAGGAGTGGAGTTCCTTCGATGCTGTACGATGGGTCAGGAAGGCCCTCGGGGGCGCCAAAGTCGGACACGCAGGCACGCTCGATCCCTTTGCAACGGGTCTCCTGATTCTTCTCGTCGGCCGCGCAACACGCTTGATGCAGTATCTTGAGGAATACACGAAAGCATACAGCGGCACAATCCGTCTCGGCGTCAAGACCGACACCTGCGACCTTACCGGCTCTGTGATATGTGAAGCAGATGATGAGGCGGTGTCGGCTCTTGCTGAATCTGACATCAGGAGTGCCCTGCAGGAATGGGTTGGCGAGGTAGAGCAGGTACCGCCCCGGTATTCGGCCGTAAAGATCGAAGGTGAACCGGCATATAAAAAAGCCAGGCGTGGTGAAGCCGCCAACCTGGAGGCTCGTGATATCAATATCTACAGCCTTGAGCTGGAAAAACTGGCTCTGCCCGATATCGACTTCAGCGCGCTGGTTGGCACCGGAACCTACCTTAGAGCCCTGGCCAGGGATGTCGGGGATTCTCTCGGGGTGGGTGGGTGCCTGACACGGTTGAGACGCCTGGAAATCGGCCCCTTCCCGGTCGATGAGGCTTTCCCCCTGGCAAGTCCGCAGGGGGAAGGCTATGTAAGAGAATGGATCAGACCGATGTCTGAACTGCTGCCGGCCCGGATGCGGGTGGAAATCACGGCAGCCCAGGCCAGAAGGATCACACACGGTAACGAGTTGCGCCTTCCGGCCGAATCTGTTCGATATGCAGCCGAGCAGACCTACGTTGGTGCAGTATGCAGAAATGACCTGGTGGCTGTGGGCAAACTGGTTGTAGTTGGACAGGACGGAATCTTCCAGCCCAGAACAGTACTTTCCGACCCTGCCGGATTCGGGAGATGATTCGGTGAAGATTCTATACGGATTCGATCCCCCACTTCCCCCTTCGGAGTTCCCGGTTGTTACCCTTGGTGCCTTTGATGGGATACACAGGGGGCACCAGGAAATGCTGAACAGGATAAGGACGATTGCCGCCGAAAGGGGCGGCACAGGAATCCTGCTGACATTCGAACCGCATCCGCAGAGAGTGATCGCACCTGGCACGGCTCCCCCTCTTCTATCGATCCACGAAGAGAAGCTGGCACTGCTGAAAGAAATGGGACTCGATACACTTGTGATCCTGCCTTTCAACCGCCAGCTGAGTCAGATGGAAGCTGAAGACTTCGTACGCATCGTGCTGGTTGAAGCGCTTGGTGTCCGATTCCTCGTTCTGGGATACGATCATGCTTTCGGCAGGGGAAGAAGGGGCAGGCCTGAATTGCTGCGCACTATGGCCCCCGTGCTGGGATTCGAAGTGGAAGTTGTTGATGCAGTGACGGATAACGGCGATCCGATAACCAGTTCGCTCATCCGGAAAGTGCTTCTCGACGGGGATGTTCAGCGGGTACGACGACTGCTGGACAGGCCGTACTCCATGAAGGGGCTGGTCATACGCGGCGATCAGCGAGGCAGGGAACTGGGATTCCCGACAGCAAATTTATCACTGCCAGATCCGGAGAAGTGCATTCCTGGAAATGGTGTGTATGCGGTGCGGTCAATAGTCGGCGGTTCCATGTACAGCGGTGCCTGCAACATCGGTACGAGACCGACGTTTAAGAACGGCAAGAGAATGATTGAAGTGCACCTGTTCGAATTTGATGAAGACATCTATGGCGAATCAATCGAGGTGATGTTCTACGCAAGGTTAAGAGAAGAGAAGACATTTGAGGGCCCGGTTGCTCTCAAGAAACAGATAGAAAACGACGTGACTGATGCTGAACGCAGTCTTGCACAGGAGGAAAACTGAGTGCCTTTAAAGAAGGAAGATAAAACAGCTCTGGTTGAAAAATTCGGTCGTTCTCAGAGTGACACAGGTTCTTCGGAGGTCCAGATAGCACTTCTTACCGAGAGGATTACATATCTGACCGATCATCTGAAGATGCATCCGAAAGATCATGCCAGCCGGCGTGGCCTCCTGAAAATGGTGGGTCAGAGGCGCCGTCTGCTCGATTATCTGAGCCGAAAAGATAAGGATAAGTACAGGTCCCTGCTTGAAGAGCTGGGGCTGAGGAAGTAACCGAAAGTCGGACGGGAAGGTCCTGTCCGAAGAGGGTATTTTCAAGATAGAGAGAATAATTATGACAGCAAGAAAAGAGATTGAAATAGGGGGAAGGACCCTCTCGATTGAAACGGGGAAGGTTGCCCGACAGGCAAACGGATCAACGTGGGTGCGGTATGGTGGGACTGTTGTCCTGGTTGCCGCTACTGCCACAAGGAAACCGAAGGACCTGCCATTCTTCCCCCTCACGATTGAGTACCGTGAGAAATCATATGCCAGCGGGAAGATCCCCGGCGGCTTCTTCAAACGTGAAGGCAGGCCGAGCGAGAAGGAGATATTGTCTGCCAGACAGATCGACCGTTCGATAAGGCCTCTCTTCCCGGATGACTATCAGAATGAAATTCAGATCTATGTGAACATTATTTCAAGTGACAGGGAGAACGACGCCGATTTTCTGGGACTGATAGGTACGAGCTCTGCCCTGGCTATTTCTGATATTCCGTTTACCAAAACGATCGCAAGCGTTCGTGTAGGGAAAATAGACGGCCAGCTGGTTATCAATCCGACATTCAGCCAGATGGAAGAGAGTATCATCGAGCTGGTGGTAGCGGGATCTGCCGACAGCATCGTTATGGTTGAGGGCGGCGCAAGAATAGCAGCCGAAGAGGAACTGGTGGAAGCACTTGAGTTCGCGCATGAACACATCAGGCAGATAGTTGATGTGATTGAGGAACTCAAGGCAGAAGTGGGAGTGCCGAAAAGCGAATATACTCCAGTCGTTCCTTCAGAGGGATTCATTGCCAGAGTTGACCAGATAGCAACCGATGGCGTTCTGGAGGCGAACAGGATCGCCGACAAACATGAGCGTGAAATGGTCATCGAAGAGATAATGGATCAGGTACGAAGTGAAACCGAGGAAGAGTATCCTGATGAGCAGCGTTTCGTCTGGGATGTGACCCACGAGATCCAGAAGAAGGATATGCGAAAGACACTCCTGGAGAGCGGAATAAGATCTGATGGTCGCCAGCCGGATGAGATAAGGACCATTACCTCTGAAGTCGGGATGCTTCCCTGCACGCACGGCTCGGCGATTTTCACCAGAGGCCAGACTCAGGCACTGGCAGTAGTGACGCTGGGGACCAAGCAGGACGAACAGAAGCTGGATGAACTGGAAGGAGAATCGTGGAAGTCGTATATGCTTCACTACAACTTCCCTTCTTACAGCGTCGGTGAAGTGCGTCCCGAAAGAGGTCCCGGCAGACGCGAAATCGGTCACGGAGCGCTGGCTGAGAGAGCCCTGCGTCCTGTTATTCCAACCGAGGAATACTTCCCCTATACGATCAGGATCGTCAGCGACATCCTTGAGTCGAATGGGTCCTCCAGCATGGCGACGGTCTGTGCCGGGGCGCTTGCCCTGATGGACACCGGTGTTCCTATCAAGGATCCTGTCGCCGGAGTTGCGATGGGGCTCATTCAGGAGGGTGACCGTTCAATCATCCTTTCAGACATAACGGGTACTGAGGATCACCTGGGTGATATGGATTTCAAGGTGGCGGGAACCCGCGATGGCATAACCTCCATTCAGATGGACATCAAGATCTCAGGTGTGTCGAGAGAATTGATGGCAGAAGCTCTGGAGAAGGCCCGCATCGCAAGGATACATATCCTCGATGCCATGAGCAGCGTCATGCCCGAACCTCGATCGGAACTCAGTGACAGGGCACCCAGGATCATCGGCCTGAGGATCCATCCGACCAAGATCGGAGAGATAATCGGTCCGGGCGGCAAGACAATAAGGTCGATCCAGGAAGCGACAGGGGCGAAGATCGACATAGACGACGATGGTCTGGTGACCATCGCCTCGGTTGAAAAGGAGGGGTGTGAACAGGCTTTTCAGATGATCTCTTCGCTGGTAGAGGAGCCGGAAGAGGGCAAGCTCTACGAGGGCAAAGTACAGTCTATCGTCCAATTCGGTGCATTTGTTGAGATTATGCCCGGCAAGGACGGACTGTGCCATATCTCCGAACTGGCTGAAGGACGGGTTGAAAAGGTCGAAGATGTACTGCGTGATGGGGACAAAATCTGGGTCAAGTGTCTCGGTTTCAACGATAGCGGCAAGATCAGGCTGAGCCTGAAAGAAGCCATCAGGGAACTTGGAGAAGAGAAGGCCTGGATAAGCAGGGTCCCGAGATAGGAACCGGCATGTCGAGCACTTCTGACGACCATATCAGATCCTCTGACAACTTCCAGCGGTCTGTGCTGGACAACGGTATGGTGGTAGTGACCGAGTCGCTGCCTTTCGTGCGATCGGTTGCTTTCGGAGTCTGGAGCCTGTCCGGTTCCCGTGATGAGCGGCAGGGAACCGAAGGCAGTGCACATTTCCTTGAACACATGTTCTTCAAGGGAACCGGAAGGCGTACTGCCTTCGACATCGCCTACGAACTGGAAAGGCTTGGAGGTTACCTCAACGCATTTACCTCTAAGGACCATACATGTTTTTTCACAAGGATCCTGGATGAACACCTGCCGGTCGCTGTAGACGTTCTGAGTGACATGATGCAGAACTCCCTGCTCGATCCAGCTGAACTGGAGAGGGAAAAGCAGGTGGTACAGGAGGAGATCAAGACCTCTATCGATACTCCCGATGAATGGGTTCACGAGCTTTTCCTGATGGATCTTTACGACGGACATCCTCTGGCGCATCCCGTACTGGGAGCAGAGGAGACGGTAGGATCGCTCACACCGGAGATCTTGCGGGAGTTCATAGATCAGCGCTATCGGACCGACAACATGCTCGTCGCCGCGGCCGGATCCCTCGAACACGAACATGTCGTCGAACTTGCTTCGATGAAATTCGTAGATCTGAATACCGAACCGGTGTCGGCGCGCCAGCGGCAGCAGCCTGAAGGCAGGTCGCAGTTAAACCTCCACTCCCGGGATATTTCGCAGGCGCACGTGATAATCGGAGGAAACGGGCTCTACTATCTGCACCAGGACAGGTACGCACTGGTCGTACTCATGAACCTGCTTTCGGGCGGAATGAGCAGCCGGCTCTTCCAGTCACTGAGAGAGAAGCGTGGTCTGGTGTACACGGTCAGCGGAATAACCTCGCTCTTTGAAGAGACCGGAACGGCAGGGTTCTATTTTGCCAGCAATCCGGAGAATGCTTCCCTGGCGCTCGATCTGATTCGCGAGGAACTCGATACCATCGCGTCGGGCGGAAGTGTGGACGAAGAGGAGCTGACAAGTGCAAAAGAGCAGGTAAAGGGCCAGCTGATGTTTGCCCTGGAGAGCACCTTCAACCGCATGTCACGGCTTGCAAAGGGATTGCTCTTCGAGGAGAGGGTCATCTCCATGGATGAAGTGCTCCGCAACCTGGAAGCCGTAACTGCTGATGATATTGCCAGAGTTACATGTGATATTCTTGTTCCGGGACGGTTGACAATGACCGCGCTTGGTGCTGTAGACGGTATCAGTTCCGGCATGGACGGAGTAGGGATTGCCTGACCTGAGGGTAACGAATGGGAACCGAAATGAATATAGATCAGTTTGCAGAGACCGATCTTACAGTTCAGATCCAGTGGGTTCGTCCCCGGCGCGATCTCCCCATTCCCGGCTATGAGAGTGATGGAGCAGCGGGGATAGACCTGCGTGCCTGGCTGGAGGAGGATCTGGTGATAGCACCGGGTGAGACAGCACTGGTGCCGACCGGGCTGGCGGTTGCCATTCCCGTGGGATATGAAGCCCAGGTCAGACCTCGCAGCGGCCTTGCTCTCAATCATGCTATCAGCCTGCCCAATTCACCGGGTACAATCGACAGTGACTACAGAGGAGAGATCAGGATCATCCTGATCAATCACGGGAAGGAATCCTTCACCGTTGAACACGGGATGCGGATAGCCCAGATGGTGATTTCACCGGTGATGCAGGTAACGTTCAGGGAATCTGAAGAACTGCCTGCTACATTCCGCGGAGCCGGTGGTTTCGGCTCGACAGGACAGTGACAATGCAAACGGGTTTGGGTCAGAGCTACCTTGATTTCTGGGGATTCAGCAGGGCACCCTTCGCGCTCACTCCCGATCCCGATATGCTCTATCTCTCCAAACAGCACCGGGAATGCATGCTTCGTCTTCAGTACGCAATCGCCGGCAACAAGGGCGGAGCGCTGATGGTAAGCGAAAATCCCGGGGATGGCAAAACGAGCGTTCTGAGGCGTCTGGAGAAGGATCTGCGCAGTTCCACCGAAGAGAATTACAGGTTGGTTTTCATAGATCATCCGACCCTGACACCCAACCAGATACTGTGGGAGATATTGCGTCAGCTCGGTCTGGGTGAGTCGAGAGGGGAGAAGATCCAGACCCTCCTGCAGCTCAGGGAAGCCCTGATCGAAATGTATGAAAAGGGTGAGCGCTGCGTATTCATACTGGACGAAGGTCAGTTGCTGGCAGATCGCCCCGAACTGCTGCAGGAATTCAGGGTCCTGCTCAATTACACGGTTGGAGAGACCTTCCTGCTGACCTTCATATTCAGCGGACAGAGCGAACTCGAAACCACCATGAAGAGTCTGCCTGAGTTCTACCAGCGCCTTCCGGTGCGTTATTTCCTGCACAGTATGGATCTGGCCGATACGGGGCGAATGCTGGAATACCGGATCAAGGTTGCAGGCTACACCGGTCCAGTCCTCTTCACTGAGAGCGCGGTGAAGGAGATCTACCGGTATTCGCAGGGTATCCCGCGAGTGATATGTTCTGTCGCCGATCTCGCCCTTGTCGTCGGGCACAGCCGCGGCGTAAGGAGAATTTCTGATCGTGAGGTGCTGATGGCCATCAGAGACTTCGACAGAAACACTCAGGATGGCTATCACTACTACCATTTCCTTCGTTCCGCAGGTGTTCCTTCACAGGATGAGGCAAAGGAGATAGCCGAAGCAGAGGCCGTTCTCGACCAGGAAGCCGCCGAAGAAGCCCTTCAGCGCATCGAGGACGCCGAAGGGGGTATCACACGACTGGCCGCTGATATCGAATCCTGGTCACCGGAACCTGATGCAGCTCCTCCCGAATCCGAACTTGAGGTCGAAGAGGAACCTGCCGCAGAGCCCGAATTGCCCGTAAGGGAAGAGCCGACTCCAATCCCTGAAGAACCGATGGTCGATGGGGATGAGACGGAGGAAGAGGCCGAAGAGCCG
>CAZWVF010000006.1:0-42750 GCA_964637695.1 uncultured Gemmatimonadota bacterium | reverse complement strand
GAGGAAGAGGCCGAAGAGCCGCTGGTAGAGGCTGAGGAGGAGGAAGAGGCCGATGAAGTATTGGTGGAGGAAGATGAAGGGATTGAGAAAACGCGGATAGAAGAGGAAGAGGCTCTCACTGAAGAATGGCTCGAAGAAGAGCTGGATATCGAAGTGGTGGAAGAGGAGGAGATTGAGGAGGAGTTTGACCCGATGGGGCTGGATGATGCGGTGGTGGAGGAGAAAGATAAAGAAGAATATGAGGATATATCCGGACAGAGATTGTGGATCACTGCTGAAGCTGACGAAACAGGGATCTTCGTTCACTGTCCATCGTGCGGAATCCGGCAATTGAACAATCGTCGTTCCTGCACTCAGTGCTGTGCGCCCCTCCACTGGTTATGCCCGTCGTGCCAGCACAAGAACCTTGCACAGCGGGTACGCTGCGACCGGTGCGGTCAGAGCCTCGCTCTTGCCTGTTCAGAGTCAGAAGGGGCTCTGCGCGAAGCGGTCTCATCTTCGGTCACGGGAGCGGCCTGGGGCATTGTACCTGCGCCCGACTTCAGCCTCAAGCTGGGGGAGGGGGAGAAGATACTGGCGGTACTGAAGAACAGGCAGATATTCGGAAAGGGCCTCAAGGTAAGGGCACGCATAAGAGCGTGGGGAAACAGGGATCGTAAGGTCGACCTGGTTATTACAAACCACCGCATTCACGTCATAGCCCGGGAGCTGCAGAGCAGGATTCCCTATCACGAGATCCAGGGGCTGAGGGCGATCAAGGGCAAGATCCACATGTTCCACGGAGAGGGGAGCGTGCGTGTGGAATACCCAACGGGAGATTCCGAGATTTATTCACTGATTCATTCAATAATGGACTTCCTCGAATTCCAGTCGAGACGTTTCCGGATATAAGGATCTGATTGAGTATGGATCACACATACATAAGAGATATCGGCAGTCACGTCGATGAAGAGGTAATCCTCAAGGGATGGCTCTATAACAAGCGTTCCAGCGGGGGGATACGCTTCCTGCTTCTGAGGGATGGAACAGGGGTAATCCAGTGTGTCGTGCGGCAGCAGGATGTTGATGAGGCAACTCTGGAGACATGTGATCTTCTCGGCCAGGAATCCTCAGTAATAATCCGGGGCACGGTCAGTGCAGATGAACGCTCACCCGGTGGTTTCGAGATAGCCGTAGTGGAAGGCGGAATAGAAGCAATTCAGGTAACTGATGACTATCCGATTACCCCGAAGGAGCATGGCACCGCATTCCTGATGGACAACAGACATCTCTGGATCCGTTCCCGCAGGCAGTGGGCCATTCTGAGAGTTCGTGCCCGCGTTATCAAGGCTATACGCGACTGGCTAGACTCAAACGGTTTCCTGCTTGTCGACACTCCGATTTTCACACCGGCTGCCGTTGAGGGAACAACGACTCTCTTTCCGGTGGAGTATTTCGGTGAAAATGTCTACCTGACCCAGTCGGGGCAGTTGTACAACGAAGCCAACATCATGTCTTTCGGAAAGGTTTACTGTTTCGGTCCAACCTTCAGGGCGGAGAAAAGCAAGACACGACGCCATCTTACCGAGTTCTGGATGGTTGAGCCGGAGATGGCCTTTTTCGATCTGGAAGACAATATGGTCGTAATCGAACAACTGGTGGAAGCTGTTGTGAAAGACGTACTCTCGGATTGCGGCGAGGAGCTCGAGATCCTAGAGCGGGATCTGACCACGCTCCAGAAAGTCGAAGCGCCTTTTCCCCGGATCCATTACGATGAAGCGGTCGAAAGGCTTCAAAAAGGCGGTTTCAACTTTGAATGGGGCGGTGATTTCGGCAGCCCCGAGGAAACAGAACTGGCCAGGCAGTTCGACAAGCCCTTCTTCGTGACACACTTCCCGGCAGTTATAAAGGCTTTCTACATGAGCCTCGACCCTGAACGTCCGGAATGTGCACTGGCCTGTGACCTGCTGGGACCAGAAGGTTACGGCGAGCTGGTTGGCGGCTCTCAGCGTGAAGATGATCTGGATGAGCTGATGAAGCGGATAGGAGAACACGATCTGCCTTCGGAGGCATTTGAATGGTACCTAGACCTGCGCAAATTCGGCACGGTACCGCATTCCGGGTTCGGACTCGGGATCGAAAGAACGGTAACGTGGATATGCGGAATAGAGCATCTGCGGGAAACCATTGCCTACCCCAGAATGCTCCATCGGTTTAATCCATGATCTGCGATCTGCAAAATAGTTAAACTAATACATTAAGGCATCTGTGTAAATAGATATGACAGAACCTGATAACACAATATACAATCCTCTGGATATTGAGCCGAAATGGCGGAAATACTGGGAAGAGGAGGGCATATTCAAGGTCTCTGACAATGCCGACGAAAAAGTATACGTGCTCGAGATGTTCCCATATCCCAGCGGGGACCTTCACATGGGGCATCTCAAGAACTATGTCATTGGAGATCTTCTTGCAAGACTGCTGACAAAAGAGGGCAAATCGGTGCTCCATCCGATGGGTTACGATGCATTCGGATTGCCTGCAGAGAATGCCGCGATAGAAAGAGGCGCCGATCCGCGGCAGTGGACCCTTACGAACATAGATAATTACAGGAAAACCATTCACAAACTTGGCCTGGCGTACGATTGGGACCGTGAACTGGCTACCTGTGATCCCAGGTATTACAGGTGGACGCAGTGGATATTCCTCCACCTGTTCGAGAAGGGGCTGGCCTACAGGAAATTCTCCAGCGTCAACTGGTGTCCGAGCTGCCAGACCGTTCTGGCAAACGAACAGGTTGAAGGTGGTTCCTGTTACAGATGCGAATCCACTGTGGAGAAGAAGAAGCTTCCACAGTGGTTCTTCGGAGTCACGAAGTATGCTCAACGGCTTCTGGATGACCTGGATCTGCTCGAAGAGTGGCCCGAAAGGGTCAGGGTGATGCAGGCGAACTGGATCGGCCGCTCTGAGGGCGCCGACGTTGAATTCAGCCTGCAGGGTCGTGCGAAAGAGGCTGTCTCGAAGGGTAAGGGGGAAGCCGAACCTATTCTCAAAGTGTTCACTACGAGGTCCGATACGCTCTTTGGCGCTACATTCATGGTTCTGGCGCCTGAGCACCCGTGGATGGAATACCTCCTCCAGGCATGCCCGAATCGCGATGAAGTTGAGGCATATATCAAAGAAGCCCTCCGGAAGACCGAAATAGAGCGGACTGCGGCAGATCGTGTTCAGGATGGAGTGGATCTCAGACTCACGGCCCTCAATCCGGCTACCGGGGAAGCGATACCGATCTGGGTAGCGGACTACGTGATCGAATCGTATGGCGGCGGTGCAGTCATGGGTGTTCCTGCCCACGACGAGCGGGATTATGCGTTTGCGCTCCGTTACGGGCTTGAGATCCGCAAGGTGGTTGAGCCTGAAAAGGGCGCAGATGCCCCGGAGAATGAAGCCTATACAGGACCTGGCACACTGATCAATTCCGCTCCCTTCAACGGGCTGACCGTTGAAGAGGCGATCGAGGCAATATCTGAAGATCTGAAGGAAAAGGGGCAGGGGGGGGCTTCGGTTACATACCGTCTGAGAGACTGGCTTATCAGCCGCCAGCGCTTCTGGGGTGCGCCCATACCGATGATACACTGCGAGGCCTGCGGTATAGTCCCTGTACCGGAGAGCGATCTGCCCGTGCTGCTTCCGGAGGGGGATATCGACTACCTGCCCCGGGGGCAGAGTCCGCTTGCAGCCGTGGAGGAATGGGTCGGGGTGGAATGCCCCGAATGCGGCGGTGAGGCCCGGCGTGAAACCGATACGATGGATACCTTCGTCGATTCATCGTGGTATTACCTTCGCTACTGTGACGCTGACAATGATGAACAGGCATGGGATCGGCCCAGAGCAGACGAATGGATTCCGGTGGATCACTACATCGGAGGCATAGAGCACGCCATTCTGCACCTGCTCTACAGCCGCTTTATGGTGAAGGTCTTTTACGATTCCGGCCTCATTGGCGTTACAGAGCCGTTCAAGACGCTCTTTACTCAGGGAATGGTCCTGCGGTTCGGCGACAAGATGTCGAAATCGAAGAACAATGTTGTACCCGTCGGACCCTTTGTGGATGAATGGGGAGCAGACACCGCCCGCATTACCATCCTCTTCGCCGCTCCGCCGGAGAGGGATTTCGAGTGGACCGAAAAAGGCGTTCACGGCGCCAACCGCTTCCTCAGCCGCATACACAGGCTTTGCGTGGAGAATATGGATGCTGCACAGGCATTTCACGGTATAGGGCACATATCAATGGCGGATATGAGCACGCAGGCCGGCCGTGTTTACCGAAAGACGCAGCATACGCTGAAAAAGGTGCACCGCGACTGCCACGATTTCCATTTCAACACCGCTGTTGCGGCAATGATGGAACTGTATAACGAATTGAGTCGTTTCGAGCCCGCTTCAGAACTCGATCAGATGGTTATGGGGCACGGTCTGGGTATCCTGATCCACATGCTCGCTCCCTTTGCTCCTCATCTGGCCGAAGAGCATTGGCATCGGTTCGGAGAAACTGAAAGCGTATTCAGGCACAGATGGCCGCGGCCCGATCCAGACGGACTGGAGGTCGAAACGGTTGATTTCGTATTCCAGGTCAACGGCAGGCTCCGCGGGGAGGTGGAGGTTCCGGCCTCACAGGCTTCTGACAGGGAAGCGATGCTCGAAGAAGCCAGGAATCACGAGAATGTATCCCGTTACCTTCGGGAGGGGGAGCTTCTGAAGGAGATCTTCGTACCCGGCAAGCTCCTGAACCTTGTTATCAAATAGCATCAACAAACCATAAGTTTACATAATATATCTTATACGACATTCAGATTGAGTCGGTGGATATATCGTGCCGGCCCGCGCTTTTGAATGCCTCTTTGATAAATTGCAGGAAAACCGTCAGCGGATTACTTCAACCCTGGTCTTCACCGATTTCACCAGCTCGGCCAGCACAAGTATCTCGGAGTTGTAGAATCGCACGCACCCCTTGGAGATGTCTTTGCCGAGTGCAGTTGGATCGTTGTTGCCGTGCAGGGTCCAGTCCTGGAAAAAGGGAATCTGACGACTGCCGTAAGGATTGTATTCGTGGCCGTAAGGAACGTTACCCCGTTTCCAGCGGCTGATCGGTTTGAAATCAACGTAGAGAACGTGATAGGAGCCTTCTGGTGTGTCCTTTCCTATTTCAGGATTGCCGGTGGCGATACTGGTGCTCATCAGCAGATCTTCGCCGTTGTAGAATCGGGAAGTATGCGTACTCTTCTCGATTATGACATTCGTGACAAGCGGTTCTCCAAGATCGCGGAATTCCCATCTGAGCCCCCGTCCCCAGGCCTGTACGGCATCAGAGATACGGTGTGCCTCAGGGTTGCGGAAAGTGCCGTCCAGGACCCTGTTCATCTTCTCAATCGCGTCCTGAGGGGCGTTCCCGCCTTTACCCAGGGTGAACACCTCCTCGACGCCGCTGGCGTGTAGAGAGTCGATATAGGCGCTTATGAGGTTCCTGAACTGGTATATACGGCGGTATCGTGCCGCTTCCGGGTCCTGAGTACCTGAATCAGGCGAAACCTGGGCGAATACGTTGGCAGATCCGGCCATATGGCAAATGATCAGGATAGCAGGAACTGCTTTATGAAGCTTCATGCCGGGTAGAGACCTGGAACGGATATCAGCTCTTTTCCCTGCTGATCCCCCGTCCTTCTGCTATATCAGATATCACCGGGATGCGCCAGTATTTGCCCTGAGATGCATTGACGGCTCCGATGAGAGCGAAGACGATGCATATCAGAAGACCTACACTGAACAGCACGGTAGTAACCCCGGGTATCAGCAGTATGCTGATCAGGATCTCCAGCAGCATCAGGACTACTCCCTGACGGGCATGCCTGCGCAGATCGCTGTCGGTTTCCTCCTGAAGAAGAGGGATCAGACAGATAATCGGAACATATGAAAGGACAGACCAGAGTTTGTCATCGTTTATCGGGGACACGCTCTGACTGTTGGGCTCATCGGTCATTGTTCAACCTCCCTGGCGGGCAAGCTGTGCCAGCTCAAGTGCTGCGCGATCGGCTTCTGCCTCATTAGGATACTCCAATTTCAACCGCTCGTATACTGCCATTGCCTGCTGACTCTGACCTGCCAGTCTGTAAGCACGTCCCGCCTGCAGCAGATAGTGAGCGGACTTCTGACCGCCCCTGTTCTCTCTTGCGGCTTTTTCATACATCTCTGCGGCTTCAGTATTGCTTCCAGACTGCTCCATGCAGGCTGCCACTCCTGCCATCGCTGATGCTCGCAGCATGCCACCTTTCGAATACTTATCCAGGTAGAGCTCATAATATGTGAGGGAGGTATCGATCGCACCCAGACGGAAGAATAGATACCCCAGCATGAGGGTGGCTCGCCGGGCGCTCGGTACGCTGCCGTACCTTTCAACCGCTTCAACAAGCAGGTCGCGCGCCTGGTCCAGATCGCCGAATTCGATGGCATATCCACCCTGCAGGGTCAGAAGAGAAGCTTCCCTTTCGGCAGCCTGACGGGCTGTCACATATCCCCAGATTACAACCCCTGCAATCAGAACAGCGATAGCACCCACTGTCAGCATCGACTGATTCTTTTTAATCCATTCGGCGGCCTTGACCGTCTCGGAAACGAACCTGTCCTCTTTCATTTTCTGTCGCGTTATGTGCTTTTTGGGGCGCAGCATCGAACTATCGGATTCCTCTCAATTGGAATATTGACTTCCAGCCTACGTAAACTAGAGACGGTCGTAGATTGTGAAAAGCAAAAAGGCCGGCAATTAATATCAATCTGCTCGGATCAGATCAGATCGAGATCTTTCAGGTGAGCATCCCTGCTCCGCCAATTCTTCCTCACCTTGACCCAGAGATCCAGGTAGACAGACTCACCCAGAAATTCCTCGATCGATTCCCTGGCCCTGCTGCCAACCTCCTTGATCGCCCTGCCGCCTTTGCCCAGCAGTATTGGACGCTGGGATTCCCGTTCGACGTAGATGTTCACAGATATGTAGGTCTTGCCACTGCCCCGCCGAAACTCCTCTACTGCTGTTGCAGTCGAGTAAGGAATCTCCCTGCCGAAACGGTTGAAGACCGCTTCGCGGACGAACTCCGAAACAAAGAACCTCTCGGGGTGCTCCGTGATCATTTCTTCGGGATAGAGAGACGGGCCTTCGGGGAGGATTCGGATCGTCTCGTTCAGAAGAACTTCCACTCCGTCGCCATTCAGCGCACTGATCGGTACAATGGCTGCCGGCTGCCACCTGCTGTTGTACTGCTCCATGACCGGCAGGAGATCATCCTTCCGTACCCTGTCGATCTTGTTCAGAACCAGTACGACAGGAGTCGTCCTGCCTGCCGTTTCAATCGCCTTTACCGTCTGTTTGCCCGGACCCCTTTCAACCGCCCTGACGGCATCCTCCATCAGCAACAGCACATCTGCTGCACGAATGGCACTGACTGCCTGAGCACGCATAGATGACTGCAGCCGATACGATGGGTCGATCAGACCGGGTGTGTCGATTAGAATGGCCTGGTAATCATCGGAGGTAAGGATACCCAGGATATTTCGCCGTGTCGTCTGAGGTTTTGAGGTGATGATTGACAGTTTCATCCCCATGAAGGAATTGAGAAGAGTTGATTTGCCGACATTTGGAGCGCCGGCTATGGCTATATAGCCGCACCTGAACGATTCTTTGTTATTGCTGGTCACCTACAGGGGGTTCTTCCTCCTCGTCGAGGAAGTCTGAGAAATCATCCGTGAGGCAGAGCGCTATTCCCGAGAGCATCACCTCAGGGCCCAGCCTGGTGAAATCACCGCTCAGCACATCGTTGTCGACGTTGGCATACAGGGAGCAGGCTGCCTCCCGTTCCACAGTGAGGCCGCTCATGAAGCCCTCGCGTTCCGCGACGAATGTCACCTCTCCAAGAAGTGTGCTGATCACGTAACCTGTGACGAAATGAAGTTGGAGATGCGCACTGTGTGTGTATGCACTGACCAGCGCACCCGAGTCCCTTCCTATACTTATCTCCGGATAAATCTCAAGCCTTACGTACCTCTGGTGCTCTGGAACGTCGAGGATCATACACCAGTGGTCGGCCTCCAGTTTGGCCTCCACACCGAGCACGTCTGCAATGCGTTCAATATCAGGGTTTTCAAGAGTCCTGTACATTATCTCAAATCACTGTTGATGCTACTATCCAGATGACAACTGCCGAAAGCACCGGGATGCCGAAGTTGTCGTCGATGGTCTCGGTTCCGAACAATTCCACGATCGTTGCAGTAAATGCTCCCGCCAGCCCTGCAATCAATGGTACACCCGGCATTATCACCACTACAATAGTACACGTAACAAGACATGCCATAGTTCCTTCCAGTGTCTTGCCCGGTACCAGGACTGTCTTCCCCCATTTCTGACCGACCAGAGCGGCCGCCGTATCGCCTATGGTCAGGAAGAAGAGAGCCGTAACAGCTATCTGCAGGGGAAAAAGCACGATGCATACCAGTGCACTCAGACAGAGAAAAGTGGAGCCGGTCAATTCGTTTGCTTCATGGGGACGCATCGCCTGTCCGAAAAAATTCTCAAAGAACTGCTGTACAGCGGGAATGCGCAGACGGACCACATCCACCGTGATAGCCATGACAAGCAGGGCGGCTACAACTCCCAGGCCAAAATCAGGTGGAAGAATGAAAATGATCAGTGGGATACCGCTGGAACTCAGATGAATGAGCTTCCGCTTCACTTCGTGGCGGGATAACTGCCCGCTTTCAGGCTTCTGCCGGTTGACAGAATTCAGTTCGATATTCCCTCCCGGAACCTCAAATGGAAGACCTTCTCCCTGTAGGTATATGAGGAGTAGGTCGGTTCAACAACCAGCTCTAGCCATGCAAGGGGACGCTGCCGCGAGAGGATTACCGTTTCCTGTCTTGCTCCCGAATTTCGGAACTGCCTGCGATAGACCTCTGCCAGGCCTCCACCGGAGTAACGCACCCTCACCGTAACGTACGAATGTTCTGTCAGCGTGTAATTCAGTGTGAGTGATGCGCCCTCCTGCACGGCGCTTATCGTGTGTGCATCTGCTCCCACCCAGTAGTACTGGGCGCCCTTCGATTCGGCTATGATCACCTGTCCGAACCGACGCCAGAGGCTGATTCCCCTCGGTCCCTCGAACTGTAGTTTCCTTCTACCCCTGGAACCAAAGGTTGCGAGGTGGTTGAGGTTGCGATCGAATTTGTGGATGGCATTGGCAGTGCCGTCCGTGGCCCAGACATTTGAATAGAAATCGGTGGTCAGGTATCTGATCTCCATTTCATCCAGGCCGACATCCTCAGCCGTTACCCGTGCAACCTCATTTCCCTCCTGATCCAGTTTGACCAGAATGTCCCCTGCCCTGCTGGCCAGATAGATCGCATTGTTACGGTAATAGGACCATCTCTGACGGGGGTGACTCAGAGCTATCGCACCTGGAATTTCGACTATCCCGGAAAGATCGAGAATCCTGCTGGATTCGCTTTCCAGATCGAACAGAACCAGGCGCGAATTGCCCGAGTCTGTCACCCACACGCCATCGCCGGGCACCAGAGCGACATCATAGGGAGATTTCAGCGAGTCATTCTCACCGATCATCCACAGGTATCTCCGGTGGCTCAGGACCCGGCCATTATTGAAAAGGACGGCGATCCTGTCATTACCTGTATCGGCCACTACCAGGTTTCCGGCAGGATCCGCATCGACCCCGTGCGGCTCGAGAAACTGTCCCACACCACGACCCTTTGAACCGTAGAGACCGACCGAAAACATGCTGGTGTTGTAGATTATCTCACCGCGCCCCGAATTGATCCCGTAGATCGTCGGTTCGTCGTCGTCGCTTTTGCTCTGCGGATCATCCCAGGCATCCAGAACCGTCACGGCTATGCCCTGCGGATCATCGAACCTGGTTCGTCCATTCAGGAATATCCGCAGGTGGGCAGGTCCCGCTTTCTGCATGCCCCACGTGTGAAGAAAGGTGGGGAACACGAGCGTCATCGGTTCGTCGGGCTGAATCTCTTCGAGACTGGCAATCCGGGGTCCTTCCTGACTCCCGGTCACCAGGGAGGAGGTCTCTTCAGCTGACAGGATTATAAGCATCAGCAACAGACCGGCGGCCACAACCTTAAATATCTTCTTTCTGTGGTTTTTCATCGGATAACGCTCATTTTCCTGGCTCTCGTTACATCGCCGGTTCTGGCTATAATAAGATACACACCTGCGGGTACCAGTCGACCCGAACTATCCCTTCCATCCCATCCGATGCCGGAATCACCTGAGAAACGGTTTCCGGCAGGTTGCTGATTCAGGGATTGCGACCAGAGCAGTGAACCGTTAAGGGATCGGATTTCCAGTTCGACCGAAGCCTGCTCGCTCAGATAGAAGGCGAAGTATGTGATATCATGCTCCAGTGGTCGGAATGGATTCGGGTAGTTCTGATGCAGCTTCAGAAGATTATCGGCAAAAGCGCGCATGGTCAGGCGGTCGCTCACAGCGGCCTCGATCCGGGCACTTCTTGTTACTGAGAGCCCTGAAAGAGAGTCGACATTGTCCCCGGTGAATGCCCACTGCAGAACCGTTCCGTAATCGGACCAGTCATACAGTTCTACACTGGTGCCGCGGAAGGCGGAAGAGGTATCGAGAGCTGATGTAACCAGACCCGACACCGATCCACCTGAAAACTCCCCCGCTATTCCCGCTCCCCATTCAGCGCTCGAAGAGGGATAGAGCCTCATGGCCATTCCACCGGCTGATCCCGAGGGCTGGTCGGCGTAATACCTTGATGCAAGCGCGGGCAGGGAAACGTTCGTTGTGCCTGAATCAAGGCTTTCAATCGCCACGGAGGGATAATATGCGCCCTCCGGGAAATATTCTGCTGCCTGTGCCCGGCTGCCCGTATACAGCTGCCATACGGTCATCTCCCTGTAGCTTTCAAGGAGAGTCGTGTTACGTGAGGCCAGGAATACCCGGTGTGCCTCCAGGGGCTTCAGAACACTGTCGGACATCAGGGTCCAGATGATGCGGTTCGTATCTGATCCGAATACCTCATCGAGATAAATGGCCCATAATGCAGCACCGTACATGTGGTTGGTGCTGGTTTCGGTCAGTGAGAGATGAGGATATCCCAGAAATGCATCGAGGTAGTTGTAGTAATCATTGATATCGTCGTAAAAGATATCCTCTTGGTAGGTGGCCGACAGTTCGGCGAACCATATGTAGTGCATAAAATCCGATTCAATGAGCGCCAGATTATAAGCGAGCTGGATCGCGTGGTGATATTCATGCGCCGCGGTGACTCTGAGGGATTCGAGCGGGGGATGCCCGTAGACCGATGGGGGGAAATCGTTTTCCAGGCTTATGAATGACGCCGACGTGAATGGCGCCGTCGTCGCCGTCGGCTCAACCGGCTCGGTGTAACCGAACCAGGATCCCCAGGGAAGATTTTCCAGGTCCTCGAAATAGACGTCATACACCCCGTCACCATCATCAACGGGATCGCGCCATCCCAGGTCAGTGTACCCCTCCCTGATGCTGTCCATGATGGCCGCTGCCTTTTCTATGTAGTCGGGAATCGAGTTGGGGGGATCGGCGTCAGCAGTGGAAACAGAGTCCTCTCCTGCATGTGTATAGTGGAGAAGGAAATGACCGCTCGGGCTGAGATAGCTCTGGGGGCTGATAAGCTGAGGGCGTGCCCGCTGCATTTCAGGGATCTGTCCTCTGCGAGCGGCCAGGGCAGCTGCGATCGGGGGAAAGCCGCACTTTACAGGTATCCCCTCCTGATCCTGCCCCGCCATCAACTGGCTTGCCAGAACTGAATTCAGGAGTTCCTGATGGGAGATTCCCTGTGCGTCCGCGTCGGAAGCATGCAGAAGGAGTATGCCAGTCAGCGGGATGAGAAGGAGATATTTAGTCGCTGCTTTCGTCTTCCTTCTCATCTCTCAGTCCGTATTTGTCCATCTTCCTGTGCAGTGTGCTGGGATCGATTCCCAGTATCTCGGCCGCTGCGGTTTTGACTCCTCCGGTCTGTTTCAGCACCCATTCGATATAGGCTCTCTCAATCGTTTCCAGATCGGGGGACTGCTCCGACTGTGGAAGGGCGCCCAGCTTCTCCCTGGGTGGCTCACTGATCTGTTGTGGAAGAAGGTCGATCCCGATAATTGGACCATCCGACATTATCAGAGATCGCTCCACGACGTTCTCCAGCTCTCTGACGTTACCGGGCCATGCATACTCCTCCAGAAGAGAGAGTGCCTCCTCTGAGAAGTGCTTCTCCTCCCTCGATGCGCTGGTCAGGAAATGCTCGGCCAGAAGTCTTATATCCTCTCTCCTCTCCCGCAGTGGAGGTATGTCAATTGGTACCACATTCAGCCGGTAGTAGAGATCCTCCCTGAATGTGCCATTCTCCACTCTCTCGTCGAGCGCTGAATTGGTGGCCGCCACAACACGCACATCCACCTTGATGGGGCTTGTGCCGCCCACCGGCACTATCTCCAGTTCCTGAAGTGCACGCAGAAGTTTCACCTGAATCGCAGGCAAAGTCTCTCCTATCTCGTCCAGGAAGAGTGTGCCGCCGTCGGCGACTTTGAACAGGCCATCCTTGTCCCGCACTGCACCGGTAAAGGACCCTCTCTTGTGTCCGAACAGCTCCGATTCAAGCAGACCCTCCGGGATCGCACCGCAGTTTACCGAGACAAAGGGTCCCCCGGCTCGTTCACTTCTGTCGTGCAGGGCCCTGGCCACGAGCTCTTTGCCCGTACCGCTCTCACCGCTTATCAGCACCGTACTGAGCGCAGGGGCCACCTTATCGATCATCTCGCGCACATCTCTTATCATGTCGCTCTCCCCCAATATCCCCGAAGGTGCCCTCTCCTCCCGTATCACCTTGCGCAGATAGAGGTTCTCGGCAAGGAGTTTCCTCTTCTCCATCGCGTTATCGATGCGGTTCTTTATCTGCTCTATCTTGAAAGGCTTGATCATGTAATCGAGGGCATCGAGCTGGACCGCTTTAACAGCCGTGTCCACCGAAGCATACGCAGTAATCAGTATTACCTGAACGGCGGGATCAGTTTCCTTCAGAGCGCCGAGAAGCTCAACTCCGTTCATTCCACCGGGGATCCTGATGTCAGAGATGACGACGTCGTAGGAGGATTCGCTGAATACTTTTACGGCTTCCTCGGCTGAATCCACTGCGTCGACCTGGTAACCCATCCGACCCAGTGCGATCGAAAGGAATTCTCTCATGGATGCTTCATCATCCACAACAAGTATGCGGGTGCTCATATCACTTATTCTGCTGTCGGGAGGAGGACACGAAATGTTGATTTGCCGTCAGATGGCGGGGCATAAAGGATCCTTCCATCGTTGCTCTCCATGATTTTGTATACTACTGCCAGTCCCAGCCCGGTCCCTCCCCTCTTGTTGGTGTGGAACGGCTCGAAAATGCTTTCGATCTGCTCCTCCGGGACCCCGGGACCGTCATCCTGAACCCATATCTCAACCTGGCCCTGACCGGCAATATGCTCCTCACCCTCTGCTGAAGTACAGACACATATTCTTCCCGTTCCATCAACAGCTTCAAGGCCGTTCAGGATCAGGTTGAGGAAAACCTGCTTCATCTGCGCTGCATCGACCAGTACCGGAGGGCAACTGTCCAGCTCTGTCACAACCTCTTTACCCTCCGTGTAACTGGGATGGTTTTTTACGAGGGTAATAACCTCGTTGACCAGTTCCTGAAAGTTGACCCTCTGACGATCCACCTGCTGGATGCGGGCGTAGTTGAGAAACTGTTCGACTATATCGTTTATCCTGACCGATTCGTTGACGATCAGATCAAGCAGCTGACGGTCTTCCCCTTCCACATCGAGTCCTGACTGAAGAACTTCAGCTGAACCGCTTATGCTTGCGAGTGGATTGCGCAACTCGTGTGCAATTCCTGCGGCCAGTTCACCGATAACTGCCAGCCGGTCCTGCCTGCGGATCCTGTCCTCCGTCACCTTGGCCTGGGTGAGATCCTGGAAAACAACGATCAGCCCTCTGATCGAGTCTCCTTCGGTCAGCAGCGTGGGAGTCAATCCCAGGGGCATGTAGGAGCCCTCCCTCGTCTCCAGTTGAAGTTCATTGCGGGTGCTCAGATCCGAGGATTCTTTGAGGATCTGATCCACGAAGTCTTTTATCGGTTCGAGACGGCCGGTAAAAACAGACTTGTAGCTTCGACCATCAGTTTCTGATCCCTCAATCTGTAGTATCTCGGTCGCAGCTCTGTTCAGGAAGATTATCCTTCCCTCCTTATCAACGGTCAGCAGCCCCGATTCCATATGCGTGAGCACATCAGAGGTGTTGATGCGTATCCGTTCGAGACGCCTCGTTACTTCAACCAGCTCCCCCACAATCGAGAGGTGGTTCTCGGCGACATATCCGCTTATCGAAGCTGCTGCAAAAAGCACCAGGACCGTGATGATGGATCTGGCGAAGAGGAGCTGCGCATCGATGTCATTGGCGAAATCGAGGGGCGCCTGGATGTAATTCGTACCATAATCGGCCAGCCAGCCATTTGAATCGAGGACCACCAGAGCGGCCAGGACGATGGTTGAGAGACTGGCGGCAAAGAGACTGCCTCTCAGATAGAGGAAAGCGCTGGCAAGCATTACAGGCAGGAGGAAAACAAGTGTGAGAGTGCTGGAAGAGGCGCCTGTATAGAAAACTACCAAACCCATCAACATTACATCCAGGAATACCTGAAGATAGAACTGTTCCTCCTCTACGGCCCCGGATCTCCTCTGGTGCTGCCACAGCCAGGCCGATGACAGGAGGTTCACAACGATCAGGGAAACGAGCGGTATGTCTACTACGAATATCGAGTCACTGCCGTATCCATCCCGCAGAAGGAGATAAACGGCAAGCGCCACAAAGATTACGACGGCAAGCCGCAGGATCTGGATGAATCTGATACTCGCTGGTTTAGCTAATATAGCCATGACTTTTCCAGGCGGTCCGAAGAACCGCCCGGTGGGTTCAGAAGGTTTCCATCATGCTGAAAAGGGGCATATACATGGCCAGCACCATTCCACCGATGACAACACCGAGATATACTATTATTATCGGCTCGATGATCGATGTCAGCGAATCAACGGCTGCATCAACTTCCTCTTCGTAGTAATCTGCGATTTTGCCGAGCATCTTATCCAGCTCACCGGTCTGTTCCCCCACATTGACCATCTGCATGACCATTGGTGGGAAAACATCGGCTTCGGCAAGCGGAGCCGTGATGGTTTCTCCACCACCAATGCTGGTTCTGGCCTCCTTGAGAGCGTCTTCGATGATACGATTGCCGGCTGTGCGGGCGGTGATATCGAGGGCCTCCAGAATGCTGACACCAGAGGCCAGAAGTGTGCTCAGGGTTCTGGAGAACCTGGCAACTGAGGATTTCCTTATGAGGTCGCCGAGGAGGGGCATATGCAACTTAAGGTTATCCACGACCTTTTCGCCGTTATCTGTTGCATAGTAACGCTTAAACGAGAATATAGCTGCAGCGATTGCAGCTGAGATAAAGATCAGGTTTGATTGCAGGAAATCTGATATCCCGACAACGATCCTTGTCGGCAGGGGCAGCTCAACACCAGATTGCTCGAACATCTGGACGAAGGTGGGTACGACGACGATCATAAGAGTCGCTGTTGCACCCAGAGCCACCGTCATAACGACAGTCGGGTACATCATTGCGCCCTTGATCTTCCTCTTCAGGGCATCAGCTTTCTCCATGTAGGCAGAAACCCGCAGGAGAACTTCGTCGAGGATACCTCCTATCTCACCGGCAGCCACCATGTTGATGAAGAGGGAGTTGAATATCTTGGGATGCTTTGCGAGGGCTTCTGAGAGAGTGCTCCCCGCTTCGACGTCGTTGGTTATCTGCTTGAGGGTCTTCTTGAACGTTTCATCTTCAGACTGATTGGAGAGGATGTTCAGACACTGGACCAGAGGCAGACCGGCATCGATCATCGTAGCGAACTGCCGCGAAAACCCCGTTATGACATCTGCCGAAACCTTGCCGCTTCCACCCAGCCCAGGGATCTTTATCTCGGCCGGCTTCTTCTTGACGGTGGCTTCGGTGATCTTGCGGGCCCGGACGATCTGCTGGGCCTGCTCCAGATTCTCGGCCTCTACTTCCCCCGACACATCTTTGCCGGTGCCGGCGATACCCTTATAGGTAAATACAGGCATTTTCTACTTTCCTGTTGGCTTAACCCATCCCCGAAGGGCCACCCTTGCTGAGCATCTCCTTCAGTTCCTCGGGATCGGGGCAACGCATTATCGCTACCTGCGGATCGATATTCCTCTTTCGAACCTCTTCGTAGAGAGATTGGCACATCGTGCGCATTCCGAACTTCGTTCCAACCTGCATAATGCTGTAGATCTGGTGGATCTTGTTGTCTCTGATCAAAGCTCTGACTGCGGGAGTGCAGACCAGGATCTCCAGCGACGCAGTCCTGCCCCCTCCTACTTTCGGCAGCAGCTGCTGACTTATAACACCCTCAAGTGTCAGGGAGAGTTGGGTCCTTACCTGCTGCTGCTGGCCCGTCGGGAATACGTCGATGAGCCTGTTCATAGTCTGAGCAGCCGAATTCGTATGGAGGGTCCCGAACGCAAGGTGACCCGTTTCAGCGATAGTGAGTGCCGCCTCTATGGTCTCCAGGTCGCGCATCTCACCTATCAGCACAACATCGGGATCCTGTCGCAGAACGGCTCGCAGTGCCGGTTCGAAGCCCAATGTGTCTGCTCCAAGCTGCCTCTGATTCACCAGAGAACGCTTGTGATTGTGCACGAACTCGATAGGATCTTCGATCGTCAGGATATGGACAGGTTCCTCCTCGTTGATCCTGTCGACCATGGCTGCGAGAGTAGTCGATTTGCCGGAACCGGTGGGACCTGTTACCAGAACCAGCCCGTTCGGCCTTTCTGAGAGTTCTTTGACTATCGGGGGCAGTCCCAGCTTATCGAAACTGAGGATCTCGTAGGGGATTGTACGGAATACGGCTGCAACCGCTCCCCTCTGCATGAATACGTTGCCCCTGAACCGGCTCAGGTTCTTGATTCCGAACGAGAAGTCCAGCTCCATCGTCTCCTCGAATTCCTTCTTCTGCTTCTCTGTCAGCACGCTGTAGGCCAGGGCCTGTGTTTCTTCAGGACCAAGTTTCTCGTAATTACCAATAGGAATAAGATCGCCATCCACACGCATCTGTGGACCTGCACCGACTGTCAGGTGAAGGTCGCTCCCCTTGTGTTCGACCATCTCTTCGAGCAGCGATTTCAGATTTAAAGTTGCCATATCTGTCCTTCTCTATTGCCGGATCTTCAGCATCCTTCGATCAGGCTTCGGCCGTTTCTCTCAGAATCTCTTCGAAAGAGGTTATCCCGCTCAGCCATTTCTGCACAGCATCTGCTCTCAGGGTGAGCATACCCTCTTCTACGGCAGTCCTCTTGATTGCGTATGTGTCAGATTCATCCAGGATCATCTGCCTGATTGTCGGGGTCAAGGGAAGCACTTCATATACCCCCATCCTGCCCTTGTAGCCTGTATGGTTGCATACTGAGCAGCCGTCTTTTTCGAATACGGTGGCGTTCTTGACCTGCTCATCTGTGATCTCGAACATCTGTATCTGATCCTTGGTCAGATCGGCGGGCTTCTTGCATTCACCGCACAACCTGCGTACAAGACGCTGAGCCTGGATCACAAGCAGGGAAGATGCCAGCAGGAATGGCGGAAGTCCCATGTTGAGCATCCTGTTGATCGTGCTGGCAGAGTCATTTGTGTGGAGGGTCGAAAGCACCAGGTGTCCGGTCAGTGCAGCCTTTATTGCGATCTCGCCGGTCTCGAGGTCCCGGATCTCACCGACCAGGATGATGTTGGGGTCCTGCCGCAGGAAGGATCTCAGAGACGCCGCGAATGTCAATCCGATTTCGGAACGCACGTTGACCTGGTTGATGCCCGCCATGTTGTATTCAACAGGATCCTCCGCGGTCATGATATTCGTGTCCGGTTCGTTCAGCAGACTCACGGCAGAGTAAAGTGTCGTGGATTTTCCCGAACCGGTGGGTCCGGTGACCAGAACCATCCCATACGGCTGCCTGATACCGTTCATGAAGTCATTCAGCGCCTTTTCGGTATAGCCAAGTTTCGCCAGATCCAGAGAGAGACTTCCCGCATCGAGGATTCTCATGACCACTTTCTCTCCAAAGATCACAGGAAGGATGGAGACACGCAGGTCAACAGTCTTGCCTCTCGTCTTAACCTTGATGCGGCCGTCCTGGGGAACGCGCCTTTCGGAGATATCGAGGTCGGACATGATCTTCAGACGCGATACTACAGCAGCCTTCAGCCTGAATGGTATCGGGGACATCTCGATCAGTGTTCCGTCGATCCGGTATCGCACGCGTACCGCCCGCTCGTAGGGCTCGATATGGATATCGGAAGCACCCCTGCGGATAGCGTCTACTATTATCGAGTCTACAAGCCTGACCAGGGGTGCGTCGGAAAGGGCCGCTTCCAGAGCCTCCTCCTCCAGCTCCTCCTCCTCTGCCAGCACTTCCAGCTCATCACCTTCGAAATCGCGCAGAATGTCTTCCATTGAATCGACGCCGTCATCGGTGACATAGAGGCTGTCGATCGCCGCTTTGATGGATGCCTCAGAAGCTATGGCGGGCATGACGTTATATCCGGTTACGAACTTGATAGAATCGAGAACGAAGATGTTTGTGGGATCGGCTGCGGCCACGGTGAGGGTGTTGCCGTTCTTTTCGACAGCCACCACATTGAATTTCTTGGCAACATCGGGAGGTATCAGAGCGGCAACATCATAGTCAAGAGTCTCTGGATCGACCTCAATGACCCCGACGTTCAACTGCTTCCCGAGGTACTCAAGGATCTGCTGCTCGGTGAGAATTCCCATGCTTATGAGATTCTGGCCAAGTGTGCCGCCCGCAGTTTTCTGCTTGGACAGCGCTTCCTCGAGTTGCTCCTGAGTTACCGCACCTGCCTTCAGGAGCATCTGTCCAAGTTTGATTGCCATCCTCCATCCTTCCTCTGCCGGCTCAGGCCAGTACTGCTATTGCCACAACTACCAGAGCACACAGTGCCATCAGTATCAGGAGTGACCTGCCGCGTATTCGTCTGTTCCGAACGCTGGAGAACCTCTGGAAGCTGACATGCCTTCCCGGGGTGTTCTCGGCCGATCCCTCAACGGCCTGATCATTGATGACCGTCTCTTTCCTGCCGGTCTGAAATCGTGCTCTTTGCCTCAGACGTACCAATATTGGTCCTTTACAGCTGATTTTTCAACAACTCCCCGCATTCCTGTTACTTCTCAGAAAAGACGGATCCCTGCGAAAAGGTATCCTGTCAGTGCGACAGGCGGCAAAAGAATACTGTAAAGAAGACCGCGAAATGCGAATATGAGGAAAAGCAGTATCAGGAATCCATACCGGCTGAACTGCATATAGGCCACCGTCGCTTCCGGTGAAAGAAAGCGCATCACCACCTTCGACCCATCAAGTGGCGGAATCGGTATCATGTTAAACCATGCCAGCACGATATTGATAAAAAAACAGAGAAATACCATGGCACTTAATATTTCGGGCAGGCCCTGCAGCGGCAGACCCATGTTGAAGGAACGATAGGCTCCCATGAAGTGACCGGGACCGCCGATCCTGATGATCAGACCCAGTCCCAGAGCCATTGTGAGATTGGCGAGTGGTCCGGCGCTGGCGATCCAGAAGAGATCGCGCTTCGGGTTCCTGAGGTATCTTGTGTCGATGGGGACCGGTTTCGCCCACCCTATCATCTGTGTCAATATCAGGACCAGCGTACCGAAAGGATCCAGGTGCACCATTGGATTGAGCGATAGACGTCCCTGCAGTCTGGCTGTGGGATCTCCAAGCTTGTTCGCCGACCATGCGTGGGCCCACTCATGGAATGTCAGTGCCAGCAGGATGGGTGGCAGGATAATCATTGTCTGTCGCAGAAAATCTACAATGTCCACTATTGATCAACTCCGGTTACATGTGAGCCAGTTTTCGAGCTTCTTCCATTGCGTCATTCCTGCTGCTGATGACTCCATCGAGCTGCTTGTCGAAAAGTAGACGGAGGATCTCTCCCATCAACGGGCCTTCCGCAACGCCGATCTCCTTCAGGTTGTTTCCGTTTACGAACGCTTCTATTGGACGTATTTCCAAGAGATAATGTTCGATTATTTCAAGTGTGTTTTCTCTGCCGGCCAGTGCAGCAGCATATAGAAGAACTTCGGGTGAAACACCCTCCATCAGGCGATAGATGAAGCTGACGGCAGTATCCTTTCCGTCTGAGAGGTATTCGCGGATTGCCGGCAGCCGCTCGTGCACCTCACCAACTGCCTTTGCCACAGGTTTGCCAAGATGAAATCTGTTGCTCAGATCAATGGTGACTTCCGGCGCCGTACCGCCCATCAGGATCAACCACCTGAGCCGCCATTTTGACAGCTCCTCAAGGGGGATCGTCTCCGCCATCTCCAGGTACCAGTCTGCGGCGCTGCACGCCTTTTCAAAAAGATCCTCAACAGAGTCGGGATAAATGAATCGATCGCCGAAGAGAGCACTCAAAACTCCGGACCTGTTGAGATGCTCCACCGCTGCAGAGGCACCCTCCTCCTTCAGGATCGCGACGATCTCCTCTCTGAGCCGCTGAGGACTGACTTCTGCCAGCATGCCGTCTTCCACAGATTCCGCCAGGTTGGCAGCCGTGCCCTCTTCTATTGTGAAACCGTATCGGGTTTCGAACCGGATCGCGCGCAGTATCCGCGTGGGATCATCCTTGAATGAACCGTCGTGCAGTACGCGGATTATTCCACGCGCCAGATCAGATATCCCTCCGTACAAATCTATAAAACAGCCGAATCGTTCCGGTCCGAGCTGTATCGCCATTGCGTTGATGGTGAAATCACGCCTGAAAAGATCCTTTTCCAGCGTACCCGGTTCTACATCCGGAAGAGCGCCCGGTTTGATATAGCTTTCCTCCCTGGCGGTGGTTACATCGACCTTGATGCCACCGGGCATCACAACGAGAGCGGTACCGAACCTGGCGTACTCCACCAGTTTACCCCGGCACTCAGAGGCGAGTTCCGCTGCGAACCTTATCCCATCCCCTTCAACCACGACGTCCATGTCGATGACGGGCCGGTTGAGCAGCAGATCTCTGATGGGACCACCCACGGCATATGCCGGTATCCCGACCCTGGATGAACAGCCTGCAACGGACTCCAGAATATGAATGGTTTCAGCGGGCAGCCGGGAATGCATCATCCCGCCCAGGTCACTGCCGGACTCCGGGAAAACCGGTTCATATCTGGTGTCGAAGCTGTTCATCCCCGTGGATGGAACGTTTTATGAATTTCCTTGAGATACGAGCGATCGACCCGTGTGTATATCTGGGTCGTTGCGATGTCTGCATGACCCAGCATTTCCTGCACCGCCCTGAGATCTGCCCCACCCTCCAGCAGGTGAGTGGCAAATGAGTGTCTCAGAGTATGAGGAGTGCATTTCCTTTTGATGCCGGCTGCATCCACGTATTTCTGCAGTATCTTCCAGAATCCCATCCGGCTCAAGGGAGCACCTCTGAAGTTAAGGAAGAGCACTTCTGTCCTCTCTCCTTTCTGAGAAAGCCTCCTGCGGGGACCGTCGATGTATCGTCCCACATAATCGAGCGCAACACGTCCGACCGGAACCAGGCGCTCTTTTCTGCCCTTCCCCATGACCCGGACAAGCCCTTCATTCATGTCCAGGCCGTGAATTGTCACCTGAAGTATCTCGGTTACTCTCAGCCCGGCCGCATACGCCAGCTCCAGCATTGCCCGGTCTCTTATCCCGAGGTCACTCTCCATGTCGGGCTGATCGAGGAGGGATTCGATTTCGAAGATATCCAGCACGACTGGCAGCTTTTTCCAGAGTCGCGGACGTTCGATCTGCTTTGTGGGATCGTGGTCGGTAACACCCTCAGTCTGCAGAAACCTGTAGAAGGTACGTATGGCTGACAGGCTGCGCACCACGCTTCCGGCACTTAGGCTCTCGCTTCTGAGAGAGCGGATGAACTTTTCAATGTCAACCGCCCGCACATCGTGCACACCGGAACCGCCCGATTCGAGGAATTCCAGAAACCTGGAGAGGTCGTGCCGGTATGCATCGATTGTATTGGGCGAGAGGTTCCTTTCCACCGCAAGGTGATCGAGGAACTGATCGGCCGTTTTTCGATCGCCCCCGCTCATTTCCTGCTTTTTCCACCCATGGCGTCCATGATCCTCCTGGCCAGAACCGGACCAACACCGTCGACTCTGGCCAGTGCCTCTTCCCCGGATTGCATCATCCTGGTCACGCTTCCAAAGGCCTGCAGGATCTTTCCGGCCCGTTTGGCGCCTACACCCGGCACCTCGGTCAGCAGGGTAGCCTTTACCCGGCCCGATCTCTTCTGGCGATGATAACCCAGGGCAAATCGATGGACCTCATCCCTTACCCTCTGCAGAAGTCTGATGGCGGGTGTCCTGCGAGCCAGCGACTGCGGACCCTCCACGCCCGGCATGTAGATCTCTTCCAGCCGTTTGGCGAGCCCGAGCACGGGCATTCTCTCACGATCGATATCCAGTGAATTCAGGACCTGAACTGCCGCTGCCAGCTGGGTCGGCCCACCATCGATCAACAGCAGATCTGGAAGCTGGTCGCGGCCCTTCTCATCGAGAAGCCTTTTAAAGTGCCTTTCGACGGCTTCTGCTATGCCGGCCGGGTCGTCACCCTCCTTGGTACTGCGCAGCTTCAGTTTCCGGTACCGGTTCTTCAACGGTGTTCCCTTTTTGAACGCAACGACCGCAGCTACTGCATCTGAACCCTGCATATGGCTGACATCTATCGCTTCGATCAGTTCGGGGGCCCTGGGCAGGTCGAGCTCTTCCTGCAGCTGCTGAACGCCGCGTGGAATGAAATCCTCTCTGCGGACAGATTTCAGCTGAATGTCGCGGAGTCTGAACCGGGCATCAGTGAATGCCATCTCTGATACGGCCGAAGCTGCTCCCTGGCGGGCGAGCCTGACGTAAATCCGTCGTCCGGCTTTCGTGCTCAATATCTTCTCCAGTAAAGCTCTGTCAGGCAGGGTGATGGGCAGATACACAATTGAGGGAATATAAATGGCTCTCAGATAGTGCCGGATCATCAGCCCTGAAAGCATTTCGCCATCCTGCTGCATCAACGGTGCCGACAGGGAATAGGTATCCCGGCCGATCAACCGGCCCTCCCTAACCTGAAGGATTACGCCCACGCCGGACGTTGATTCACGGGCGTGTGCGATGACATCGAAGTCTATCCTCTTTTCGGCAATAACTCTCTGGCGTTGAGTGGAACGCCGGATTGCCCTGATCCTGTTTCTGACCACCCCGGCGTGTTCATAATTCCGATTCGTGGAAGCGGCATTCATCTCCTCCTCCATGTTTTCCAGCAGGCTTTCTGTGTGCCCTTCCAGGAACATTTCAATTTCATCCGCCATCTTCCTGTAATGCTCCAGATCTACCCGCCTGGTGCAGGGAGCCTCACAGCGGCCAATGTGGAATTCCAGACACTCCCGCATCGAGGGATCCCTGAAGGGAATTTCGTAATCACATGTACGCACCGGGAAGATGGAGAGCAGGGTCTTCAGCATGCTTTCCATAGCGGCAGAGCTGGTATAGGGACCGAAGTATCTCGCGCCGTCGTCCGAGACCTCTCTGGTCTTGAATACCCGGGGGTAATCCTCATCGGTCAGTTTCAGGTAGGGATAACGCTTATCGTCCTTCAGATCGATGTTGTACCTGGGCTGATGCTCCTTGATCAGGTTCTGTTCGAGGATCAGGGCTTCAACTTCCGTTTCGCATGGTATGAAATCAACATCGATAATCTGAGATGCAAATGTGTCTGGTTTTGCGTGGGTCGTAGCGCCCGAAAGATGCGACTGTATACGGGACCGAAGGTCTACCGCTTTCCCTACGTAAATAATCTTGTCCCCGCGATCCTTCAGAAAGTAGACGCCCATTCGGTGCGGGATCGATTCGAGTATGGGGCCTTTTAAAAAATCAGACTTTTGCCCGCTCTTTTTGCCTGAGCTCAATTCGATCACCTGCAACTCATTATTGAAACTTGTCAGCCTGGTTCAGCCGGCTGCTCCTCCACAGCATCCCTGGCGCTCATCAGCTGGCGCATCAGCAGAACGAAATTACGGAGCATCAGCAGTCCGCTGATAATTACAAGAGCGGTGCTTACGTATACCAGTGGTAAACCGATCTCTTCGAGACGTACCGTATAGAGTACCAGAGTCACCAGCAGAACGACGGTTGTAGCCTTCCCCAGGAAACTGCTGGTGATAACGATATCGCGGTTGAGAAAAAGCAGATAGGAGACGGTCAGAATCAGGAAATCCCGGATAAGGAATATTGCTACAAACCAGATCGGAAGTCCTCTGAGCAGGATTAAAATAAAGCCGAGGAAAGCGACAAAAATCTTGTCTGCCACAGGATCGATGATCTTGCCAAGCTGGCTTATCTCATCTCTCCTGCGCGCCGCGACTCCGTCGAGATAGTCTGTCAAACCCGCCAGAACGATGAGTCCGAATGCAATCAGGTCGTAATCGTGCCGGTTAACCAGTAAAGCGGCCAGCACGAATGGCAGAAGAAACAGGCGCACGACCGACAGCAGGTTGGCAAGGGTGAAGATACGGTCCTTCTCCAGCAGTTCCTGTCGTTTCGTCTTCCTCTGGTCAGACTCGTTCCACATCTGACGGGTCTGATCGATGGCCTGCTTCATGCTGTGGATTCCCCTTCCCTTTTCTTGTCAAGCATCACCCGGGCATGGTCGAGGATGGTTTCGGCTTCGGCATCGCCACTCATAAGCACGGCCAGTGCCTCCGTTCGCTGCTCGCCTTCCACACAACGTATACGTGCCTGCGCAACTCCGCCATCAATTGTCTTTTCAACTACCAGATGACGACGGCCCCGGCGGGCTATCTGAGGCAGATGAGTTATCGTCAGAACCTGGTGCTTTTCAGCCAGCAGAGACAGCTTCTCGGCGACTCTATCTGCAGTTCTACCGCCAATCCCGCTGTCTATCTCATCAAATACCAGCGTTGATACGCGTGATGAGGCTCCGAATACACTCTTAAGGGCCAGCATTACCCTGCTGATCTCACCACCTGAGGCAACTTTCTGAAGAGGCATCAAATCAGCCTCGGGTGAGGTACGCAGGTTGAATACCACCCGATCGATACCGGACGGTCCCGCGATGCAGGACCGTCCCCCTTCGTCCACCAGCAATCCTTCGGGATCTTCACGTGCTTCAACACTTACTGTGAACGAGGACTCTGACATGGCAAGGTGTCCCAGCTCTTTATCCACTCTTTTCTGCAGGTCCTTAACAGCCTTTTTCCTCTCGCCGCTCAGTTCCGTGGCGAGTCGTGATGCTTCTTTTTTCAGGCTTTCGACCTGCACTTCAAGTCCTGCAGCCTCACTGTTAATCTCCCTGCCCTTCTCCAGCTCTCTGCGCAGTTCCTCTCTCCTGGTGATCATGGCCGGCAGGCTGCCGCCGTATTTCCTGGCCAGGTGGATCAGTTCAGAATACCGGTTTCTGGCCTGTTCAAGTCGTTCATTATCGAGGTCGAACGCATCCAGATAGCTCTGTGCCGAGTGAACGACCTCCTGCAGCGTCAGGCGGGCATCATCGATCAGCTTTCCGGTATCTTCAAGCTTGCTGTCTATGCCCGAGAGATCTGCCAGGAGCGATCGTGGGCCTTCAAGACGATCGAGCAGAGCACCTTCACCTTCAGAAAGGGTCTCAATGATTTCGGCGAAGCCCGTCTGAAGCTGTTCGGCACCTTCGAGAATCCTTAATTCCTTTTCGAGTTCCTCATCTTCACCTTCAAGCGGATTGAGTTCGTCCAGCTCTCCAAGCTGGAATTCATAAAGCTCCATTCTCTCGGCCAGCTCCCGCTCCTGTTGATGGAGATCCTCCAGGTGATCTTTCGTCTCCCTGTACTCGATCAGTTTGCGGGAATAGGACTCACGGTTTTCAGACAGTCCTGCGAACTCATCCAGAAGGAGCAGATGCTGTGAGGGATGAAGCAGAGACTGATGGTCGTGCTGACCGTGCAGATCAACCAGGGTTTCGCAGGTCTCTCTCAGTGCACCTACGGTTACCAGGGTGTCATTCAGAAATGCTCTGCTGCGCACCTCCCTGCCCACCTCCCGTCTTACAATCAGCCGCCCCTCATCCAGTTCGATCCCCAGCTCCTCAAGCTTATCAAGAGAGGGGTGGTTCTCTTCTATCAGGAATTCCCCCTGAATAAGGGCTTTCTCGGTTCCCTTGCGTATCTGATCTGTTGATGCCCGATCTCCCAGCAGCAGCTGCAGAGCGCCGATAAGAATCGATTTGCCGGCTCCTGTCTCACCGGTCAATACAGTCAGAGTCGGATCGAGTTCCAGTTCGGCGTCTTCGATAACTGCAAAATTGCGGACGTGCAGAGATTTAAGCATAGGATCAGAATATACGCTGATATATCAGTGGACTGCCACACGTTCCCTCTCACCAACGCGGTAGTGGAGGGCTTCACTTACATGACCTGCACCTACTGCGGTGGAATCCTCCAGGTCGGCGATGGTCCATGAGATTTTCAGCAGCCTGTGATACGTTCTGGCCGTCAGGCTGTACATGCGGGCTGCGCGAAGGAGGATCTCACGAGCATCATCTTCGGGAGCTGGAAGCTGTCTGAGCTGGGCGGGAGAGAGCATTGAATTAGTCATCGCTCCTTCCTTTTGTGAGGATCCGGCAAGCTTCCACAATCGCAGCTGCGCCCGCTTTCTTGCCGATTCGACCCTGGCCGCCATAGCGGTCGAAGTCTCACCCACCCCCCCATCCAGTGCTGACACCTCTACGGGAGGTACTTCAACGTGCAGATCGACCCTGTCAAGAAGAGGACCTGACAGCCTCCCCGTGTACCTCTTGACCTGTATGGGCGTGCAGATGCATTCCCTCATCGAGTGTCCCCTGAAACCGCATGGACATGGATTCATTGCTGCCGCCAGCATGAATCGGGATGGGAAGGTGTATGTCTGTGCCGACCTGACCAGCAGTATCTGCCCTTCCTCCATGGGCTGTCTCAATATCTCGAGAACTCTGGTTGAGAACTCGGGCAGTTCATCGAGAAAAAGAACGCCATTGTGCGCCAGACTGATCTCTCCCGGCCTGGGATAAGCCCCTCCTCCTGCGAGCGCGGCAGAGGTTATGGTATGATGAGGTGCACGGAAGGGAGGCCTCTTGATCAGAGGGAATGCCGGATCGAGTCTGCCCGCAACACTCCATATCTTAGTGGTATCAAGGCTTTCTTCCTGTGAGAGTTCCGGCATAATGGAGGGAAGCCGGCGAACCAGCATGCTCTTGCCCGCACCCGGAGGGCCTGTCAGAAGGAAACTGTGGCCGCCTGCAGCAGCTATCTCCATGGCACGCCTGGCAGAGTGCTGTCCGATCACATCCCTGAAATCGAGGTCACTATCCTCACCTGAAATTGTCTCCACCGGTTCCGGATGCGGAAGATCACCGGTTCCGTTCATGAATTCGGCCGCCTCACGCAGCAGCCTTGCCCATCTTACATCGAGCCCCTCTACAAGTGACGCCTCAGCCGCATTACCTTCCGCTACTATCAGACCATCGAAACCGGCCCTGTGACAGGCAAGTGCAATTGGAAACACTCCTGTAACAGGCCTCAGATCGCCATCCAGGCTCAGCTCTCCCACCATTGCAAACTTCCTGAAACGGCCCTGTCCGATGTGACCGAGAGCACCCAGAATCGCAATCGCCAGCGGGAGATCGAAACCGCTTCCCTCCTTGCGGGTATCTGCGGGTGCCAGGTTGGCAACTATCTTCCGCAGGGGCAGCATGTAACCGGCGTTGCGTATGGCCGATGAGACCCTTACCCGGCTTTCTCGAACCGCTCCCTCGGCAAGCCCCACCATCAGGAAAGCCGGCAGGCCCTGCGTTATATCTATCTCAACCTTAACCACATAGCCATCGATGCCCATGATCGATGCAGTATGAGTAACCGCCATCATAGTCAGATCCCCTCCTCCAGTCAGACGGACGAATCCGCAGGTAACATGACTTCTCGTGCGCTCTCGATACATCACCGTAATTACGGAGCGGCGTACTAAGGGGGGGGATTCGGGAGGAACTGTAATAATACAGGAGGTTCCGACGTCTAGGAGCCTGTCGGAGTAACCGGCGAACGCGAGGTTTGCTCTGGCTCCGGCCCGACCAGGCGGCTGAGCCGGAGGCCCGGAAACGTAGCCACTGTGCTACGTTGAGGACATCCGGCGAAAGCCAACGCCGTCGGCCGGATGCCAGCGCAGACCGCAGCCGGTGGCTTACTCCGACAGGCTCCTTGTGCACTGTAACCGGTTCCCCGGAGTTATGGAAGAGTTACAGGATAACCGCTTCCCGAGCTGACAGATCTCCAGTTTCGGAAGTAGCCGGCCAGTTTCAAAAGCAGGGAGGGGCTGGTACGAACCGCTCCACTCACCGCCGCATACATTGTACGTTTCTTTTCCGGAAGCAGTGACAGCTCTCCGGCCAGTTTGTTGAATTGCTCGTCTTTCATGTTCAGAACCACTTCGGCGAGTCTGAGATGATTCTCCTGCAGATCGCCCAGGGTACGCTTCCACATGGTATCGTATCTCTTCAGGGCCCTGGCAGATGTGTCGCCGGCAGCGATCTGTTCTGCAAGGATACCCCCACCCATCCACCCTGCACGCATGCCGCTCGAGATCCCGGCTCCACTGAGCGGATTTATCTGATGCGCGGCATCGCCGACAAGGATCACGCCATCACTGCTTATCGAATATAGTGTTTTGCCGACTATGACACCGCCTGCAACCGCCCTCAGACACCTGGCGCCGGGGAATCTGTCTTCAACCCACCGATCCAGATAATCTCTGGCGGTGATCTTCTCGGGAACAACATGGCGGATAACACCGAGACCCACATTTGCCTTGCCTTCACCCTTCGGAAATATCCACGAATAACCTCCTGGAGATATCTTCGAACCGAAAACCATCTCAATCACATTCTGCTCGATATCCAGATCTGCCAGGGTATACTGGAAACACGATTCCATCCTGCGAACCGGTGTGTGGCTGGCCAGACCGGCCCATCGACCCACTATCGATTCGATTCCGTCGGCTGCAACGATCCCGCGTGCCGGAATTACAACATCAGAGCCGGCTGTGTTGACTGTCAGTTCCCACATCTCATTCGAGCGTTTCATGCCCAGAGCGGGTGATCCTGTAAGGATTTCAGCCCCGGCCGATTCCGCCTTCTCCGCAAGGGCTTTGTCGAACACCCGGCGGTCGAGGATGTACCCGTCCAGCTCGTGGGCGAGTACAACAGAGGTGCCTTCAGGACTGGTCAGACGGACCCTGTTGATCGATGCACTGATGCATCGGGGATCGGGATCACCCAGGAAGGCGTGTACACCACGTTGAGAAATTCCTTCGGCACATCGAACCGGAAACCCTATTTCTGACTCCTTCTCAATCAGCAGAACGGACAGCCCTTCTAAGGCGGCTCTCCATGCGGCGCATGAACCGGCAGGTCCCGCACCCACAACGATGATATCGTAGCTATCCAACACGATGAGGGCCCTTCCCTCTTCCCGCCCCGAATGGCTCAGGTTGATCCCAGCGATCCCCGTAACTTTCATCATCCTGAAGGATCGCTCCGGTTGGACACACTTCCACACACAGGTCGCACCGGGTGCAGTTGTCAAGAAAGGTGATGCTCTCTCCTTCCACGATTACAGCCGAGAAAGGACAGACGGCCATGCACACACCACAGCTGTCACATCGTTCGGTCAGGCATTTCATACGGTTATGATTCCAGAACTTCCTTGCCGAGGTTCTCCTCGGGCGGGATGGGGTATTCCCCGCTGTAACAGGCGTGACACATATCGGTGCTCTTCTCAACAGCACTCAGCATCCCTTCCAGGCTGAGGTAACCGAGTGAATCCGCCTCTATATATTCCCTTATCTCATCCACGCTCTTGTGGGAAGCGATCAGTTCATCCCTTGTGGGGATATCCACACCATAGTAGCAGGGCCAGGCCACCGGGGGGCAGGTTATCCTGACATGCACTTCAGACGCCCCCGAATCCCGTATCATCCTGATCAGCTTCCTGCTGGTTGTGCCGCGCACAATGGAATCGTCCACCACAACCACCCTCTTGTTCTTCAACACTCCTTCAACCGGATTGAACTTGATCCTCACATCGTGGTCGCGACGTTCCTGACCCGGCTGAATGAAAGTACGACCGACATAGTGGTTCCGTATCAAACCGATCTCGAACCTGATTCCCGATTCATGTGCGTATCCAAGGGCTGCGGTATTTGAGGAGTCGGGCACGCTGATCACCAGGTCCGCGTCTGTCGGGTGCTCCCTGGCAAGGTGTTTCCCGAGTTTCCTGCGGACTTTGTCCACCTTCTCCCCGTATATCCACGAATCAGGCCTGGAGAAATAGACGAACTCGAAAACGCACGGAGTCTCATCACCGGTTCCGGGCAGCCTGCGCGATTCAACCTCCGTACCCCTGATCACAAGCATCTCTCCGGCTTCGACATCCCTCACATATGATCCGCCGAGAATGTCGAAGGCACACGACTCGCTTGCTATGACCGGAGATCCTTCGTGCTCACCCAGACAGAGCGGTCGGATACCCGATGGAGCGCGGACCGCGACAAGTGTGTCTTCAGAGAGCAGGAGCAGGCTGTAGGCGCCCTTCACCTGATCGAGTGCCTCCTCGATCCGCTCTTCCAGCGTCTCCTTCTGTGAGTGTGCCACCAGGTGAAGGATGATTTCGGTGTCCATCGTCGTCTGGAATATCGAACCCTCTCTCTCCATCCGGGAACGGAGTTGAAAAGTGTTTGTAAGATTGCCGTTATGGGCAATCGAGAGTGAGCCCTCCCGGTAATTCACGCGGATAGGCTGCGTGTTGAGAAGGGTGGATGAACCTGTAGTCGAGTAGCGGGTGTGTCCGATCGCGCCGGATCCGGTGAGTTTCTCCAGTTTGTGCGGAGGGAAGACATCGTTGACCAGCCCCATGGCCTTGTGGATGTGTGTCTGTTCTCCGTCAGCAGATACGATGCCGGCGGCTTCCTGACCGCGATGCTGCAGAGAGTAAAGCCCCAGATAGGTCAGATATGCCGCGCTCGGGTGTCCGGAAATTCCGAAAAGTGCGCAGTTGTGTTCTATCCTTTCAGCTCCCATGTAAGCTCCTCTACTTCTCAACCTTCTCCGGCTTCTCCCCTTCTGGAGCCGGAATGAAATCGAGCTGTCTCATCGCGCGATCGGCTCTGACAACCTGAACCTCTATCTGGTCACCAATTCGATATTGCCGGCGCGTGCGCTCGCCGATCAGACGGTGGTGGCTCTCCTCAAAGAGATAATAATCATTTCCGAGATCGGAAATATGTATCAGACCGTCGACCATCATATCCTCCAGTTCGACGAAGAGGCCGAAACCGGTGACACCGGAGATTACGCCCGTGAAGATATCCCCCAGATGCTTCTCCATGTAGGCGATCTGCATCAGTTTGATCGAATCGCGTTCTACCTCTGCTGCAAGGCGTTCTCTTTCACTCGACTGTTCGGCGGTGGCCTGCATCCATCCTTCCAGATCCTCGAGTGATGAGCCTGTCGGGACCTTCCGACGGTATCGTCTCAGCATTCTATGTGCGACCAGATCGGGATAGCGCCGAATCGGTGAAGTGAAGTGACAGTAGGCACGACTGGCCAGACCGTAGTGACCTGTATTCTCTGTCGCGTACATCGCCTGTTTCATATGCCTGAGCATTACCTTGCAGATCAGAGGTTCCACCTTCTCCCCTTCGACGTTCTTCAGCAGGGCGCAGAGCATACCCGGGGATATCGATTTCGCAGAGGGCATAGAATATCCGAGAGACAGAACAAACTCCCGGAACTCATCTATCTTCTCGCGATCGGGTTCATCATGAACGCGGTAGATGAACGGAAGCCCCAGATTGAGTGCGTAATCAGCTACAGCTTCATTGGCCAGGATCATGAACTCCTCGATCAGCCGGTGGCTTTCGAGGCGATGCCTCTCCTTGACGGAAACCGGTATGCCCCGATCGTCGAGTACCACGATCGGTTCGGGCAGATCGAAATCTATGCTCCCCCGCTCCCGTCTGTTCCTGGTCAGCAACCGTGCCACATCGGCCATTTCAAGAAGTGCGGTGGCGACCTCTGCGGTCACCGAACCAACCGCGTTGGATCCATTCTCGATTATCAGTTGAGCATCCTCATATGTGAGCCGTGCGCTCGACCTGATAACGGTGTCGGCAAGTTCTGTCTCGAGGAACCGTCCCTCACGGTCCAGATTGACGAAGCAGGAGAAGGTCAGCCTCTCGCAATCGGGCTTAAGACTGCAGGCGTCACTTGAAAGGGAGTGGGGCAGCATCGGAACGACCCTGTCAACAAGGTAAACGCTCGTTCCCCTCTCCCACGCTTCGGAATCCAGGCGGGTATTCTCTTTTACGAAGTACGATACGTCCGCGATATGCACTCCGATTCTCCAGCCTCCATCCCCGGTCTTCTCTATGGAGACGGCATCGTCGAAGTCCATTGCATCGGAGGGATCAATTGTGAAGATCACTTCATCCCTCAGATCGAGGCGGCCATCGATCTCAGATCTTCCCGGCAGCCGGGCAACCTTGAGGGTTTCACTCTCGATTTCATCGGGGAAGGTTTCGCTCAATCCTGCATCGGCGACCAGCGCATCTATCTCGGCCTTCAGGTCCTCCGGGAGTGAAGCTTCAACCGACCTGCTTCTCCTGCCGGGCGGAGATCTCCTGCTGGCCACATACCCCTGACCTTTCAGGTGCCTGACTTTCCCTTCATTCACGAGTTCCCTAAGAATTGAACGGAGCAGTCCATACTGTTTCCTGTTCAAATTGAGGAACCTTGCCAGATCTCTGCGGCGGGCAGGTCTGATTGTCTTTTCGGTCAGATACCGATGGATCTTCTCTTTCAGCATAGAATTACAAGTTACCATCCAGTGCGACCATTGCATGTGAAATGTTGAATTTTACATCCCTGCAGCGATTGCCTGTTTTATGCGGAGAGAGTACGATGTTCATCTGAAACAAGTGCCCTGTCACGCAACAACCGTGATATGACACCAGAAAATCTGAAACCGTTTCCATAAGGAGTCGATTGATGCGCCGAGCCCTTTGTGTGCCCGCTGCACTGCTGGCCCTGATGATCTTCGTCGGCAGTGCAGAAACGCAGACGAAGCTGCTGCCTGTCCGGGAGAGACCGGCTGTGATCAACAGATGGCTGCGTGACAGGCTCGATACTGTACTGCCGGAGATAATGCGTCGGGAAGGGTTCGACATGTGGATCATCGATAACAGGGAGTACAACGAGGATCCTGTTTTTTTCAGCCTGATGCCCGGCAATACAATGGCGGCCAGGCGGCGCACGATACTGGTGATCTACGATCCGGGTGAAGGCACGCCGCTCGAGACGATGGCCGTCAGCAGATATGGAATAGGCGGTTTCTACCGTTCGATGTGGAACCCGGAGGAAGAGCCTGACCAGTACAGGGCGCTCGCCGCCCTGATAGAAGATAGAGATCCGGTAAAAATAGGGATCAACGTTTCCGATACGTTTGCATTAGGTGACGGTCTTACGGCCTCCAGCCTTCAGAACATCAAGGACGCCCTCCCCTCCAGATATGAAAACCGCCTCGAAGAAGCAGAGAGACTCGCAGTCGGCTGGCTTGAACGACGCACGCCGGATGAGATGGAGGTATACGAGGGTCTGTGCGATCTGGTGCACGGGCTTATCGCCAGGGCGTTCTCCAGCGGGGTCATTCATCCCGGCATAACGCGGAATGAGGACGTGGCCTGGTGGTTCCGGGAACAGATGGCGGATCTGGCGGTTGAGCCCTGGTTCCAGCCCTCGGTTGATATCATCCGCCGGGGAGGCATCGACAGGTCCGATCCCGATTGGAATATCATACGACGCGGTGATGTCCTGCATTGCGACGTGGGGATCGTCTACCTTGGACTCAGTACAGATACCCAGCAGATGGCATATGTGCTGAAACCGGGGGAGACCGATGTTCCCGCAGGATTGAAACTGGCCCTGGCCAACGCCAATAGAGTACAGGATATCTTCCTGGGTAATTTCGTCGCCGGCAGATCGGGCAACGAGATACTGAAGGTCAGCCTCGATGAGTGCAGGACCGCCGGTCTGAATGCCTCCATATACACCCACCCAATAGGATTTCACGGTCACGCTGCCGGCGTTACAATCGGCATGTGGGATCAGCAGGACGGAGTGCCCGGCAAGGGCGACTATACCCTCTTCGATGACACTATGTATTCAATAGAACTCAACTGCACCACAGGAGTATCTGAGTGGAACGGCCAGGATGTCACGATCAGCCTTGAGCAGCAGGGTGTATTCACAGGAGGAGTCTGCCGTTTCGTCGACCGGCGTCAGCAGGCATATCACCTCATTCGATAACCTGATACCGATATCAGTGTGAATACGGGAAAGTCAGCCCGGTTGAAGGGCCTGGGAACCTTCGGGGGAGTCTTCGCGCCCTCGATGCTGACCATTCTGGGTGTCATCATGTACCTGCGGCTCGGATGGGTCGTGGGGAATGTGGGACTGCTGGCAACCCTTTTGATCGTGACCCTCTCCAGCGCCATCACATTCCTGACCGCACTCTCGATCTCCGCCATCGCCACAGATCAGAGGGTGAAAACAGGCGGTGCCTACTACATGATCAGCCGCTCCCTCGGCATAGAGACAGGTGGCGCGATCGGGGTGCCGCTCTACTTTGCCCAGGCTCTCTCTGTGGCACTTTACACGGTTGGATTTGCCGAGAGTCTGGCGAATGTATTCCCCCTTCTCGATGAGAGGACGACGGCACTGTTAACAACGGTGGCCGTTGCTCTTGTGGCTATCCGGTCGGTCCGGGCCGCGATAAAGGTTCAGTATGTGATTATGGCCCTGATCGGGCTCTCTCTTCTTTCCTTCATTTTCGGCCGGCCGATAGAACAGACTGAAGCAGTGTTATGGAGCGCCGAGGGAGGGGAGCATTTCTGGATGGTCTTCGCCGTGTTCTTCCCCGCCGTAACGGGCATCATGGCAGGAGTGAACATGTCGGGCGACCTGGAAGATGCAGGCCGCTCCATTCCAAAGGGTACGCTGGCCGCCGTTGGAACCGGATACCTGATATATATGCTGCTGCCCGTCCTTCTGGCACTTCGGGTGAGCGCCGGAACCCTGATAGAAGATCCTCTCGTTATGCGAAGGGTAGCCTTATGGGGGGATGCAGTACTGCTGGGTGTCTGGGGAGCGACCCTCTCCAGTGCCGTCGGCAGTCTACTGGGAGCACCCAGAGTTCTTCAGGCGCTTGCACGGGATGGAGTTCTCCCCTCCTGGATGTCATGGATGGGCAGAGGCAGTGGCGCAGGGGACGAACCACGAATCGGCACGGTAGTTACACTCGTAGTTGCTCTGACCGCCGTATGGTTCGGAAATCTCAATGTAATAGCACCGATTCTCACCATGTTCTTCCTGACGACCTATGGAGTTCTGAACATAACGGCCGGGCTCGAACGCTTCCTCGGCAATCCTTCATTCAGACCCAGGTTCAGAGTCCACTGGTTCTGGTCACTTCTGGGTGCCGCCGGCTGTGGAGCGGTCATGCTGATGATAAATGCTGCGGCTGCTGTGACAGCATCTGTCTGCGTGCTTTCGATATTCATCTGGCTGAAACGCAGGGAGCTGAAGAGCACCTGGGGAAGTGTCGGGGAGGGAATCTGGATGGCGGTAGCCAGGGCCGGTCTTTTGCGACTGAGGAAGACGACAGACCCGAAGAACTGGCGGCCTCACCTGCTCGTCCTGCTGGGCGCCCCCACAAAGCGCTGGCATCTGGTTGATATCGCTGCCGCCCTGACTCACAACCGGGCTCTCATGACAGTTTCAGCCGTCCTGCCCGAAGATAGTGCCGGCGTCGAGAGACGGAGTGCCATGGAAGCCACGATCGCGGATTACCTGGCCAGACATGGTGTACAGAGTCTGGTCAGGGTCACGTCTGCGGAAACACCCTTCATCGGTGCCGCAAGACTGGTGGAGACATACGGACTGGGAGCACTTAGCCCCAATACTGTTCTGATGGGTTACAGCGATGAGTATGAACACCGGGGCGACTACTTCGAGATGATATCCGATCTGCACCGGGCCAGGCGGAATGTGGCAATCATGCACCACAACCTTGAAAAGGGGTTCGGTGAACGTCGTCGCATAGATGTCTGGTGGGGTGGATTGCGCAAGAATGGCGGCCTCATGATGATCCTGGCATACCTGTTGAAAACGAGCCTCGCCTGGAGGAATTCTGAGGTTACTGTAAAGATGGTCGTCCCGACCGATGCAGCGGTAAAGGGAACCAGGAACAATCTCTCCTCGCTGGTCGAAGATCTCAGGACCGGCGCGGCTACAGAAGTAATCGTCACTGACGGCCGCCCATTCAGCAATATATTGCGTGAATCGTCAAGTAATGCTGATCTCATTTTTCTGGGGATGGCGAAACCGGAAGACAACTTCATTGCTTACTACGAGGATCTGCAGAGGATGATACAAGGACTGCCTTCCACGATCTTTGTGCTGGCCTCTGAGGAACTGGCTTTTGAAGAGATCCTTCTTCAGTATGAACCGAGAACATCAGAGAGGCCGTCAAGACGGTAAAAGAAGGGAATCGGAACATGCGCTGTATATGCCTGACCCTGCTGTTTGGATCTGTATTAGCTCTTGCCGCCGGTTGTACCGGCGCACCGGAGAATGCACGGACCGGTACCGCTGAACCTGCGGTATCGCTCGAGGGCTGGGAAGGGATCAGGAATCTGTCCCATGAGGGTGATTTCTATTTCGGTGGTCAGCCCGACGAGGAAACCCTGCGAAGAATGAAGGATGAGCTGGGGATCAAACTGGTGGTCAATCTGCGCTCCGATTCCGAAATGGCCAGAGTAGAGTTCGATGAGCCGGCTCTTGCAGCTGAGCTTGACATGGAATATGTCGGCATTCCTGTCTCACCAGATAGTTTTTCATCGTCTGACATCGACAAGTTTGTGGAAGCTTTAAAGAAGATCGACGGCCCCCTGCTCATACATTGCGCCTCCTCCAACCGTGTGGGTGGATTCTGGGCCGCCTATCTTGCACTCGAAAAGGGTGTGGGAACCGAAGCCGCCCTCGAACGCGGCAGGGCCGCCGGCCTGCGAGCAGGCACAATGACCGATGCAGCCGTAAGAGTGATCAGCGGGCATAAGTAAACAGACGGAAAGTCCCCTGCAAATTGAAGATTTGAAGAATCTCCCCATCAAGATGTATCCTTGTCCATGTAAGAGTTCTCCATGGCCTATTTACAGTTCTTCTTCTGATCTTACCATCACCTCATCATGTTGTCTCTGAACCAGTCATCAGCAAACTTATTCAGGTGATGCTCGATATCTTTTTGGGCAGTAACCTCAAAATCAGAAATGTCCTCGATCCAGGTTATTCTGGGTTGACTCTGCCATAGAACAAGCCCGTTTACGGTATGAATGCTGACTTCTTCTCTTTGTTCCGGGGCTCTCCGCCTCCCCACAATCCGTTCACTTCGACTTTCAATCCACGCATAAGTAACCAACACCCTGCTTATCGGTTCAGGATGCTCCAGCGGGTACTGTCTGAGGGTAACCATTAGATTGAGTCGATAATCCCTGTCTCTGGAATCAACCATGAGCGAATCGAGACGTGGCGCCAGGAAACCCTTCCCATCATACCTCAGGATTCCACGGAAATCAGGTGCATTGGTACCCAAACTACCTCGGTAGAAGATGCGAAGGTTGATTCTGTCAATCCCAGTCAGGGGACCATACTCGGATTGAATCGATTTCTGCTGGGAATCCTTTGGATATAAGAAGATCAAGATGAATGCGAGCATTGGAAGGCTAACTGTTCGGTAGACTTTCTGCATGATTAATTCCACTCCTCAAAGGATATCATGCATGATATATGGCAATGATGAGACAACATCCACTATACTTGAATGAGCAGATGATAACCAACCTTGGAGCAGATAATTAGTATTCGGTTTTTCATACAGAAAGGTTCACCATTCTTCAGTGCCGTCGTATTGATGGGATTCCTCCTAATACCACTATCTTTAAGTGAGGATGCCCTGCAGCAGTATTGGCTCCTTTCCTACGAACCGTATTTAGTAAGGCAGGCTGCTGAAAACGGTATATGGCCTGGCGATGCCAGCAGTCGCGACCCTGATGTGCGAAACCATATGAGACCCTCAGAGCTGTACGAGCAGTGCTTTCAGGTCTACGGAATTGTTCACCAGGTCAATCCATACTACCAGCGTGGTGATTTCGATGGGGATGGTGAGATCGATATAGCTGTCACAATTCGTGAAAAGGCTAACTGGCGGACCGGGTTAGCGATTATTCCCGCAACTCTTGATACTGTATTCATTTTTGGGGCAGACCAGCCGTTCCTAGATGGAAGCACAAGGATGGATGTTACAGCTCTTTTTGTGCCCGCAAACGGTTTCCCCGAGCCATTAATCGTCGGGTTCGGGAATGGCAGCCAGGTGATCCTTCGCTGGAGCAATGGAGGGTTTCACGTCGAATCCCTCACCGAATCCGAGCCACTATTAACGGAACCAGCATTAGTTCGAAAAGCCATCGAATCTGGTCTATGGCCTGAGGGTATTCATTACGAAATTCTGACAGATTGGAATCCCTACTATCTCCGGGGTGATTTCAATGGTGATGGCGAAATGGATGTCGCCGTACAGGTGCGGGACACCTCTAATCGCGAGAAAGGTCTCGTGATCGTACACTCTTCGTTGGATACGCTTCATGCCATCTTTCGAAGTACAGTAGGGCGAGGCCCAATCGCTAATGCCAGCTTCATACGTGTCATCAGAAAGGGCACCGAGATACGTCCCTTCTCTGAGGATAGAGACAAGAGAGTTCCTTTCACACTGGTCGGTGATGCCTTGGAAGCAAGCTGGAGGGGTCCCTATAGCGGTGCTTTCTACTGGAAGGATGGCGCCTATCGATGGATAACGCTCAGCGACTAGCTTTCTCAATATCTACGAGGATATGGAAGGGATTTCGTAAGCTCACTTCTTTTAAAGTGTATTCTGGAGAAGCATTCTATTAGACGAGATCGTATTTACTAATGTTCACAATCTAATAGTCAGCGTTGGACTGCATAGCCGCTACGGATATTCCAGTCCTTCTACAGCTGGGATGATCCGGTAGACAATGAATAATGACTCACCTGTCTCTTCATTTTCGCGGAATGTCAGTAAATGACCCCGAGATAAATTGAATATCCGTTCCGGCAGAAGTGTATCACCCAGGTATTCGCCATCTGGGCTAAGAACTCTATAAGGCCGACGATATATTTCCATACCTTCAACACTGTAATCAGGATGATGGCCAAGCCAATAATAACCCTTGTCGTCTATCCTCACTGTGGACCAGTACGATTTTATTTCTGGAAATTCTGCATATTTCTTCCAAGCCTTTGCAAGTGCTATGTCACGGTCCTCGGTAGCAGCTTCAATGCTTCTGTCCAGCATCTGTTCAATCGTTTGGCGCTCCTCACGTGTAACAAGTTCTGGTTCCATATCGATTCTTACTTTGTACATCAGATTGCCATCTAATCCATACCACTTGAATTCAGGTTCGGCTGTTGTGTATGTGAGAATTCCTTTACCCGGTTGGTAGGAAGCTGCAGCACGGGGTCCATAGTAGATTTGACCCGTGATCCCAATCATGTATTTCTCCAAGAGGATCATACGTCCGGTAGTAAATGAAGGTGCCTTAATTTGGCATATTGTATCCCCTTCAGCTGTTACTATTGTTGCCATATATGTTCTAGAGATATAATCGTTTTCTAAAAAAGGAGTGGCCTCACTATCAATTATAACCAGACATCCCTCTGGCGTCGGATGCAGTTCGGCTATTGAACCACCCTTTAAATGAGAAAAAGTTTGAATAAAAGAACCATCGATATGAAACAATGAAGTTCGTCTGTTTCGGGAGTCGAAAACTGCCACATTATCGTTGCGAATCCATAAAAGCCTTGGATATCGAAACGCTCCCGGTCCATCTCCATCTCGTCCGAAACTTCTTAGATATTTCCCGTCAGGACCAAATACTGCTATCCGAACATTTCCCCTGTCATTGACATAATAATTATCATCCTCTCCCATCAGGTACTGGGAAGCCCGGAACAATATCGTTTCCTCCCTGCTCTCATCCTGCTCCAGTCGGACAACCTCTTCATACTCAAACAGCTCTCCCTCATATTTCGGACCTCCAGATGTAATGGCGACCGGGACCCCCTCTTCTTCGAAAATCTGGAAGGTGTGTATCTGTTCTGTCTCATCGCTGGTGCAAGCAGCAGTAATCAGGTAGATCGAGAATATACAGGTCAGTGTTCTGCTGGATCGCATCTCAATACCCCTTTCTATAATCGTTTCCTGCCTGCCAGACGCTCTTTCGTCTTTGCTATCGTTCGGATTTTACTTATGTGATTCTATATGCCCGATATTTCAATCCGAACCTCAGGAACTAAATAAGACAGTATAATTCTGGCAGTTGTGAATACGTTTTCAGCCTAGACCAGAGAGCAATACTGGTCAAGGTGGAGACAGAGTGTAATTCAGTAACTCAGGAGTCATTATTGGGGAACGGACACAGTCCGCGGCTTATGGATTTGACAGACTTTTAGTATTACTGCTTTAGTTTAAAATATTATGAGACCATCAGATAATCGATATATGAACTGCTATATAGCTTTGAGTTTCTGTCTTATAGTGAGCAGCGCATGTTCGAAGCTGCGTCCTTCCAGGCCTGAAAACGATGACAATACTCCACCTTCTGCCTTCTTCACTGTGACACCTGATAGTGGATCGGTTTTAGTGCCATATTTTTTGAATGCCTCATCGAGTAGTGATGCTGAGGATGAGCTGGATGAGCTGCGAATACGATGGGATTGGGACGGCAATGGCAGTTGGGATACTCCGTTAGATACTGTGAAACAGATCACACACAGATTCACTGAGGCTGCACTGTACACAGTCATAATGGAAGTGAGAGATACCGGCGATCTTGCTGACACTACCCAACAAATGGTTTCAGTGTCAGGAAACCTGCTATGGAAATTCGATACTCCAGGTATGAATATGTCCTCACCAGCGATTGGTGTGAATGGCACCATTTATTTCGGTTCAGGAAGATATATTTGTGCTTTGAATCCCGACGGTACACTCAGGTGGAATTATTTAACAGAGGGCAGTGTCTATTCTTCCCCCGCCGTGGATGATAATGGGAGAATCTTTGTGGGTTCGGAGGACAGCTATCTATATGCCCTTGATTCCGATGGAACTTTATTCTGGAAATATCAGACCGGAAGTCAGATTGAATCATCTCCTGCAATCGGAGCTGACGGTACAATCTATGTTTGTTCAGACCAGCTTTATTCAATAGACAATACCGGCTCCCTCAAGTGGAGTAATCCAGAAGGTGGAGGATACTCCTCTCCAGCCATCGATGCTGACGGTTCTATCTATGTGCATACCGGTGGTATGTCGTCCGGAGAGTTATTGGCATTCAGCCCCGATGGTGCTATGAAATGGAGTTTTTCTACCAATGGAGGAATGACGTCTCCGGCAATAGGTACCGATGGTGCAATCTATGTGGGATCATCTAATTATTATATTTATGCACTTGAACCAGACGGGACCCTCAGATGGGAATTCAAAACAGCAACGGGAATGCTAAGCACCTCCCCGGCTATCGGCAATGATGGTTCGATTTATGTTGGTACAGTCTATGGGCGCATTTATGCATTGAACCCAAATGGCAGCCTGAAATGGCGATTCTCTGGAAAGACAGGAGTTGGAGCCTACACATCTTCGCCTGCTATTGGATCAGATGGGACGATATATTTCTATAAAGGCCATCACATCAGTGCTGTTAGCGTTGATGGTGAGTTATTGTGGGAGTATCCAATCGGGCATATGATATTTTGGGCGAACAGGTGTTCGCCAACGGTTACAGAAAGTGGAGTTATCTATATTGGTGGTATGGACGGATTTTTCTATGCGTTGCAATCAAACTCCTCAGGTCTCACCCAATCCGCCTGGCCAAAATTCAGATGTAATCCTCAGAACACTGGTCGGAGATTACCATAAACCTGTGCAGCGGTTATGTCTTGTTAAGCTTGAACTCCCAGGCACAGTACCATTCATCGGGATGGTCGTCGGTCGGGTATCCGATGCATCGGGTTTTTATCAGAGAGTCTATGGTTGACGCGAAACCGGTGTATTTCATCAGATCATTTCTTTAAGCCGGACCAGGAGGTTGAGGGCCTCAACAGGTGTCAATGTATCGGGGTTCACCCTTTTCAGTTCTTCGATGAGGGGATCGGGACGCTCGGGGAAGAGATCTGTCTGACTGCTGGAGGTGACCATGCCCGTGCTCTCACCTTCGGGCAGGGGTCTCTCCTCCTCCAGGTTGTGCAGGATATCCCTG
>CAZWVF010000005.1:25186-78039 GCA_964637695.1 uncultured Gemmatimonadota bacterium | reverse complement strand
GCGATGGACCGGCGGCAGTCCTGATGGTATCGAAAAGGTAGTGAAACAGGTGCCCTGTCACGCAACAACCGTGTCATTCGAGCGGCGCCGTATCCCGACCGATTGCGTTCCGTCTCCTCGCCATAGCCACCGCTATGTCTCGTCGCCACGCCTTGCCGGTCAAGCACGGCGTCACTCTCGGTGCCGACATTTGCTGCGTGACAGGACACTGGTGTCCCTGAAGAATGACATCGGGTATCTGTCACGAGCGGTCCCGCTCGGTTTCCTGCTTCTTTTACAGCCTTTCGATGTCTCCTCAACGGCTGGAGGAGGAATCGATGAGATACCTCAGGACACCCTTATAGAAATCCTGAAAAAACAGGAAGAGATAGCTTTTGTCGGCGAGAGAATTCTTACCAATGTATCGCAGAGCAGGAGGAGGGAGGATACTGTCTATCGACAGCGCGTTCTCCATATACCGCCTTCTGAGTACCGGATCGATTTCCTCGACCTTCCCGACGATCGGGAGTCGCACGTTCTGGTGCAGGGCGACAATCTCTACCACTGGGGCAAGGGAGATACGGTGTGGGTAAGCGAACGAACCGAAGTTCAGACTCTGGGCCTGGTGATCTCTCATACCTATCTGGACCTGCTGCGAAGGAACTACAATATCGAAGCAGAGAATGGACCGCAGATAGCGGGACGGAGCACATACGCCGTCAATATCGTTCCGATGTATCCGGGCAGACCCTCCCTGAAAGCCTGGGTAGATTCCACTTATGGTGTGCCGTTGAAAGTGGAAGTATTCGATTCGCGGGAAAGACTGGTCCGCCGGTTCGAGTACACCAGGATCAGGTTCGGTCCCAGGCTCCGGGTGGAAACCTTCTCCCTCCCGGAGGGAGATCTGGTACGGCGGGAATCGAGGGGCACAGAGTATCTCTCCCCCGAAGATCTGGAAAGCAAAACCGGCCGCCATGCTCCGGTGGCAGAACTCCTGCCTGCTGGATTCACATTGACCAGGATCGTGCATGGTTTCAGCAGAGAGAGGGAGTATGTGCAGAGTTTCTACTCTGACGGATACGCTTCATTCTCCCTCTTTGCCATCGAGAATGCGAAGCGGGCGCCTGAGGGCGACGAAAAGCCCGGGATCAGAGATGTTCGTTCAGGTCACCGGCGGGGTTATTACTATGCTTCCGGGTGGATCGGTATGATCCAGTTGACCGCCATGGGTGATATCGCAGAATCGGAACTGCTCGAGGTGCTTTCCTCAGTCAAACTGCGCTACCCCGATACTGCTCCCTGTTCCCTCTTCATTCCTTGACTTATCTGCTGCGGCCTGAGTTACTAAGAAACTATGATAATACATCGTGATCCGCGCATGATCGGGGCGTGGCTCGTCGGAGCGATCTCTCTGATCATATACACCCTTACGATGGCACCCACCGTTGCTTTCTGGGATGTTGGTGAGTTCATAACCACCGCCTACACACTGGGGATACCGCATCCGCCCGGAGCCCCCACCTTTGTGCTGCTGGGCCGCCTCTTCACGATGATCCCGAGTCCATTCAGTATCGCCGCAGAAGTGAACTTCATCTCAGTGCTCTCGTCGGCGCTGACCGCGCTTCTGCTCTACGGCATTATTCTGGAAATTCTGCATCTGTGGGATGATGAGGAGAACCGGTGGGCGGGTCCGAACCGGACTCTGCAAGCTATTGCCGCAGCAACAGGTGCATTTGCCTATGCTTTCAGTTACTCTGCCTGGTTCAACGCCGTTGAAGCTGAAGTGTACGGTCTCTCCATATGCGTTACCGCACTCTCCCTCTGGCTGGCTCTGCGACACCTGCGGGGTGCCGGCGAGAAGCGAAGGGCGTCTCTGCTGCTGCTTGTGGCATACATACTAGGAATAGGTGCAGGGAATCATCTGCTTGCCCTGCTCACCATACCCTCAATCGTGGTCCTTCTCTGGTATTTCGATCGCCCGGTTCTGAAACGTGCGGATCTGTGGGTAGGTGCACTGGTTCTCTTTGCCGCTGGATACAGCATCTATATCCTTCTTCTTATCCGTTCCGGTCTCGATCCGGTCATTGATATGAACAATCCCGAAACGTGGGATGCCTTCATGCAGTTCCTGAAGCGCCGGCAGTACGGGACCGAGTCGATGCTGTCAGCAATGTTCACGCGCAGGGCCGACTGGCTTTACCAGATCGACTACCATTTCCTGCGATACTTCAGGAGCCAGTTCTGGATCCCCTTCTACATCCTGGCCCTCTTCGGTGCCATGGTTAACCTGTGGCGCGACAAGCGCACTTTTTTCGCCAATTCGGCTCTCTGGGTGATAATGGGATTTGGTCTGGTCATCTACCTGAATATGCCCGATCCGCAGCCGCGTGACCGGGATTACATCTTTATCGGATGTTATTTTGCCACGGCCATCTGGATAGGCACCGGGATGTTCGGTCTGGCCGTTTTCCTGCGTGAAATACTACAGAGTGGGAAGAAATCCACTGCTGCTCTATCGATGCGTCTTACCGTCATCACCATGGGTCTTCTGGGGCTGGTTCTGGTGGGCACACAGACCGTACGCAATTACCACAGTCACGATCGTACCGATGACTACATCTCATGGGATTACGGATACAACATCCTCCAGTCGTGCGAGGAGGATGCGATCCTGTTGACCAACGGCGACAACGATACCTATCCGTTGTGGTATCTTCAGGTAGTGGAAGGAATTAGACGGGATGTCAGGGTAGTCAATCTGAGTCTTCTTAATACGGCCTGGTATATCAAGGAGTTGAGGGACAGGGAACCCTCGGTCCCGATCCTTTACAACGACGCACAGATCGATATGGTTCTGGGTCTGATGCAGGTTCCAGCCGATACAACACTTCAGATAGCCGGGATAGACTGGCCGCTGCGGCGCGGTCAGATCCTCCGCACCCAGGACAGGATGACCGCTCACATCATCAACGCCAATAACTGGCGGAAACCAGTCTATTTCGCTATCACCGTGCCTGTGGAGAATCAGGCCGGCTTCGAAAGATCCGTATCGCTCGAGGGTTTTACCTTCAGGGTGCTCCAATCACCGAATCTGGTCAACGTGGAGAGGGCGGTTCGCAACCTGAAGGAGGTGTTTCAGTACCGGGGCATTCTCGATCCCGCCATATACAAGGATGAGAATGCGTCAAGCCTCCTTCAGAACTACAGTGTTGTGTTCAGAGAGACGGCCAGTGCTCTGGTACAGAAGGGCCAGGAGCAGCAGGCGTGGGATCTGCTCGAATGGGGAAGTGAGAGAATAGACTACACGGCTCCCCGCTACAGGGCCCATAGAGGTCGGATCGCCCTCGCCAATGGTGACACTACTCTTGCCCAGAATATACTCGAAGAGGTACTCGACGAGATCCCCCTCGACCGCGATCGTGTGGCAGCCTACATAAGGCTCACTTATTCATATGCGGTTCAGGGCAGATTCGATGAGGCGGCAGTCGTTCTGGAGAAATGGCTGGCTCAGCAGCCGGGTGACCGGAACGCGCAGCAGTGGCTTGAGGATCTGAGGGAGGGAAAGATCGCTGAGGGGCTGCATCAGATCGGTTCGATATTCTGGCGATAGGCTGAGTCGATTATGGCCAATCCCGAATGCACCGTTGTAATTCCGCACCTGGTGGGGAGCCGCCCCCTGCTGGCGTGCCTTCACAGCCTCTGCTGGACAGAAGCTGATATTGAAGTCGTTCTGGTCGACAATGCTTCAATCGACGGTTCGGTGGATACAGCTCTCGAATTCTTCCCGGACATAACGGTTGTGAGGTCTGACCACAATCTCGGTTACGCCGGCGGGGCGAACCTGGGTCTGGAAAATGCCGGCGGGCGCTGGTGTATTTTCCTCAACGACGATGCGGTGCCGGCCCCTGGCGCAATAGACCTGGTAATAAAGAGGCTCAGGGAAGCCCCGGCTGACGATCTTCCCCTGGTTCAGCCGGCACTGCACCGCTCGAGTGAGCCGGAAAAATTCGATTATGCCGGTGGAGCCGGCGGATTGATCGATCGCTGGGGGATCCCCTTTGCACTCGGCCGACTCTTCGATCACGTGGAGGTAGACAGCGGACAGTATGTGAATGCCGGTCCCCTGGCCTGGGGCTCCGGGTGCTGTCTGGCCGGACCGACAGACGTTTTCCGCAGGCTGGGTGGTTTCGAAGAGAGTTTCTTCGCCCATTTCGAGGAGATCGATCTATGCTGGAGGTTCAGGAGAAGCGGGGGACGGGTGGTGTCAGCCCCCGAAGCAGTTGTCTACCATATGGGTCCCTCAACTCTGCCCACCGGTGCCCGCAAGACCTTCCTGAATTACCGGAATAATCTCTGGACCCTGCGCCGCAACCTGCCTGCGACAAGGCTTCCGGCCATACTGATGGTCCGCTTCCTGCTCGATACGGCGGCCGCCCTGCGGTGGCTCCTGACCGGCAGGCCCGGTCTGTCTGCAGCGATCGTGCGCGGATGGTGTGCAGGAGTCTTCCGCCGGCCATGGTCCTCTGTGCAGCCCGCTCGCGCAATACAGCCGGAGAGAGGAGAATGGGGCACCTTCCGCGGGAATGTTGCGGCAGCTGCCTATCTTAAGGGTATACGCAGTGCCAGTCAGCTGGTAGACAGGGTGAATGGGTGGGATCCTCCGGGAAGTCGCAGAGGCAGCGGGGAGGCGAGTCAGTGAGCAGTGCCACCGGGCTGAAGCTCCTCAAGGGGATCGTGACGGCAATAATACTTGCCGTTCTGGCGCTTTCACTCGACTTGCAGAAAAGCTGGGACCTGCTGAGGAGTGTCAATCTGCTGCCGGTGCTGATGGCGGTGGGGCTGCTGGCTGTGAGCCATATGGTTGTTGCGTTGATCTGGCGCCGATTGCTCGAGGAGGTCGGGATCGATGTCGGGGTGGAACGCGCCGTCCGTCTCTATTTCGCCGGACTCTTTCTGAACAACTTCTTTCTGGGCAGCGTCGGGGGAGATACCTATAGAGTTTACGGGGTTTATCGGGGGAGCGGGACTGGAAGGGTGGCCCTGGCAGGTACCCTGCTGGAGAGGTTGATCAGCGTGGTAGCCCTGCTACTGCTGGGTGTGGCTGCCCTCCTGGTACGTTTCGGAGAGCTGCCGGTCACTTTCCGCTGGTTCCTGCTGCTGGCTACAGGAGGAGGTGCCCTGGCCGGTTTGAGCGTGATCCTTGCTCCCCGGCTCGTGGAGAAGATGTCTGATCCGCTGATCAGGCGTGCTTCACAGAAGTTGAGGGACCGAATAAAGGGTCTGCTGGACGCAATGGACAGGGGAGGACGTCCCCTTCTGGTTCTGCCCATGCTTCTTGTGGCGTTTGCAGCCCAGGCTGTACGGATCTGGACACACTGGTGGTGCGCTCAGGCCCTCGGACTTGACGTGGCGGCGGGGGATCTCTTTATAGTGATACCTCTGGTAGCAGTTGCAGCAGGGCTGCCTGTTTCGATCGGCGGGCTGGGTGTTCGAGAAGGGAGCGGCGTGCTGCTGCTTGCTCCTCTCGGCATGGCTGAGCCCTCGATCGTAGCGATGGAATTCCTGGCTTACCTGGTTGGAGTTGGTACCAGCCTTATCGGAGGATTAGCATTTCTCTTCGGAAGGGAGATACCACCGTCGGCGGTCGAGCCGATTAATGAAGAAGGATACAGGCCTGGTAAGCTACAATAGTGCCCATCCGGAGTCCGTTCTGTGGACCGCGAATCTGGCTGTTGCCGGTTAGCATTATCCGGACGGGAACTACAATAACAGATCAGGTCATTTCATATACGGGAAGTGTCAGATGGATCAATCCCAGATACGGTTGAGCGTGGTCATCCCACTCTACAATGAGGTGGAATCGCTGGGGCCACTGCACACCGAACTCAAAGAGGCCCTTACATCGATCTCCGATCACGAGATTATTTTCGTGAATGACGGGTCGACTGACGGTTCCAAAGAGGAACTGAAGAAGCTGCAGCTTTCCGATAGTTCGGTTCGGATTATCAATTTCAGACGCAATTTCGGGAAATCGGCCGCTCTCGATGCAGCATTCCACAGGGTAAGAGGACGCTTCGTAATCACTATGGACGCGGACCTGCAGGATGATCCAGCCGAGATTCCGGGACTTGTAGAGAAATTGGAATCGGAGAACCTCGACCTGGTAAGCGGCTGGAAGAAAGTCCGCTGCGACCCGCTGTCGAAGAGACTGCCCTCACGCCTCTTCAACTATGCCACCAGACTCATTTCGGGAGTGAAACTGCATGATTTCAACTGCGGGCTGAAAGCCTACCGTGTGGAGGTGGTCAGGGTGTTGCGGGTCCACGGGGAACTTCACCGCTATATACCCGCGATCGCCCACAGGGCCGGTTTCCGGGTAGGTGAGAAACCTGTCAATCACAGGCCGCGGTCATTTGGAAAAACGAAGTTCGGACCATCCCGTTTCCTGCACGGTTTCCTCGACCTGCTCACCGTGATGTTCCTCAACCGCTACGTGTCGAGTCCCCTTCACTTCTTCGGCCCCTTCGGCGGTCTGATCCTGGTCATCGGCGTTGTACTGAACGGCTATCTGCTCTTTGAGAAGTTCATGGGTCGCTCGATCGGTGATCGCCCACTCCTCTTCCTGGCGGTGATGATGGTCATCGTGGGTTTGCAGTTCATCTTCTTCGGCCTGCTGGGAGAGATGATGGCCCGTGAGCCGAAGGAGGGTGAAACCTATCTTATCGAGAGTGTGTGGCCCGAAGAGGCGGAATGAGGATCGTCAGTGTCGGGCCGGCCCCTCCATGGCGGGGGGGAATCGCTCACTATCATTTTGCCCTTGTTGAACAGCTGAAGGCCGACGGAGCAGAAGTTGAAGTCCTGAATTTCTCTCGATTGTATCCTCGCCTTCTCTTTCCCGGTACCACACCGTCAGACCTCTCGGAGAGCGCTCTTCCTTCCCTGGGCGAACAGATACTCAGGCCCCTCTGGTTCCCGAGCTGGAGAAGGGGAGGTTCATGGATAAAAGATCTAGATCCCGAAGCGGTTCTCTTTCACTGGTGGCATCCCTTCTTTGCGCCCGCCTATCTCGGTCTGCTCAAAAGGCTCGATAGCAGCAGAAGGATCGGTTTTATATGTCACAACGTGGATTCTCATGAGAAGATGCCCCTGGGAACAGTGCTCACGGCAAGGGTTTTGAAGAGGGCGGACTTCCTCATAACAGGCGGCGACGAGATGGCCGCCCGGCTCAGGCAGCTCAACCGGCGGGCCGCAATCAAGGTGATCCTGCATCCCCGCTACGACCTGCCGCACACTCTGGAAGCACCTGAGAGAGAGCAGGCCAGAGAGAACCTGGCAATAAAGAGTGATGAAACTGTATTCCTCTTCTTCGGCCTGGTCAGAGAGTACAAGGGGCTCGACACACTTCTTAATGCTCTGGCAATGCTGCCTTCCAAACAGAAGTGGACCTGCATAGTTGCAGGTGAATTCTACGGATCTCGCACGTCATACGATGCGACGATAGAGGCGCTGGGCCTGCAGGAAAGGGTCAGGGTGGAGGATCGGTACATTCCGAACAGTGAGGTTTCAGTCTATTTCGCAGCGGCCGACGTGACAGTTCTGCCATACCGTCACGCCACGCAGAGTGGGGTGGCCGCTCTCAGTTTCGCGTTCAACCGTCCTGTGGTCACCACGCGTGTCGGAGCTCTGCCCGAGATGATTACCGAAGGAAAGAATGGCTGGCTGGTCCCTCCAGATGACCCGAAGTCACTCGCTTCGATTCTCTCAGGGATCGTTGCCGACAGAGAAGCAGCACATCTTCCTGTACTGGAAGGGGAATCAGGTTTGCCGGTCTGGAGGGATCTGTCACTGGCTGTTCTCCGGTTGGCATCGATGGAGGCAGGAGTGTGAGTGAAGAGGGACCGACCATTACCGTTGGCATCGTGGGGGGAGAGGGAAAATCTATCGATACGACGATCGGAGCGGTCGTGGGACAGTTGAGAGAAAGTGATACTCTTCTTGTGGCCGATAACAGAGAGGCCTCCGACGCAGCAGCACGCAATGCGATCCTTCTCGATGCAGAAGGAGAAGTGGTGGCGTTTCTTCAGGGTGGTGCGGAGCCGGTCGAGAGATGGCTCGAATCAGTCAGACTGGCCTTCCTCGATCGAGGTGTCGATGCCGTCGCAGGTGCAATCGACCCACCACTTTCCACACCATTTCCGGGAACCCGACCGGGCGGACAGCTGCGCTGGACAGGCCATGTGGTGACAGATTATTCGAACTCTCAGCCATCCACTTCCTCTCTGGCATCAGGCAGCAACTGTGCGGTGCGGCGTGAAATCGCCCTGAAGCTGGGAGGTTTCGATGAGACCTTCGAGTCGGGATGGCCATACGAGGATGTCGAATTCTTTACAAGACTGGCCAAGGCCGGCGGTCGCACTTTTTTTACGCCCGACGCCCGGATTACACTCTCCCGAGTGAGCTCCGGGGATGATATAAACCTTTCGCCGGAAGATCTGCTGGCCAGATACGCGTCTCGGAGCAGGAGTATGGCGCTGATCTTTTCTCGACATGAGGCATGGGTTCTGCTGATCATGGTGGCGAGCCATCTGCTGAAATGTATTGTGGATGTGTTCGCATCCCGCCTGCCCGGAAATGCTCCGCTAAGAATTGCCGGTGAGCTTCTCACCGGCATAAGGATCGGAGTTCGGCCGGCGGCTGGCCGTATCAGGAGAGAGGCCGGACTGCGGAGGAAGAGATGAGTGACATCCCTTCTGTGTGCTGTATCGTCCTGACCTGGAATGACAGGGAGAACCTCCTCGAATGCCTCCAATCCCTGTCGAAGGTGACATACCGGAACATGGAGATCGTTGTTTCGGACAACGGCTCGACCGACGGATCGATCGAAGCCGTCCGCTCCGACTATCCCGACGTCACACTCATCGAGAATGGTGAGAACCTCAGGTGGTCGGGCGGCAATAATGCAGGCATCGAATACGCCATGGAGAGCGGTGCCGACTACATAATCCTGCTCAATAATGACACTCTTTTTGATCCTGAATTCATATCTGAACTGGTGGAAGTGGGCGAATCTGATCCAGAGATCGGACTGCTGGGACCGAAGATCTATTACCACTCTGAACCTGACACACTGTGGTTCGCCGGCGGAGAGGTCTCATTGTGGCGCGGACTTATCAAGCACCGGGGAATCAGAGAGCGGGATGTGGGGCAGTACGATTCCATCAGCAACACCGATTACGTAACCGGCTGCGCCCTGATGATGAAACGGGAGGTCGTGAAAAAAATCGGATTGATCGACACCGGTTACATCGCCTATGCAGAAGACACCGATTTCTCGTTGAGGGCCGCCAGAGCCGGTTTCAGACTGGTATACGTTCCGCGATCGGTGATGTGGCACAAGATCGGTGCATACTGGGGTGTCGTTACACGCCGGAAGATCCTGCAGAAGTTCAGAAGCCACTGCATCCTCTTCCGCCGCTACTCACCCCCTCTGGCCTGGTTCACGACCATGCCTCTCTTCTTCCTGCTCGACGGACTCAGGATCGTGTGGCTGATAGTAACAGGCAGATTGGGAACTGGGAAATGAGATCAGCCGGAAGCCATATTGGAGGCGAGATAGAACATATCACGGATCCTGCTGGTTTTTTTAATAATCTGGAGGTTTACATACCCAGATGAAAGACACTGTTGATGAAGGATCGGCTTCGTATCTTTCATCGTGATGCATGGCGGCGGTGCTGCAAATGCATTCTGGAGAGATATCGCCGATTGGATCAGACCAGGTTCTTGAAAACTTTCATGTTGTAGTAGGAAGGATTGTCGAAGTCGGAGAACTTCTCTCTGTTTTCAATAAGATTATGGACGATCGCCTCGATGTCGTGCTTCGGTTTGAAGCTGAGTACCTTCCGGGCTTTTTCGGTTGAAACCTTGTAGTTCCGGTAATCCTGGATCTGTTTAATCTCCAGGTCCACAGTCATATCGAGACAGGTTTCGAACGTCTCCTTCACAATATCTGCCACCTCACCAACGGTGTAATTGCCCGATGCGATATTGAAAATGCCCGAGATATTCTCCTGAGCCTCAACCGCACGAAGATAAGCGCTTTCGACATCGTGAATGCTGATAACGGGACGCCAGATAGCCGGATTGTTGATAACGATCCTCTTATCCTGCATGGCTGTCTTGAACATGGTGTTGACTATCAGGTCGAGGCGCATGCGAGGGCTGTAACCGCTTACGGTACCTTTCCTGAGGCAGATGACTGAAAAATCGTCATTTACCATCTGTAGAACTGCCTGTTCCCCCTGCAATTTGGAGATCCCGTACGGGTAATCGGATATGGCCGGTGCGTCTTCATCGAAAAGCCTGTCGATCGCATATCCATACACAGAACATGAGCTCGCGTAGATGAATTTCTTCACACCTGCCCGGCGGGCGATGTAGCCCAGATATGCCGGCGCTGCAGCATTGTAAATGAAGTTCATGCTGGGAGAGAGTTCTGCCATCGGATCGCTGGATAGACCGGCCAGCCATATCACCTGCTCGTACTTCTCAAGGTCTCTCTCTTCGAGATCCATCACATTCTTCTCGATCCGGATGACCTTTTCGGGCAGGTAGTCACCGAACCAGAACATGTCGACCACATCAATTGGGTAACCACGTTCCAGCAATCCGGGTACCAGCGCACTGCCTATATATCCTGCTCCGCCGGCTATCAGAATGTTCAAGACGATTCCTCTGCTCCGTATATGAAATTATCCGAAAACGATCCAGCCAGCCAGTCCTCGAGGGTCTGGGCGACCCTGTCTTTACCGGAAAGGATAGGCTCTCCAACAGGCCAGTCTATTCCGATCGCGGGATCGTTCCACAAGATTCCCGATTCCCCTGCGCTGTTATAGATCCCCGTACACTTGTACTGGATCTCTGCCCATTCGGAAGTGACGCAGAAACCCCGTGCAAATCCGGCCGGTGCCCATACCTGCAGGCCGTCCCGTGCGTTGCACTCCTGCCCGAACCACTGGCCGAGAGTGGGGGATCCCTTCCTGATATCGACTGCTACAAGAAATGCTGTTCCAGAAGTAACCCTCATCAGCTTACTCATGGGTGGATCCCACTGGAAATGGAGGCCGCGCAAGACTCCTCTCACAGAGCCGGAATGGTTGTCCTGCACGAAGGAAGAGGGCAGGCCCAGTTCTGCGAACTGGTCAGCCCGGAATACTTCGTAAAAGAAACCCCGCTCATCTTCGAAAACTTCGGAGCGGACTACTACGATTCCATCCGGATGCTTCTCTTCAATCTTGACCTGCATGTTATACTATCTTCCTTTCGGCGTTCAGGAATTTTCCCCGCAAGGTACGTAGAAGATCGGGGAAGAGGGAACCAGCTTTCACGGGTATTTCATCCAGCTCCCGAAGTAATTGGGCCAGGTCGTAACCCATCAGCTCCAGACGATCCTTTCCAATCCAGCTGAGATATCGTCTGCTCCACGATTTGCGGACCGGGCCGGCCAGGATCTCTTTCCATTTCGCGAGAGGTTCACTGCTGACTTCTGAATACAGCTCGGTGCCGGCTGGATCCCCCATATGCCCTTCCAGCTGTTTGGCTGACAGGTCTTCCAGCATGTCGGGCTGCAGGGAGAGGTCGAGGTAACCACAGATCCCTGAAACAACGGGTTCAGGAGAAGTGATCAACTCCTCGAACCGCACCTGGTGGATACGACCACTGCCGGATGATGCCACGTCTGCCAGTCTTTCCAGACCACCGTATAGATCTGTATTAAACAGGTCAGGCAGCCACTTGCCACGATGCCATGTTTCCATTATTGAGGCTACCACTGCCAGGGGATTCCTCCAGAGCAGGATGAATTTCGCTTCAGTGAAAGTCTCAAGAAGTTCTTCAACTATCAGATGGTAACGCGGGGTTTTGTCCAGGAAATACCGGCTTCCTGCATCTGCTGCCTGAGAATATAGTTCCACTGCCATCCCCTTTATCGCTCGATAGTAGCCTTCTTTTCCATCGGGCAGGCTCCTGCAGAAATCCTCGAAAGCAAGTGACAGGTCGCGGTGGCCATATTCGGAAACGATTCCGGTTTTTCTGAGCGCATAGAAGGGTGGCAGCAGCAGCCACGGTTCAGATTGAGTAGAGATCATGCTGTGCGATGCGAGGATGCGCTGCAGCAGGGTCGAACCCGAACGGGGCAGTGAGAGAAGGAAAATCGGGGTTATACTATCTGTCATCGGCCAATCCTCCTGCGGCGTGAGTCTCCCGTCAAATCCAACATTCACTTCTCCTCCCGGGTCAACAAGCCTGCGATGCTTCCGATTACGTTCCTGTATTCTTCCCGGCTTACTGTGACCATTGCCCAGATTCCCAGTGCTGCAAGAGGCAGAAGGTAGTTCAGCAGGGGCTTGGGATCAGGGGATAATGTCATAAAAAGCGCGAGCAGCAGTACCGGAACCGATTTGGCGATCAAAATCCAGTTCTGAGCGGAATAGGTGAAACGATCGTAGATGTAATGTCCGAGCAGGATTGCAGGAAGCATGATGCCGTTGGCCAGAGCGTAAGAGAGGGGAGCTGCAACCAGCCCCAGTCGAGGCAGGAGCAGCCAGAAGGAAACCAGCTGGATCGTAAAGCGCCCCAGGTTGATCCCGATAAGGAAACCGAACCTCTCTCTGGGAAGTATCGTCAGATTAGCAGCCCAGCCTGTTGCCCTGAAGATGTCTCCCAGCAGCTCCCAGCTGATCAGTGTGTATGCACCCAGGAAGGCCCCGCTGAAGAGGATCGGAATCCAGATTTCTCTGAAAACAAGCATCAGCACTATAAGTGGTACCAGAGTGAGGAAGATGAGGCGGAGGGCATCGTTCTGCAGCCGGGAAATGCCTTCTGAATCCCCCGGCATCGTGGCTACCTTGGGCATCCCGTAGGTCCACACTGCAGCCAGGATAATTCCCAGGTACTGATTCGACAGCGCGATGGCCACCTCGTAGAGTCCGTTGGCATCGGCTCCCAGACGGCCGATAATAAGACTGCGGATTGTCAGAATCGTGATCGCCTCCAGGACCGCGACCACACCCCTTGTCCCCCCGAACCGGAGCAGTTTGATGCTCATGCCTCTGTCGGGAGGGCTCAGACGGAGGCGGATGTCATACTCTTTGAGCACAACATTTCTAAGATAGAACTGGCCGATGATGAATGCGATCGCTGCTGACAGGAGGATCGAAACGATCGCTCCCGTAACACCTGCCAGGATGATGAGAGGGATCGTGACTATCAGCCCGAGGAATGCACTGATGATCGATAGCAGCACCATTTCCCTGATTTTCAGCATTCCCTGAAGGCACCGGGAGATTACCTCCACCTGCACGATTATCGGAACCGCCGCTCCGATGATAACGATCAGCAGTCCCAGGGATGGATCGGCCACGATCAGCGAAGCAAGCCGACGCGAGAAGAGAAGGCATACAACGAATGCTGAAACTCCGATTATCAGGAAGCCTGAGGTGGCAGTCCGGATCAACAATCTGAAGGATTCTCTGTCCCTTTCACTGGAATATTCAGCAGCGTATTTCGTGATACCGCTGCCCACTCCCAGGCTCACAAACTGCTCCAGAAGCAACCGCATGCTGTTCAGCTGGGCCACTATTCCTACACCGGCTGGAAGCAGGAAGATCGCTGATACCTTGACCCTGATGATACCCAGGGCCAGGGTGGTCAATCTCTGAATGCTCAGGAGAGCGGTTGATTTGAATAACTCTTTGATCTCTACATCCCTCCAGGCTTCCACAGAGCCCTGCGGAGCGGGCGGAAGACGGTTTTCGCTGGAGCAGAGATCCAGCGCGGCAGAACAATGGAAACGATAAATCCCGGATTCAGATGACGGGGGGCGTGCCTCAACAGTTCCGGAAGATACGTGAAAGCAGTGCGAATTTTCCCTCTGAACAGCATCTTCCCGGCCGACAGCAGAGCCAGCGAGACGAGTTCGCTGGCCAGTTCCCTCTCCAGATCCTCCCGGTCATCGTCAGAGAGCTGTTCAAGCAGGGAGCGGTTGCTCATGTATACAGCATCTGCGGTGTATCGTGTTGTTTTCTTTCCATCCTTAACCAGGCTGGCCACCAGGGCCAGCCGGCTCTCCATATTGCATCTTATTCGGATCGATTCCTCGATAGATCGCTCCTCGAGCAGGGGCAGGTTCTTCTCATATACGGCACTCATCGATTCCAGGTGTACCGCGGGGGGAGAACCGTGCACACCTTCGTCATGTATGCGGTATTCCACCATCGCTTCGCCGGAGTAGACTACTTTGTGCCTGGCAGCGAGCCTGATTTTGAAATCCCAGTCAAGATGGATCGGAATCGATTCGTCGTAGTATCCGGTCTCCTCGAGCAGGGACCGGTACATCAGCTGGTTCCGGAAGACGTTATCGGGGACCGTGAAAAAACGCCTCGAGAATACTTCAGTGAAGACATCGCCGCTCGGTGGAATCGGACCTTTGCCGTCGTACCAGATACCGGTGCGCTTTCCCTCTGCATCTATAGTGTAGACATTGGAATAGGCAATCGTCGCCCCGGTGGAATCCCGGAGAACCTTGAATTCGGCTTCAAGTTTGCCTGGAAGCCACCTGTCGTCACCTCCGAGGCTCGAGATCAAATTCCCGCTGGCCTGTCGAAGACCGTAATTGGCGTTGAAGTGCATTCCCATATTCTGATCATGCCTGTGCGGTCTGATCAGGCCGGGATGCTTTCTGCCGTATGCTTCTATGATCTGGAAGCTGGAATCAGTCGAATGGTCGTCGCAGATGATGATTTCAAGTGGTTGAAGGGTTTGGGCAAGTATGCTGTCGATACACTCTTCAAGGTATTTCTCATGATTGTAGCAGTAGATGATTACGCTTATGCCGGGTGAGGATTCTGCGGTCAACTTCGTCTCCCGGCTCAGCTGCGGTCCGCGCTTTCGTGCACTTCCGTAACCTCCGGTCCGTTTTCTATCGCAAATCTGATGATATTGCAGATCAGGCTGATGTCGTTTCGATCAACCGAACTGCCATTTGGCAGAGAGATGACGCTTTCGGACAGCTTCTCGGTTGCCGGAAGAGCCGGCCCGCTGTACGAGGAGCGGTATGGTTCCATCCGATGACATCCGGGGTAAAAGTAACGGCGTGCGAGAACATTTTCAGCGTGCAGTATATCAATCAACAGATCGCGACCGATGTGCGACTGCGGGCTGTCTATTTCAATGACGATATATTGATAGTTGCACTTCTCGCTTTCATCGTAGGTAACCAGGCTGAGCCACGGAATTTCCTTCAGTTCCTGTTGATAGTGGAGGTAGTTCTGATGATTGGTCCCTATAAATTCGTCCACACTTTCCAGCCCGACGAGCCCCATCGCGGCAGATACCTCGTTCATCTTGGCATTGATACCCAGCCTGATGACGTTGTCGTACCCTGCAAAACCAAAGTTGCGGGCCAGGCGGATCTCCCCGGCCAGGCCGGCATCATTCGTAACGACGGCACCGCCTTCGAAAGTGTTGAAAAATTTGGTGGCGTGGAAACTGAAGATCTCGGCCCTGCCGAAGTTGCCTATCATTCGTCCGCCGTGTGAGCAGCCGAATGCGTGTGCGGCATCGAATATCAGTTTGAGTTCGTGTCTTTCTGCAATCTCTTCCAGGGCTTCAACGGCGCAGGGCCGTCCCCACAGGTGAACTCCGATAATTCCGGTGGTCTGCGGGGTTATCATCTGCTCCACCTTGTCGGGATCGATATTGTGAGTTCCGGGATCGATATCGCAGAAGAGGGGTGTTATATGCTGCCACTGGAGTGCGTGGGCGGTTGCGATAAATGTAAATGAGGGGACGATCACCTCCCCTGAGAGACCTGCCGTTCTGATGGTGATCTCGAGTGCCTGAGTACCGTTGTTCATCGCAATGCAGTGGTCGACACCGGTCATCTCGGCAATCCGGTTCTCGAACTCTCTCACGTTCGGGCCGTGATTTGTAAGCCAGTACCTGTCGATAACGTCACCTATCGTGTCGAGGAGTTTTTCACGATCACCGATATTCGGTCTGCCTACGTGGACCTTATCCTCGAATGCTGGTCCTCCGCCGAAGAGCGCCAGATCAGCCGATTTCTTTTTTTCTTTCACAGGCTTCTCACAGATTCCGGTCAAGATGTTCTTTTATCACTGCAGGTTCATTCCACATCAGCAGATCGATTATAGAGAGATCGGGCACGAACTCATAACCATCACAGCTGTACCGGAGTGATGGAAGGCTTCTGATCGAAAGCTTGATACCGCTTTCGGCAAATTTCCGTTCATAAAAGAAATCAGCTCCCGGCGGATTAACATATTCCTCAGCTTTAAGTGCCTCCGAGATGCGCAACGCCCAGTCACCAGGCTCCTCAACCGCATCCAGCTCGATCTCAATATCGGAAAGGTACTCGTAGTCAAAGGATATCTCCAGAAGACTGCAGACCTTTGACAGGATCTCGGAATTGAGCCTCGAGATCGATCTCTCTTCCACCGACAGGCATTCCCTGATGAAAAAGAGGGTCTGGTCGAAGAAGGGCGCCTTCTTCCGATAGTGCATAAGCTGACCGGTTATCTTATCCTTCCAGCCAGGCGATGCTGAAATCATGACATCCCTGATTGCAGTCTCCCTCGAGTGCTTCTGGAGGGGAACGATCACGTACTGCCAACCCTCGTTGGGGTGGAGGATGCGATTGCGGTTGATCCAGCCGTGACGGATGTACTGGGCCGTATCGAATACTATCCATCTGTCTGAAGCATTGATCAGATCGAAATACCCCAGGTAGGGGAAGAAATACGGCTGCATGATACCCAGTATCATTTCAGGAATATCGATAGATCGGTGCCGGCGATCTCCTCGATGATCTCCTTCTGTATTTTCGGGTCGAGTTCACTCTTCCAGCGGTCCTTGACGCAGGGATCCTTGAATACCGCATATGGATTGTCATCGTGCCTGCTGTGACTGGCTCCAAGGAAGTATTCTGTCTGTTCTGTATACTCCAGGCCGAAGAATTCGAACAACCTTTTCGCTTCTGTCTCCACCTGCTCGATCACGGTTTCATACTGTACGATCGTGAAACGGTCGGGATGCTCTCTTTCCAGCGCCATATGGAGGCGGGTCACCCTTTTCCAGTCCTCGAATCCCCAGAATTCCTCCGGGCCTGTCTTGCGGCATGCTCCGCTCCTCCACTCCTTTCCGGGATCGGCATCTTGCGGGAACTCGCCCGGTGTCGAGAGCCACGAGTGGATCGCCCCGCAGGGATGCCTGACGATCGAGACCATCTGTATCTCTTCAAATAATTCAAACATACGGGTCAGCAGGTTGTGGAAACGTGTCATCTTGACGGCCAGATATTCCGGGTCCTCATCTTTCAGGTCGAATTGAGGGTACTGACCGGTCCTGCGCCTGTTCGACTGATCCATGAACTCGTTGTCAGAGAGGTAGGCCTCCTGGAAAACCTGCAGGTATTCCTCTCTGCTCGATTTTTCATCGACCGCATTCTTGAATGCATATGAAAAGAGGGGAGAGAGCCGGAACCGTACCTGTGGACTGCTGTCGATGATCTGGCTGAGCCAGCTGGTCCCGGATCGGGGCATTCCTGTGATAATTATCAACCTATCGAACATCTGGATCTTTCAACGGTTCACATGGCACCACCGGGTGACCGCCTGAGCCGCACATCGAAACGGTAATGAGATGTATGCAGAGTGTTATCATGATTAAAGAACTCGCACTGATAGCCTGTTCCACCAGCAATCTTCTCTATAAAGTCACGCTGCCACCACGTTCCGATCGCCTCCCGACCACGAAGCCTGCGCCATAAGAAATCACGCCTGAGACTTACCGTATTGTAGAATGACCAGATCCTGTCTCTGTCCGGAATGCTCCCCAGCACGACCTGAGCATCATCCGTCAATTGTGATATCGTCTTTAATATCGGGACCAGCTCCCTCTTCCTGAAGTGCTGCAGGGCCTCGTACATGTATACTTTGGAGAATGGTTGCTGATCCTCGAAAATGTCAGGAGAGAGAGCCAGAATTGAGCGGTGGATGTATCTTACATTTGCCGGTTGGTGGTGTTTCCGTGCTATTGTGATAAGTGGGAGAGAGAAGTCTACGCCGATTATTTCACGACACCTTTTAGAAATCTCATGTGTAATGAGACCGTTGCCGCAGCAGAGGTCGAGAACCCTGTCATCAGACTCAAGTTCCAGTCTCCCCGAAATCTCGGCTATTATCTGCTCGAACTGGGAATCGGATATCGGCACTCCGTGGACAGTTTTACCCACCTGCCTCAGATAATCCGCTTCATCCACGTATTGAGGATGACTATCCCAGTATTTCTGCCAGTTGATCACAGGTGCACCTCATACTGGCCAACAGGTGGCTGCCGACACATACTTGTTAGATATGATTACATCCACGACACAGTATCCATCATTATCCGCGTGCCTGACAGTGTGAAAAGTGACCATGGCATTAGACGGTAGCGGAGATAAGGGAAAGAAAACCGGTCGAGACGGTGCAGCTGTGATTATTCCAACGCTCGGCCGCTCCGATGTAGTGGCCAGAACGACTGAAGCTGTTCTGGAACAGCTTGGTGAGGATGATGTGTGTATTGTGATTGCACAGGGGGAGCAGAGCTGCCGGGAAGCCACGGTCGCAGTTCTTCAGGTGATGAGTGTCGAAAATGAAAGAGAAAAACTCTCCAAAGTACCTCTACTCATCATCGAACAGCAGACACCGAATCGTTCGAAGGCCAGGAACAGTGGTTTCGTCGAGGCATCTGTGCCCTATGTGGTTATCCTGGACGACGATGCCGTTCCCCGTCCCGGGTGGCTGGAAGCGATTCTGAAACCGCTTGTGGAAGATCGAGCGGATCTGGTTGCAGGACGGTTATATGAGAAACCTGATATAACAACCAATGCTCCTGAAATCAGCGGTGCCTACATAACGTGGACCGGACACACCCGACGCAATTACAACACAGATCGCTCGGGCATATCACATCTTGCTCCCAGCGGGAATATGGCCCTGCGCAGGGAACTCGCAATGGAGTCAGGGGGATTCGACAGCAGGTTCAGCGAACCCTCGATGTACGAAGATGTCGAGTTCAGCGAAAGGCTCCGCAGGATGGGAGCCAGGGTGTGGTATTGTGCCGATGCGGTTGTCGATCACCTGGCCGTACAGACTGGAGGCTGGCGGGAAGAGGATCAAATCGGTATGGAAGCAGGCCGGGCTTTTAGTATGAGCCTGATTTTCAGGCTTCACCGTCCGCTCGGCTGGCCCGTCATGGCACTCTCCTATCTTGGTGCAGCGAAATGGAAGGTACTTTCTGGATACCTGCCCTTCAGGGCGATCTGGAAGGTGGCGGTTGCGCTTGTGCGTGGATGGAAAAGAGGATCTGGCATGCTTCCGCCGCTTCAGGAGAGGACTGATACTTCATGAGCGATTCGAAACACACTCTAAACCTCTGGCTGGAGGGGATAGCGGCTGCCGCGATTATCTATCTGCTTATATTTGTTTTCTTCCGGGAACTGGTTGTGGGAGGGGAGGTTTTTACAGCCTCAGGCGACAGTATACCCGCAGCGACTTTCGAACAGTGGGGGCGCCGGGTGATGGGGCGGGGATTATTCCCGTTGTGGAATCCTTTCATTTTCTCGGGGATGCCCAGTTTCGGAAGTCTCCAGTTCGCACCCGGGGCTTACCCCGTGTTATGGCTGCGTCCCCTCTACCAGCTCTTCTTCCTTGGAACACCGGCCTCAAATATCCTGTTCCACCATTTTCTGGGAGGTCTCTTTGCCTATCTGCTTCTGCGCGATCTGAAACTCGATGTTTACCTTTCCGTCTTCGGAGCTCTAATCTTTTTCTTCAGCCCTCAGGAGATAACACTCGGTCCGGCAGCCCACGGCGGCAAACTCTTCACTATTGCCTACCTGCCGCTCGTACTGCTGCTGACCCGCAGGTACCTGAGGCGTCCCGATATGCTGATCTCCTCACTCCTGGGGCTGGCCATCGGAATTCAGCTGCTGGCCCTGCACATGCAGATCGCCTACTACGGCCTGCTGATGGTGGGGCTCTACTTCATCATCGATGCCATCCAGCACAGAAAGGAGAGAAATCTCCGGGAGCACCTGATCAGATCTGGAGGGCTGATAGCGATCGGACTGCTGGCTCTCATTCTTTCAGCATACCTGCTCTGGCCGGTATACGAGTACAGCCAGTTCAGCATAAGGGGCGGGGGAGCGGTCGGTGGCGGAGTCCCATACGATTATGCAACAAGCTGGTCCTTACATCCGAAGGAGACCCTCACCTTCCTGGTACCATCATGGTTCGGTTTCGGCAGGGGCACATACTGGGGATATATGCCCTTCACCACCCATCCCTACTACATGGGACTGGTCCCTCTGCTGCTGGCAGCAGTGGCTGTCGCTGTGCGCAGGCGGGAGAAGGTGGTTCAGGTCCTGCTGGTCATCGGCATATTCAGCCTTCTTGTCTCCTTCGGAAAGTGGTTCGCGATTCTCTTCTATCCCCTGTACAAGGTGCTCCCCTTCTTTGCCAAGTTCCGCGTTCCGGCCATGATACTGATTCTCCTTCTGCTGGTTGTAGCCGTGCTCGCATCTCTGGGATTCAAGGCACTGCTCGACCTGAGAGGGGAGGAGCGCCGGAAGTGGACAAAGGTGACGCGTCTGGCGGCCGTCGCGCTGGGTGTTCTCTTTCTGATCGTACTTGCCGGCAAAGGGGCCTTCAGAGATGTCTACACATCCGCTGCGGCTTCCAGGATAGGATCGGCCGCGGCATGGGAAGCGTATCTTCTCTTCTGGGGCGATGCATTGAGGGTGATCGGGTGCGCCGCCCTGGCGGCCCTCTTTCTGCATCTCCACATGCGCAATCTTCTGAATTCAAGGATTACCGTGGCAATCGTAGCTCTGCTGGTGGTGGCCGACCTGTGGATCGTCAATGCCAGACTGGTTGCAACTACTCCGAAAGCCGACCGGCCGGAGGTGGCCCCCCCGATTCCGCACGCACAGTTCCTCTCGCAGCAGGAGGGGCCATTCAGGCTGGTCAATCTGGGACTGACGGTGCCGGGCAATTACTGGATGTCTTACGGTCTGGAGGATGTCGAAGGTTACAGCCCGGCCAAACTGAAGCATTACCAGCAGCTTCTTGAAAAGCAGCCCGGCGGCAGGATGCAGCTGCCAAACCTGTTCGCCATGCTGAATGTGAGGTACGTGATCTATGGCGATACAATTGCGCGCGAGGGATTCACGACGGTTTATTCATATGGGGAGATGAACGTAATCGAATACGCGGGAGCGCTCGGTCCCGCCTGGCTGGTCGGTGAAGTGTCACGCACCGAAAGTGATAAGCAGGTCCTCGATGCCCTGATTCAGGGGTTCGATACCTCGGCACGTGCCTTGACGACAGAAGACATAGGAAGCGTCGATCCCGCTGCTGCATCAGCAGGGAGTGTGGAACTGGTGGAACGGGATGTGCATCACCTGCGCTATACGGTGACGGCTGAAGGGCCGGTGCTGCTGGTTATGAGTGAGGTTTACTATCCGGCCGGCTGGCAGGCGGAGGTGGATGGAGTGCCGGTTCCAATCCACAGGGTGAATCACGTTCTGCGTGCAGTCAGGGTCAATGGTGAAGGAGATGGCTCGGGAATCCATACCGTTGAGCTCTTCTTCCGGCCACGCAGCGTGCACAGTGGTCGCGTTCTGTCACTGGGTGCACTGGTATTGCTGCTGGCGGGTCTGACGGCCGGTGCACTGCAGCGTCGCAGGGAGACGGCCGCAGAGTCGTGATCGGCGATACTCTGAAAACTCTCGGCCGGCAGACCGTCGTTTACAGTTTTGGCGACCTGCTGGTCAAATCGCTTTCCTTTCTACTGATCCCCGTTCTGACACGCGTCTGGGATGCCAACGGCACCGAAATGGGAACCTACGGCCTGCTCCATCTCGCAGAGGCGGTCGCATATCTCTTCTTCAACCTCGGACTGGCAACCGCCGTTATCAAAGTAATCGCAGATTACAGGCAGAATCGCAGCAAGGCTGCCGTTTCCTATACTGCTGTCATCATCCTGGGCACCATTTCCCTCGCGCTGTTCGCCATCGCCTGGCTGGCCGCTCCCTACATATCCACAGCTCTTTTCCGCAGTGGAATAGATCCGGTTGAGGGCACGCTCTACGTGCGGCTTACTCTGCTGGCTACATACCTGTCCACATACCGTTTCGTCACATTGAGCCTTCTGCGCGTGGAGGGGCGACCCTGGCTCTACACCCTGCTGAACGTTATCAATTTCGTCACATACGTGGGTGTGGCAGTCTACCTGGTCCTGATAGAGAATCTGGGTGTGCTGGGCATCGTCTACGCCAACCTCACTTCAAGTGTCGTCATGCTGGCCATAGTGGCCGGTCTCCTGCAGGCGAGATGCCGGCGACCCTTTTCATTCGGCAAGGCCCGGAACCTCATGTCATTCGGACTGCCCCTTCTGCCGAACGGACTGGCTCTGTGGGCGCTGGCTCTGCTCGACAGGCTGCTCCTCACGAGGCTTTCTCCCACACCCGAATTGGGGCTCGCTCTAACCGGCCAGTACGACGTGGCCTACCGTTTCGGAATGATCGTCTCTTTCCTGCTGGTGATACCTCTGCGAACCGCCTGGGTGCCGACACTATTCACCGTGCACGACCATCCCGACGCATCGAAACTGTACGGGCGTCTGATCACCTATGTCGTGGCGATCGGCAGCGTTGTCGCCCTTGGTCTGGCTGTGCTGGCGCCTGAGATCATAGCGGTGGTCGCCGGACCGGAGTGGCTGCCTGCGGCCGGCCCCCTTCCCCTGATCGCCTTCGCTTATCTGGCTTATGGAATCAGCCAGGTGGCCGACGCCGGGATCCTGTCGAGGGGCCGCACCTACATCTACCCGTTTGTTACAGCCACCAGCGTAGCCGTAAATGTAACTCTCTGCTATCTGCTCATTCCAGACCTTGGGATGATGGGCGCGGCGTGGGCCACTGTTGTCGCCTACGTGTGGCACATGCTCCTGATCGGAGGGATCTCCTCCACGATCGCTCCCCTCAATCTGGAATGGAAGAGACTCCTGCTCATCGTCGCGGCCGCTGCTGCGGTCTGGCTGGGTGTGGGCCTGCTGCCCGAAATGGATCTGTTGCCCACGATAGCCGCCAAGGTGGCAGTTGTGGCCCTCCTCCCGCTGCTGCTGTGGCTGACCGGTTTTTTATCGGCAGGGGAACGCAATGCAATCCGGGGATTGAGGAAAGGTGGCTGGAGAGAAAAACCGGAGGAAATCGGAAAGGAAGAAGAATGAATCTCGCTGTGATTGGAGCGGCCGGACTGCTGGGCCAGAAGCTGGCTGAGAAGGCGACAGCCGCGGGGCATGAAGTCTCCCGGTTCGATCTGGTTGCCGCCCCTCAGGTGAGTGCCGGGTTGCTGCGCCGTCTCGATATCAGCAACAGAGATGAGGTGAAAAGGACAATTGAGGATCTGGCTCCTGAGTGGGTGTTTAATGCAGCGGCCTATACTGCCGTCGATGCCAGCGAGGCAAACGAAGAGAGGGTCAGGTCCGTCAATGTAGATGGAGTTTCGAATCTTCTGGCGGCGGCCGAAGGAACGGGAACAAGAGTACTGACCCTTTCAACCGATTATGTCTTTGACGGCCGGGAAGGTCCCTACGCCGAAGATGCATCGAGAAATCCGCTGGGGATATACGGCGCCTCGAAGGCGGAAATGGAAGATGTCGTATCGGAGAACGGTGGTCCCCACCTGGTTGTGCGGACCATGGTTCTCTACGGGGCCGCTCCGGGTGTGAGGACAAATTTCGGTCTCTGGGTTCTCAAGAAACTGCAGGCGGGGGAGGAGGTCAGGACCGTAACCGACCAGCTGGGGAATCCAACCCTTGCCTCAGATCTGGCTCGGGTGCTCATTGAGATGGTGGAACAGGGCGGGTCAGGTCTCTATAATGCTGCCGGCTCCGACCGGGTCAGCAGATATGAATTCGCCGTAAGACTGGCCGATACATTCGGTCTTGATAAAGGGAGAATTATACCGGTTACAACCGAGGAACTGGGACAGGATGCAGATCGTCCCCTCGATTCGGGATTCATTCTCGATCGTCTGAGAGAGGATTTCGGCATCGAGCCCCTCGATCTTGAAAAAAGTCTGGAGATTTTCAAAAGGGAAGCAGAGGAATACGGAGATAGTGAGTGACAGCCGAAAAACGTGAAAGAGGACTGGTAATCATACCCACCTACAACGAAGCGGAGAATATCCAGCGGGTTGTACGGGGTGTATTCGACCAGGCTCTTCCGCTCGATATCCTGGTTGTGGACGACGGATCTCCCGACGGCACAGCAGAACTGGTCGAATCGATGATCGCCGAGGAGGACCGGCTCCACCTGCTCAGAAGGAGCAGCAAAATGGGACTGGGAAGCGCATACAGGGACGGGATGCGCTGGGCTCTGAAACGTCGATACGATTACATGTTCGAAATGGATGCCGACCTCTCACACGATCCAAAGTACCTGCCCGAACTCTTCTGGAAGCTGAAGGATTACGATCTGGTTCTCGGATCACGCTATGTGCAGGGTGTAAATGTGGTGAACTGGCCTCTTGGAAGACTCCTCCTCTCATGGTTCGCAAATCTATACTCCAGGATAGTCACCGGACTGCCTGTTGCCGATTCCACGAGCGGTTTCAGGGGATTCAGACGTGACATCCTGGAGGCCATAGACCTGGAACGGGTTAAGAGTGACGGTTATGCATTCCAGATAGAGATGGTATTCAGAGCGTGGAAGCTCGGTTTCCAGGTCAGAGAGATCTCCATCACCTTCGTGGAGCGGCGGTCGGGTGTCAGCAAGATGTCAAAAGGTGTGATCTGGGAGGCGGTCTGGATGGTCTGGTATCTCAGGGTCATGTCTCTGCTGGGTCGCCTTTGACCTTTTCTGAACGGAAGGTACTCATATTCGGCATCGACGGTGCCACCTGGAAGGTGCTGAAGCCTGCCGTGGACGACGGTCTCATGCCGTCTCTGAAGGGACTGATGGAGAGCGGATCATGGGGGGTGCTGCGATCGACTCTTCCCGCAATTACACCAGCAGCATGGACTTCATTTCAAACCGGCTCGAATCCGGTTAAGAACGGCGTCATCGATTTCTACCATTGGGATAGAAAGGAAAGGTCCCTGCAGCCCGTTGACATACGCGGGATTCCTGAGACCCTGTGGGAACGGGCGGGTAATGAGGGCCGGCGGGTAGGCATTATCAACCTGCCGATGACATATCCTCCAAAGCCGGTCAACGGCTTCATGGTTACGGGCCTGATGACTCCGACTCTCGAATCTGAATTCACATACCCCGCCGCTCTGGCGGAGCGCCTCCTCGAGGCTGTTCCCGAATACAGCATATTCCACCTGGAGACAGCAGTGACGGAATCGGATCGGGAAAACCTCGATGCATTTCTCGATTGGATCTCTTCGGTCGCAGTCAACAGGGGGAGGGCCGCCTGCTGGCTGATGCAGGAGGAACCGGTGGATATGCTGATGGTTCATTTCCAGGCTTCCGACGTTCTCCAGCACGTTCTGTGGCACTACCTCGACCACGATCACCCCCTTTTTGACAGGGTAAAGAACCGGGAGATCGTGCGACGCTTTTTCGGTACACTCGATCAGCAGATAGGAGTGATCGGTTACTCCTTCGGCAGGCATACTTCCAATCCCTGGCTGACGGCGGTCGTGTCGGATCACGGCTTTCAGCGCCACGGCAGAAGGTTCAACCTGTGGAGATGGCTGCAGGAAAACGATTTCCTGAAACTCGACCTGACCTCTTCTGGTGATCCTCCTGTGGATTGGATGGCCTCGAGAGCATTATCCACAGGCAGGAGCAATGAAGCCTTCATATACCTGCTGGAGAGTGAGAGGAAAGCCAGGCAGGGAACAGCCGCACAACTGACCGCAATGCTGGAGTCACTGCTGGATAGTGAAACGGGAGAGAGGGTCATCTCGGCGGTTCACCCGCTCGAAGCGCTCGATCCTGGAGATGGAGCCCGATCTCTGCCCGATCTTGTTGTTGAACCTCACGGGCATTACTCGGTTACCGGTCTACACGAGAAGAACGTGGAAACCTTTTCGACTGTTGTGCCGGGATCCGACTTCCACGCCGGCCGGCATCACCCCGATGGTATCGTGGTACTGACGGGACCGGGAATCGAGCCCCAATCCGATCTGGAAATCGATCTGATCGACATCGCTCCCACACTGCTGAGCTACCTGGGTGTCCAACCGGGGGAGGAGATGGACGGCAGGGTCAGGCATGAACTGTTCAGGGAGGGAGTCGTGCTGAAGGAGGATGATCACCCCGGGCCGGCAGGTGGTTCGCTTCCCGCCGGCAGTACGGATGAGAAGGTGGACAATAAAGAGAGTGAGGTATATACAGCAGAGGAAAGGGAGATTATTGAGAGACGTCTCAGGGATCTGGGTTACTTATGACTGCATTTGCCCCGGGAATCATCTGAGACCTCTATGCGGTCAGGAGAGCTTCGGTTTTCCCATCACCTTCCTGTAGATATTGACCATTTTCAACGTCCGCTCCTCTCCAAAGATTCGGGCCAGCAGCGAGTGAACTCTTACGCGGAATACCCTGGGAGAAAGCCAGACCGGAACCCTGGTCAGGCCGTGCATGCGCTGGGCCACTACCACCTCTTTCACCGTGGCCACGGCGTGCTTCCTGTTGCCCGATTGCCCTCCCTCTTCCATGCCGGTAATTACACGATCTATGAAGAGAGCATCCCTCTCCTTCAATACCCTGAGTGAGAATTCGTAGTCCCCGACAATCTTCAGAGATTCATCGAAGGTGCCGTATGTTGCGAAAAGGTCCTTTCGGTAAAAGGTGCTCGGATTGGGAAATGACATGTTCCGGAAGAAATCACGGCGTGCCTGCTCCCACGTCTGGCCCAGCGAGTATCGCAGCGTGCCGGTGGAATCCACCACGTTGGTAATACCGTATATGACATTGAATCTCTCCCGTTCCTTATCCAAAATAGGTACGACGAGGTCGAGAATGCCGGGCTCCCACAGGTAATCATCTGCACCCAGGAAACAGAGCCACTCGCCCCGTGCGTGATCGAGGGCCTTGTTCCAGGCGTGATAGACACCCCGGTCAGGTTCCGATTCCCAGTAGGCTATCGAATGCTCCTTTTTCCTGAGGATATCAACAGTACCGTCGGTAGATCCTCCATCGATGACCACATGTTCGAAATTTCGGTAGCTCTGGGTGGCGAGGCTGTCGAGCAGACGCTCCATTGTACGAGCCCCGTTCATGACCGACGTTATGAAAGATATCTTCGGTTGGCTATCGTTCATGCCCTGTTGCCGTTTACTCCACTTTCCGATTTCCCATTCGTCAGAATAAGGTGTTTCCTTTACTCTCGATGACTGGAATAATACACAGGGAGCCGCTGCTGGTGAATTCTAAAGAAGCGATCAGGATACCCTTTCTCGATCTTCGGCCTCAGTACGAGGCGATCAGAGATCAATTCGGCGTGGCACTGGGGGATATCCTGGACAACACCTCCTTCATCCTCTCCCGTTCCCGCCAGGATGATCTCCCGAAAGCTCATATTTCTTGACATCGTTTCAGCCACCCCGGTAGTTTCCATGTCCTTCATAATGTTTCAATCTGCAAGGAGCGGATATTTCAGGTCGCGATGGACGGATTTATTCTCGAATTTGAAAGGCCGATTATCGAGCTGGAGAGGCGCATCGCCGACATGCGTTCCTATGCCTCTGTCGAACGGATAGATCTGGGAGATGAGATAGTCAAGCTTGAGAAGAAGGTTGAGAGTCTCCGTGAGGAGGTTTACAGCAATCTTACACGCTGGCAGCGCGTTCAGCTTGCACGCCATCCAGACCGGCCCTACACACTCGATTACATAGAAATGATGTTCAGCGACTGGATCGAACTGCACGGCGACCGAGCGTTTGCAGATGAAAAGGCTATTGTATCCGGTTTCGCAACTTTCGATGGCCGGAGCGTAGCCGTAATCGGTCATCAGAAGGGCCGCGACACGAAACAGCGCATATACAGGAATTTCGGGCAGTCCCGTCCTGAAGGGTACAGAAAAGCCCTCAGGATAATGCTGCTGGCGGCAAGAAGCGGCCGTTCGGTTGTCACCTTCATTGATACCCAGGGTGCCTATCCCGGAGTGGGAGCCGAAGAACGGGGACAGGCCGAAGCGATAGCGGTAAACCTCAGGGAGATGGCCGTTCTTCCTGTTCCTATCGTTTCACTGGTCATAGGGGAGGGTGGATCCGGGGGAGCCCTCGGGATCGGGGTGGCAGACCGCATCTATACCCAGGAAAATACCTACTATTCCGTCATAACACCTGAAGGGTGTGCATCGATACTGTGGCGGAGCGCCGAACACGCGCCCAGGGCGGCCGATGCAATGAAGATCACGGCCAGCGATCTGGACGAGATAGGTATCGTGGACGGAATCGTGCCCGAACCGGGAGGGGGAGCACACAGGGCACCGGATGATGCTGCGGAACAGCTTTCGCAGGTTCTGAAGAGTGCACTCGACGAACTGGAGGAACTCGATCCCGAAACCCTGGTGGAAAAACGCCTTCAGAAGTATGCGTCGATAGGAACATTCTCGGAGTAGAATCAGGAGAAATAATCCCGGAAGATCCGCCATCATGGCCATATCAGAAGAACTGCTCGAAATACTGGCCTGTCCCAGATGCAAAGGGGTGCTCCGCTACAACAGGGAGGGACAGGTTCTCGACTGTGAAGAGTGCAGGCTGAGATACACGATCGAGGACGATATACCGGTTATGTTGATTGATGAGGCCGAAGAATATTGAGTTTCCGAACTTGCGGAACGGTGCACTAGTTTTCTCGCTCGCTTGACAGTGATGGGATCAGATAATATAGTCGAGGATGATATTGAACTCTTTCGAAAGGCTGCCTAGAAGCTCGTTGCGCTCGGAATAACAACCAACCCGTTGCCCGGGCAGGGAACGGGCGTGAACGAGGACCTGATGTCTCCGTGAGGAGACAATGGGGCTTTAACTAGTTCCCATTCGGAAACCGGCGTGTTTCCGGACGGAAACTAACTAGGGGGCATCCCCATGCGAATCAACTCTGCAGCCATAATTGTAACCGCTCTCATATTGCTGGCTCCTTCTGCAGCCGGCGCACAGATAAGCACTGCCGGTGTGATATTCCTCACCATCGAACCAGGGGCCCGAAATGCGGGTATCGGGGGTGCCGGCGTTGCACTCGGTAAAGATTCGGGTGCCACAGCCTCATTCTACAATCCGGCATCTCTGGCCCTGATGCCGGACACCGAAATCACCGGGATGCACAACAAGGCGCTGCCCGAACTGGTAGATGATTTCTACTACGAATTCCTGGGAGGTACACACAGTCTGGGCAGAGCAGGCGGCATAGGCGGCAATATCACATTCTATTCATACGGAAGTCAGCGACGCACCGATGGAGCCGGCAACGATCTGGGCGCGATCGAGAGTTTCGATCTTGCCGCGACCGCCTCTTACGGCATCTCCCTCTCTCCGAAAGTTGCTCTCGGCGGTTCTTTCAAGATAATCTACAGCAATCTCTCTCCTGTCGGCGCCGAAGCCGAAAAGGGGGATGGACGGGCATTCTCCTTTGCAGTTGATGCCGGGATCCTTCTCACAGACCTGAGACCCGGACTCAACCTGGGAGTGGTACTGCAGAATGTCGGCCCCGATATAGCATACATAGACCGCGATCAGGCTGATCCCCTGCCGCAGAATCTGAGAGCAGGCGTGGCTTACAGGGCTCTCGACCTGCCCGCCCACCGACTGACCCTGGTATACGACATCTACAAAATGCTGGCCCAGCGGAAGAACCATTTCATAACCAGTGTAATAGTCGGTCTCACAGATGATCAGATGAGAGAGGAATTGAATCAGATAGTTCATATGGGAGGTATCGAGTATGTCTTTGCCGACCTCCTTGCACTGCGTCTGGGGTACTTCTCTGACAGTGTGGGCAAAGTCAAATATCCGACATTCGGTCTCGGTCTCAAGTATGGTGCCTATCGCTTCGATATAAGCCACGCCTACGCGCCCGATGAGCCGTACGCCCAGGGTACCAGAGTCTCCTTCTCCCTGGTGTTATAAATGATCCGGCACTGCCCGGACCGCCTCCTGCCGGCGGTCGTGGGGGCGGTGTTTCTTCTTGCCTCTGCAACTGCCGTCGGGGCCCAGACATCCCGGTTGATAGCGGTCGACCGTACCTCCCGCTCTATCTCTGGCGGGCAGATAGTGGATCGACCTCACCTGAATCTGGCACCGGCCGCAGGGTTTCGCAGCAGATCGCACTCTCTTCTCCGTTCAGCACGATCGGATCCTGCGCTTCCCGATACTCTCCAGATTCTTGTGCTGCGCCTGCAGTTCCAGCCCGATGACGATCCGAGAACCACGGGGGACGGTACCTACGATCTGCGTGATATCGATACCTTCCGCTCCCAGGAGGGTCACGATATAGATGCCGCCCCGCACGACCGCCGTTTTGCTCAACGCCATATGAGGGCCCTCCACAATTACTGGTGGGCCATGAGCGACGGAGAATTGAGCCTGGAAGCAGACGTTTTCCCCACTGCCCGGGATCAAGCTTACGAACTTCCCCGGGAAATCTCCTATTACGGCTTCGAAACTCCGCTGTCAGGATTGATCGAAGCCTTCGAAACGCTGGTGGCCGACGCTGTGGCTGCTGCTCAGCAGGGGAGTGACCAGATAGACTGGGATCGATACGACGCATTCGTCCTGCTGCATGCCGGAGCCGACTGGCAGGGTGATTACGCCGGTCTGGGGGATACACCGGCCGATATCCCCACCGCCTATGTGGCTCTCGACCGGCCTGTGCCAGCCGGCACAAGGGCCATCCGGGATGTGACGATAATACCGGAAACCGTCAGTCAGGATGGCTTTACGGGAGCGATAAACGGTTCCTTTGCGCACGAATTCGGCCATCAGCTGGGCCTGCCGGATCTCTACGATACGGTTGGAGGGATTACGGCGGTGGGGCTTTTCGCTCTCATGGATTCGGGTGGCGAGGGCGGGGGTGTGGTGGATGATCTCTTCATATGGGGAATGCTTCCTGCAGCTATCTCCCCCTGGTCGAGGATCTTCATGGGTTGGGAGGTGCCGATAGTTGTACGTCCCGGCGAGAGGATTGATCTGGTGGCTTCAACCGCGCTGGCGGGTGTGCACAACCCGCCGGCAGGGGCAAAGGTCGGCATGGTTCACGCCGGCGGCGGCCAGTCATTCCTCATCGAGTACCGCAGTGATGATCTGGACGGTGATCAGTCGGTTTCGCTCTTCTGGGAGGAGGGAGTAATCGATGGTACCGCTGCCCTGATCGGCGGCCGGAAAGTCAGAACGTACGAATACGATGCTCTTCTGCCCGGCTCGGGAGTGCTCATATGGCATCTCGATGAGGAGATAGCCGAAAGCGATCCCGATGGCAACGGATTCGGCAACTTCGATGATAACACACTGCAGCAGGACAGGCTTCGCCGTTACCTCGATGTGGAGGAGGCGGATGGACGGCAGGAACTCGGGTGGTTTCCCGGCTACGTGGGAGAGGAAGGGGATTTCTGGAACGCACCTCCCGATGGTCCGTCAATCTTCGGTTCTTCGACCATTCCAGGCTCAGCTTCCTGGACCGGAGCCGGAACCGGGCTTCAGCTCGAAGTGGAATCGCATGCAGATCCGCTTGCGGTAAGCCTCAAGATAGGTCAGGGCACCGATTACCGCTGGTGGTCAGCCCCCATCCCCGCCGGAGTGAACAGTGAGATTTCAGTCCCGTGGATGGTCGATGTTGAGGGGGATGGCAACTTTGTGGTGGCTCTGCTCGACAGCTCGGGGGGATTCCACCTCTTCAGCAGCTACGGCGATCCATTGACAGGCTCGAACCCGGTCTGGACGACTCCTCTGCCTCCTGTTTCCGGGATCTCGACGGCGGGTTCACTCTTCGTGGTTACCGCGGGTGACTCACTCTGGTTTCTCGATGGCAGCGGGGAGGTGGCGGGCAGGGTCGTGCTGGATGCGCCGGCAGTAAAAAGGCCGGTCGGCTACGAACTCGACAGTAATCCAACGGCCCTGGTAGAAGTCGAGGGCGGCTCTCTTCTGGAGGTATCAGCCGGTGGTATTCAGGAGAGATGGCAGACAGATGGAGAAACTGCACTGGTCCTTCAATCTCCCGATCTGGTACCACTGGTGATCTCCGGTAATCAGCTTTTACGTGCGTGTCGAGGTTCGGGCGGAATGCTCGACCTTCTCTGGAGTGGCAGTGAAGACATTATCGATGCCGTGGGATTCCGTGGAACCGTGCCGGGCAGCAGCCGGCCCGGAATCGCACTGCTGGGCCGGTCGGGCCGGCTGACTCTGCTCGACCTCGGTCAGGGAACCGGCCGGGAATACGCATCAACAGATCTGCCAGAACCGGCAGGCAGGCTGGCGGTTGCCTATCTGAACAGCGGACGGGGCATACCTTCCGTGATCGTCCCAACGGTTGAAGGTGTGATCGCGGTAGAGGTGAACGGACCGAGAAGCGCCGGGTGGCCGCCGGCCCGGCGCGGCCGCGCCGCCCTGCCGGCACCGCATGTTGTCGGCACTCCCCTCACGATCGCCTACGGAGTGGTTGCCGGGATAACCGATGCCGGTGAACTGACAGTTTACGGTCCGACGGGACAGCTTCTTTCACGCGGTTTGCGCCAGTTGATAAGAGAACCTGCAGGTGCCCTCACACTGGGAGCAGGTAATCGAGAGAAGGGACCCCTTCTCCTTTTTACCGATTCGGACAGCCTCTTTGCGGTTTCACTTGGAGTATACGGACTCGAATGGGAAGAGCTGGTCTGGAAGGGTCCCGGTGGGGGAGCAGGAGGTGGGGGGTGGGTCTACTACCAGGATGAGTCACCGGCACAACCTGAGGAGGACCTTTCACAACTCTATCTATACCCGAATCCGGCTCGCGACAGATGCACTGTCCGGGTTGAAGGATCGGTCGGAAGTCTCGTAGTAAAGGGCTTCACTCAATCGGGAAGTTACCTTGGTGAGATGGCCCGTCTCGAGGGGAGTGGACCGGGAGTCTATGAAGTTGATGTGGATACTTCCAGGCTTGGCCCCGGTGTCTATTTCCTTGTCGCCGAATACAGTGCACCCGGTGTTACGGTTCCTCTGAGGCGCTACCGGATGACACTGCTGGTGGTACGCTGACCATGCTCACAATTACTGCATGCAGATCAGCCGTGTTCCCCACGGCGGTTTTCCTCTCCATCGGACTCTTCGGAGTGGAAAGAGCCTGTGCCCAGAGCATGGATGTGGTCCCTCTTTCTTTCGATTTCCAACAGCGCGAGGGAAAGGTAAACGAGGCATGGAAAGCGGCACTCTCCTCACTGCTGCTGCCCGGGAGTGGACAGCTGAGGCAGGGGCGCAGATCGGGATGGACCTTTATTGCCGCCGAGGCTGTTCTGATAGGGGGAGGGATATGGGCCGGACACAGGGGGCGCAGCCTGCAGGAGGATTACGAGTTCCTTGCCGACCAACACTGGGACAGGAATCGCTATCTCGAATACTCCTCTTTCTATACAGCAGAAACAGGTTTACCCTGGCCCTACGACCATCACACCCTTCCTCCCGAAGGTACCAGGAATCACGATTACTATGAGATGATAGGCAAGTATGAGCAGTTCGCCCCCGGCTGGGATGACTGGAGTGCCTGGTACGACATTACTTATCGAGGCAACTCGACCAACCGCAACACCTACCTGCAGATGCGTCAGGAAGCCAACTGCTACCTTAAATCGGCCCTGACTGCGGGAGGTCTCCTCTTCCTTAATCACGCTTTGACCTCTGCCGAAGCATTGATCTGGGGATTGAGAGGAGAACGACAGCGGCGGCGTGCTTCTACAGGCAGCGAATCCCCCTGGAACACCGCACTGAAAAGCCTGCTTCTGCCGGGATGGGGTCAGAGGAGTCAGGGAAAGAGGACCGCAGCGAATGTGTTCGTAATGGTTGAAAGCCTCTTCTGGGGAGGTGTAATCGGATTCAACAAGTACAGCGGATGGAAGTTGGAGGACAGCAGGCAATGGGCCGCCCTGTACGCAGGGAGCAGTCTGATCGGTAAAGATGATGATTATTTTCAGTATCTGGCTCTCTATCCGGACATGACCACCTTCAATGCCGCTCAATACTCCGGTCTGGGAGATCCCTCCTCAGCATATCCTGCCGGCGCAGGATATGATTGGCGCTGGAGTTCGGAGGGAGCATGGAAGCGCTACCGGGAACTGCGCCGTGACTCGCGTGTGGCCGGCAGTTATGCCACTATTGCTTTGGGCGGGATCGTAGCCGGCAGACTTGTTGGAGCCGTGACAGCATTGATTTCCGGTAATCGCTCAAGCGTCACCGAACCGAATCAGGTTTCAGGCTCAGCAGCCGTCCCACTGATTACCATCTATCCCGGAGGAGTCCCTGGATTCAGGATTATCGCCGCAATACGTTGAATACCATTAAGTTGCAGGAAATTCTTTATATCTGACTCGAAAACGCGGCGCTACACGACCTGATAAATTAAACTTAGAAACATCTCTTATACTTCTTTCGAATGCCGGCTATCGGTTAAAAAGCTCTGAGACAGGCCATATAAGCGTTTATGGTGGTCCTTGAACGTCTCTGAGACTTTAAAAACCCTTAAGAAGGCCCAGATAAAATTTAATGCTTTCTTCTTGACGTTTATCGGCAGTGGTAGGTAATCTGTGCCGCATGTGGGGAAAAATGGGTAATTGTGGGTAATTAACAGATTTCCCGTAATCGCTGGTTCCAACAGGCCGGCACCGGCGGCAACGTGGATTCGGGGAGCTTATGTCCGATTTCCTGGGACAATATACTAACTCTATCGACGAAAAGGGTAGAGTGAGCTTTCCGGCCAAGTTCCGACGGGCGGTTAATCCTGAAGCTGAGGATACTTTCGTAATTACTTCAGGCTTCGACCATTGCCTCTTCGTCTATCCCCTGGACGAATGGGAACGGAAATCGGCAACCCTGCGTGAACAGCCTATTACAGATAGTGAAACCCGAAAGTGGAGACGCGTTCTGGCGGCTTTTGCTTCCGAGACCACGTGCGACAAACAGGGGCGGATCAAGATTCCGCAGAACCTGATCGAGTGGGCCTACCTTGAAAAGGAAGCACTGATCACAGGAGCGCTCGACCGGGTTGAGATCTGGAACCCGGACATCTTTGCCCGATACACGGGTGATATCGAAGACAAGTTCGAGGAGCTCGCCGAAGGTCTCCTTTTCTGACAACGGCTATATGGAGGCAGGTGCATATGACATGCAATGAACAGGAAATTCGGGGCGTACGGATTCTACACCTGCAGGGCGAAGTCAGTGCGGTGGCGATGGTGGACCTGGACAACCTTCTGCAGAAGCACCAGGAGAATCATGTCCGAAGACTGATCCTCGATTTCGATGAGGTCGGGGATATCAGCTACCGGGGTGTTGGACTGCTGAGCGAGAGGGCGTTCAGGATGCGTGGAGCAGGCGGTGAGGTCAAAGTAGCCGGTCTTCACGGATCGGTCGCTGACGCCTTCCAGTTCGTTGGAGCCGATCGCCTGATAAACATCTACGAATCATCCCGGGATGCCCTCGCAAGCTTTGGCATTCACGCAGGCGCCTGACCCGGCAAACTGCCGCAGAAGAGAGGTTGATCAGGTTTGTATCACAGACCGGTCCTGGCTGAAACGGCAATCGACTGGCTGGTAACTGACATCGGAGGAAAATACCTGGATGGCACCGTTGGCGGCGGCGGCCATCTGGCTTATTTGCTTGAAAGACTGGGACCGGCTGCCGCGGTTCTCGGACTGGACAGAGACACACAGGCGATCGAAGCAGCCGGTGAAAGAGTCGGGAAGGACAGGAGAGTCAGGCTGAGGAAGGGACTCTACGGAGAGCTGATACATCATGCCGGGCAGGAGGAGATGCTGCCACTCGACGGGATACTGCTCGACCTGGGTGTCTCGTCAAAACAACTCGACGATAGTGACAGGGGATTCACATACCGCAGCGATGCCCCTCTGGATATGAGGATGGATCAGCATTCGGGGTTTGCCGCCGCCGAGCTTCTGGCCACCTGTTCCCTGGAAGAGCTGGTACGCATTTTCCGGGAGGGTGGGGAGGTGCGGGGAGCGGCACGTTTTGCCCGCGCGATAGTGGAGGCAAGACGCAGCAGGCCTTTGCAGAACAGTGCCGAGCTGAGAGGGATTGTAGAGGAACTGGTCCCCCCGCAGCGACAGACGAAGATCCTGAGCCAGATCTTTCAGGCGCTCCGGATAGAGGTTAATGACGAATTGGGCCAGCTCGATGCAGGCCTCGATGCGTCGCTCGATGCACTTCGACCGGGAGGGAGGCTGGTGGTCATCGCCTACCATTCTCTCGAGGATCGGAGGGTGAAGCAGTTTTTCCGCCATATGGCATCGCAGTGCAGATGTCCGCCAGATTTTCCAGTCTGCGTCTGTGGCGGGGCGCCCGATTTGAAGATTCTGACAGGGCGCGTGATCAAGGCCTCCCGGGAGGAGGTAGCAGATAATCCTCGGGCCAGAAGCGCCCGTCTGAGAGCAGTAGAACGTACAGTCACCGGGAGTACCGGGGGGAATCCGGAATGAGCGGGAAGAGAAAGAAGAAAGTGAGCAGCAGGAGAAGAGCGAATCCGGTAAAGGCCTCGACCGGTCGGCTCGGACTGGTTCTCACCGCTGTATTCCTGCTCAGCCTTGCCCACTTGAACGGGATGAACAGGACGCTTGAACTGGCACAGCGTGTCGAAGACCTGCAGAAATCGTGCGATGAGCTTCAACGCAGTGTGGATCGTCTCACTCTGGAAATAGCCGAAGAGAGTGGTGGCGGCAGAGTTGTGGAGCTCGCCCGTCAGCGTCTAGGAATGATCTTTCCCCGGTCACAGACGGAAGTGCTGGTGGTACCGACGGCTGCCACCCGTCGCGGTGGATCTCCCTGGACCTATATAGAAAATGCACTCGCAATGGCCGCCGGGAGCCTGCAGCATCAATTGAGTCCTTCTGCGCAGGCGCGCGAGGCCGCCGCACACGATTCTTCAAGAGGGCCCTGATGTGATCGGCGATGTCCCCCTGCATCGAGGACGTCTGAAACTGATGGCCTTCCTGCTTCTGGCAGGGTGGGCCGGTCTTGTATATCGACTCACCGACATACAGCTTCTCAGAAGCGGTTATTTCAGCGAAAAGGCTGAGCGCCAGTATCACAGGGAGGTGGTGCTTCAGCCGAGCCGCGGCAGGATCGTCGACCGGTACGGACGCCTGCTGGCGGCCGACCGGCTGCTGCATACAGTTGGAGTGTACCCGCGCCTGGTGGAAGATTCTGATGTAGTGGCAGCTATGCTGACCGATCTTCTGGGTGAGGATCGGGAGTACTGGAAAGCGGAAATATCAGCCCACGACAGGTTCTTCTATGCGGCGCGACAGGTGGATCTGGCCTCACAACCACCTCCCTCCCACCTCCTGCCGCAGGGACTGGAGGTCGTTGAGGAGTACCGCAGGGTGTATCCGAGAAGACAGCTTGCCGCCAACGTAATCGGTCATACAGGTATCGACGGCAAGGGTCTCGAAGGACTCGAACTGCAGTACGAGGAAGTATTGAGGGGACAGCCGGGCCTGCTTGTGCAGCAGATAGATGCGACCGGCGCCCCCATTCCGGGAATGGAAGTTCTGCGGGATGAGCCTGTGGACGGAATGACCCTTCGCCTCACTCTCGACGCCGTTATACAGGAAGTGCTTGAGGAGGAACTGGCGTTTGGTGTGGCCGAATCGGATGCCAGAGGGGGTCTCGCCGTGGCACTCGATCCCCGCACAGGTGCTGTCCTGGCGATGGCCAGCTGGCCGACCTATGATCCCAATTATGCCGAGGCAGCAGAGGAGGGTTCACGCAGGAACCGTACGATCACAGATTCGTTCGAACCGGGATCGGTGTTGAAACTTGTTACATTCACTGCTGCATTGGAGGCCGGAGGTTACACTCTGGCAGATACAATCGATGGCGGAAATGGGGTTATACAGGTCGTCGGGTCGGAGATCAAGGATACAAGACCACACGGCCGGATGAGCCTGGGTGAGGTGCTGCAGTACTCCAGTAATGTGGGCACGGTTAAGATCGCCCGCCATGTGGGTCCGAACAGGATGTACAGGTACGCCCGCGATCTGGGATTCGGACAGGTCAGCGGGCTCGACCTTCCCGGGGAGGCATCGGGACTCCTGAGGCGTCTGCCGGAGTGGCGGGGACCCGCCCTCGAAAGTCTCTCCATCGGTTACGGGCTCTCCGTGACAGCTCTTCAAATCGCCTCGGCTTATGCAGCCGTCTGCAACGGCGGAAGCCTGCTCACTCCCTTCATTGTGGAATCGATGCAGGATGAACGGGGCCGATGGCATGACTGGGGAGGCCGGGAGCTGGTCCGGAGGGTAATGCATAAAGAGACCGCCGAACTGCTGAGGGGATTTCTGAAAGATGCCGTTACAGGCGGAACGGGTGACCGGGCTTCCGTTGCAGGTCTGGATATTGCAGGCAAGACCGGAACGGCCCGGAAAGCGGTGAATGGCAGTTACGAAGCAGGATCGTACATATCGAGTTTCTGCGGTTTCATACCGGCAGATGATCCGCAGTTCATTCTTCTGGTAGTAGTGGATGAACCTGCCAACCGCTATTACGCCAGCGAGGTGGCAGCCCCCATTTTTTCGCGAACCGTCCGGAGGTTGATAAGTCATCCTGAATATCCGCTCAAAGGACTGCAGCCTTCGGTGTACCAGGTGGTGGATCGCCCTGCTCCAATAGTACCAGACCTGCGACGGTGGCCGGCAAGCGAGGCAGGAAAGGCACTGAGCGTGCGGGGTCTGAGAGTCAGGTTCGTGGGGAAAGGTCCAACAGTGCTCAGTCAGGAGCCACAGCCGCTTGAGCAGGCCCGGGAGGGGCAGGTGGTCGTGCTTAATCTCGATACACCCTTCGCACCCAACCCGGGCAGCAGCACTCTCATGCCCGATCTGCGTGGTCTGACACTCAGAGAGGCCGCGGCGCAGGTCTCCAGCCTCGGACTGATACTCTCAGTGGAAGGGAGCGGATTGATCAGCCGCCAGACTCCGCGACCGGGCAGTGAGGTCCGTTCGGGATCAACGGTTCAGGTGCACGCCTCAGTGATCGGAGAGGGGCGATGATGCCTCTCGGTCAGTTACTCAACAGGGCCGGTTTGACCGGCAGAGCCCGCCGGTGGCAGCAGCACAGCAATCTGGAGATCGGAGGTCTTTCATACGACAGCAGACGGGTCGAACCGGGAGATCTCTTCATCGCCGTTGCCGGCAGGGAAGCCGATGGCCACAACCATCTGGAAGAAGCACTCGGAGCAGGCGCGGTCGCGGCGGTTGTTGAGCACGCAGTCGGTGCCGATCTGCCACAGGTCGTGGTACCCGATACACGACAGGGAATGGGGATGCTCGCTTCGGCCTTCTTTGGCAATCCATCCGACAGGCTCTTCATGGTCGGGATTACAGGTACGAGCGGAAAGACAACAACCGCCCATCTGATCAGGCATCTTCTCAGATCGAGGAAGATGAAAGCCGGTCTGATAGGCACGATCAAATACATGATCGGTGAAGAGGAAAAAGACGCTCCCTTCACGACACCCGAGTCGCTCGACATTCAATATCATCTGACCGATATGATCGCCGCTGGTGAATCGGCGGCCGTTATGGAGGTCAGCAGCCATGCGCTGGCGCTCGGACGTATTGAAGGCACCGCATTCGATCTGGCGGCCTTTACAAACCTGGGCCGTGATCATCTCGATTTCCATGAGACGATGGATGACTACCTGGCGGTCAAGAAAACCCTGTTCACCCGATACCGGAAAAAAGGTGCACCGGCAGTCATGAATGTTGACGATCCAGTCGGAGCCAGACTCGCCGAAGAGATTGACGGACCGGTTGTGACCGCTGGAATCTCTCGAGGTGCGGAAATAACCGCCACTCAGATCGAAGTGGGGCCCTGGGGACTCCGGTTTGAACTGGGTTACGGAGGTGAAAGGGCGCGGATGGAAAGCCCTCTGCTGGGAGCATTCAATGTACAGAACCTGCTCGTAGCCGCCGCAGCGGGCTTTACCCTCGATCTGCCGGTTTCGGAAACAGCCGGAGCGCTCTCGGAAATGGGTGCGATCGAGGGTCGGATGGAACGGCTGGAAGGGCTGGAAGATGTGGAGGTGGTGCTCGATTATGCTCACAAACCGGATGCATTGAGAGTTGCACTGCAGACATGCAGAGATATGACAGGGGGAAGGGTGATTGTGGTTTTCGGCTGCGGCGGAGACCGTGATCGGGGCAAGCGCCCCCTTATGGGACGCATTGCGGCTCTGGGAGCCGATATGGTCATTGTGACCAGTGACAACCCCCGTACTGAAAACCCCGGTCGGATCATCGATGAGATCGTTACAGGTATCCCCGAAGAGGCCTCATATACGATCGAACCGGATCGCAGGGTGGCCATTTCACTTGCCCTCTCAGAGGCGGCGGCAGGCGACCTGATTCTGATAACAGGCAAGGGGCACGAGCAGTACCAGATCATCGGGAGTAATCGGATACCCTTCGATGAACGTGAGGTAATTGCCGAAGCGATAGCCTCATTAAAGAGTGATGGATCCCGGTGAACGGTTCATTTCCCAGAGGACTGCAGGCTGAAACCGCATTCACCGGTGTAACGATCGACAGCCGCAATGTTCGGGATGGAGATCTCTTCATCGCCATCAGGGGTGAGAACCACGACGGGCACGATCATGTTTTCGATGCACTCGGCAATGGTGCAGCGGCGGCTGTTGTAGCCCGTGGCTGGCTGTCTGAGCAGAAACGGCGGTCGGTCCGCGGCCGTCCCCTGATTCCGGTTGACGACACTGTTGAAGCCCTTCAGGCCCTCTCCCGGTATCACCGGCAGAGACTTGGCCTGCCTGTTGTGGCCATAACCGGGAGTAACGGTAAAACAACCACAAAGGATATGACCGCTTCTGTTCTTCGAAACAGATACAGAGCGATGCGCAGTGAGGGTTCCTTCAACAACCATATAGGAGTTCCGTTGACCCTGCTGCGACTGCGCCGATCGCATGAGGTTGCAGTGGTTGAGATGGGCATGAATCACCGGGGTGAGATCGCACATCTGTGCGCGGTGGCTGAACCGACGGCAGGTGTAATCACCAATGTGAGTGCTGCGCACCTGGAATTCATGGGTGATCTGGACGGAGTTGCCGAAGCGAAGGCCGAACTGGCTGAGGCAATAGGCCCTCATGGATTCCTCGTCCTGAACGCTGATGATCCGAAAGTTGCGGCGATGCGGGAGAGAAGCGAGGCCCGGATCATTACGTTCGGTCTCGAGAGTGAAGCCGAGATCAAAGGGGAGATCGTCGATTTCCGCCGCGGGGTCTTTGCGGTTTTCAGGATAAATGGTGGTCCCGCCATCCACCTGGAAGTACCGGGTACCCACAATGTCATGAATGCACTGGCGGCAGCTGCGGTCGGAGAAGCAATGGGCTGCACACCCGAACAGGTTCAGGAGGGGCTGGAGGCATTCCAGGGAATCAGGTGGCGGACCGAGATCGTCGAAGCTGACGGAATCGTGGTTGTGAACGACTCCTACAATGCAAATCCCGTCAGCGCATCTGCGGCACTGCAACTTCTCTGTGATTTCGAAAACGGGAGTTCTCACAGACGAATCGCCGTACTGGGCGACATGCTGGAACTCGGCGAGACGGCCGTTCGGTCCCACCTGGAGCTGGGGGAGGAGAGTGCCGGTTCGGGTATAGAGCTGCTGGTCGCAGTTGGGGATTTCGCATCGGAAGTGATCGAGGGTGCCGTAAAGGCGGGTCTGCCGTCGGAAATGACTATCTCCAGCCGCGATGTGGATGAAGCCTGGAGGGAGCTGGTACCAAGACTTCAGCAGGGTGATCTGGTGCTGGTCAAGGGAAGCCGCAGGGTAGGGCTCGATAAACTGGTTGAGCGGATCTGCGCCAGGCATGAGGTTCCCGAGACCGACAGGGAGGATAACTGAATGTTCTATCACCTCCTCTATCCGCTCAGCGATCAGATCGGGTTCATGCGCCTCTTCGATTACATTACGTTCAGGTCCGCTTTCGGCGCCATCACTGCGCTCCTGATATGTTTCCTCTTAGGATCGTGGCTCATCCGTCAGCTTGCGCGCTGGCAGCTCCGCGAACACATACGTCCCGATGGTCCGGTGACACATCTGATCAAGGCAGGTACTCCCACGATGGGAGGTCTGCTTATTGTCGCGGCCGTGGTCATATCCACCCTTCTGTGGCAGAAACTCGACACCAGCTATACGTGGATCATCCTGCTCTGCACCATCTGGATGGGAGGCGTCGGTTTCCTTGACGATTACCTCAAGACCGTAAAGCGTCTTCCCATGGGACTTGTGGCCCGCTACAAACTGTTCGGTCAGATAACCCTCGGACTGATAGTGGGGATCATTATGGTGATCTGGCCGCCGGGACCGGCCGAATATGCGACGGCAACCATGCTCCCTTTTGTGAAGCATGCAATGCTTGATTTCGGTCCTATGTATATCCCGGTTGTCGTCCTGGTCATTACAGCCACCAGCAACGCGGTGAATCTCACTGATGGACTCGACGGACTGGCTATCGGGCTGGTCGGTATCGCCATGTTCGCCTTCATGCTGATGGCCTATGTGACCGGGAACTCCATAGCGGCCAATTACCTGAATATCGTTTTCATGCTAGATTCGGGAGAGCTCACCATCTTCGCACTCTCACTTGTAGGTGCATGCCTGGGCTTTCTCTGGTTCAACGCGCACCCGGCCCAGGTCTTTATGGGCGATACCGGTTCGATGGCCCTTGGAGGCGCTCTGGCCGGTATGGCGCTGCTGCTGAAGAAGGAATTCCTGCTGATCATAGTGGGAGGTGTTTTCGTGATAGAAGCCGCCTCGGTGCTCCTGCAGGTGGCTTCCTACCGCTGGCGGGGGCAGAAAAGGGTCTTCAAAATGGCCCCGCTGCACCACCATTTCGAACTGCTTGGCTGGGCGGAGTCGAAAGTCGTCATCCGCTTCTGGATCCTGGGCATCATGCTGGCACTTATCAGCCTGACAACGTTCAAGATCCGGTAATGGGAGGGAAAATGCTCAACTTCAACCTGGTTAAGAGAGCGTCGGGGCCGGTAACGGTTAATGTGGCCGATACAGTTGACGGGAATGTGAATCTGCCGGCTCGAGATGCAGGTAATGAAACGCAGAGTACCAAAAGTACGGGAGGGGAAGAGGACTGAAAGGTGGAGGTCGCAGGAGTTCAAGTGGTCGTCATCGGCCTGGGGGTATCGGGACGCGCTGCTGCCCGGCTCCTCGCCCGTCGCGGTGCGAGGGTGACAGGCAGCGATTCGTCACCCGATCCGATGAGTGCTGATGAAATGGTCCTGCTTGAACAGGCTGGAATCGCCGTCGAAACGGGTGGGCACAGCCCTGCGCTGCTCGACGGAACTGACATGGTTGTGCTCTCCCCCGGTGTCGATCCCGGAAGTGGACCGGCAGCAGCGGCACTGGAGAGAGGCTTGAACGTGGTCAGCGAGATCGAGGTTGCATCGTGGTATTTCGAAGGGAAGATCGTTGGGATAACCGGCACCAATGGAAAATCGACGGCAACAGACATGGCGGCCGGAATGTTGAGCGCGGGCGGAGTAAGAACGGTGCCCGGGGGTAATCTGGGGAGAGCGTTTTCGACGATTGTTGATGAGGAGGAGGGAATCGAAGTGGTGGTTCTGGAACTGTCATCTTTTCAGCTCGAACAGATCGACAGATTCCATGCCGGTACGGGGGTCGTACTGAACATCACTCCCGACCACCTCGACAGATATCCCGGATTCGAAGCGTACGAGGCGGCCAAAACCCGCCTGTGGGAAGGCCAGAATGATGATGACTGGGCCATTTATGGTGCAGATGATCGGGGAGCGGCCAGATCGGTGGAAAAGACATCAGGAATAAAGATCCCCTTCACACTCGGGAAGCGTCCCGGTGAATGGGGAGGCTGGATCGAGCAGCGGCAGGGAGTTGAACAGGCTGTGGTCTCAATTCCGGGCGATAGTGAACCTGTACCTCTCTTCACCGCCAATGATCTCACACTGCCGGGTCCCCATAACCTCTCTAATGCTCTGGCGGCATCACTGGTAGCCAGGCGCTTCCAGGTGGGAGTTGAAGCCATTGGGGAAGCGCTGAGGCGATACAGGGGATTGCCGCATCGGATGGAACTGGTGGCACAGTCAGAGGGCGTCCGTTTCTACGACGACTCGAAGGCCACCAATGTGGAATCGGCGAAGGCTGCACTGAGAAGTTTCATTTCTGATGTCGTTCTGATAGCAGGAGGCAGGCACAAAGGCTCTTCCTACCTGCCACTCAGGGAGGAACTGCTCCGTTGCGGTAAAGCGGCCGTTGTAATCGGAGAATCGAGCAGGCAGATGAAAGAAGAGCTGGAGGGTTCGGTACCGCTGTACGAGGAGGAGAGCCTGGATCGGGCGGTAGAGAGAGCCTACAAGCTGGCCAAACCTGAAGGAGTGGTCCTGCTGGCCCCGGCGTGTTCCAGCTTCGACATGTTCGATAATTACGTGGAACGGGGAGAAGTTTTCCAGAAGAGCGTGCTCGAACTGATCGGCGAGATGGAAGGAGTGTAAGCGGCTGTGACCACCCTCCAGAGGCATAGAGACCTGCAGCAGGGCCAGGTTGACAGGACTATTCTGACTGTGGTGCTGCTGCTGGTTGCACTTGGAACGGTAATGGTCTACAGCGCCTCCTCAACCATGGCTACGGCCAGGTTCGGAGATGGCGCCTACTATCTCAAGAAGCACCTGATCCGCGTCGCTCTCGGCCTTTCGCTGATGTTCCTCTTTGCCAGAGCCCGTTACAAGAAAGTCGTAAGGCTGGGCCGCCCCCTCCTTGTTGTCAGTTTCGCCACTTTGCTGCTGGTCCTTCTTCCCGGACTTGGCGGGGTTACAGCCAAGGGTGCCAACCGGTGGCTGGCGCTCGGCCCCTTCACTTTCCAGCCCTCCGAACTGGCCCGATTTGCCCTGCTTCTATGGCTTGCCGACACCCTGGTAACAAGACGCAATATGCTCGACCGCTTCACAGATGGTTTCATTCCGATCCTTGCGCCGGTGGCTGCTGCTGTCGTATTGATCGTGATAGAACCCGATTTCTCCACAGCCGTTGCGGTTGCTGCAATCTGTGGCGGGATGATTTTCCTGGCAGGAGCCCGTATTCTCCATCTGGGAGGGCTTGTTGCCGGGGCGACGCCGTTGATCTATTTCGCTCTTATCAGCAGCGAGTACAGAAGAGCCCGGATCATGGCCTTTCTCGAAGGTACCGGTGATATAACCGGTGCGAATTACCAGGTGTGGCAATCGCTGATCGGCCTGGGAAGCGGAGGCCTTATCGGCAAGGGACTGGGCAACGGGGCCCAGAAACTTAGGTTCCTGCCTGAACCCTTCAACGATTTCATTTTCAGCATAGTGGGTGAGGAACTGGGACTGGTCGGAGCTCTGGTGCTGCTGGTGCTCTTCCTTCTGCTTGTCATCAGGGGATTCCGGGTGGCCGCCTCCGTCAATTCACCTGTCGGCGCTCTTCTTTCGGCGGGTGTTTCCCTCTCGATAGGTCTCTATGTGTTGATCAATATCGGTGTGGTAACCTCCCTGCTTCCGGCTACGGGACTGGCGCTTCCCTTCATCTCGTACGGAGGTTCTTCATTGATCTTTTCTCTGGCCGGCGTCGGCATATTGCTCAGCATTTCCAGAGAAGTCGAACTGGAGCCGGTTAAATTCGGCGGGAGACGCAGACGATGAGGGTGTGGGTGGTGGCGGGAGGAACCGGGGGCCATTTCTATCCGGCACTGGCGGTTGCCGAGGAGATGGAAAACCGCATTCCAGGGATAACGGTGAATTTCGCCGTAAGCAGACGCGGCCTGGAGGCCCGTGTATTGAGTTCGAAGAACCGGCCCTTCAGGACGTTCATGGTCGAAGGGTTCCATCGCCGCGAGGTGCTCAGGAATCTTTTCTTCCCGTTCAGGACGGCGGCGGGATTTGTCCAGAGCATTGTGGAGGTCATCCGGTTCAGGCCCAATGTGGCATTCGGAACAGGCGGATTCGTTTCGGGCCCGGGGCTGCTGGCTGCCTGGTGTTTGGGGGTTCCCATCGCAATTATCGCCCTCGATGCCCTGCCCGGAGTCACGATAAGAATGCTGGCACCGGTAGCGCGCAAGGTCTATGTGACGCACCATCAGGCTGCAGAGCTCTTCGGCAAGCGGGTCGATGTCGAAGTGGTCGGCATTCCCGTAAGGCCGACCGAGCCGATGGGCCGTCGAGCGGCACGTGAAAGGCTGGGACTCCCCTTCGATGCAACTATCCTTTTCGTCACCGGCGGTTCGCACGGCTCGGCCGCATTGAATGGTGCCGTCAGTGGTGCACTGCCCGCCCTGATGGAAATTCCCAACCTCACAATCGTGTGGCAGACAGGTCCCGGAATGCTTGAAGAGGTGACCGGTACCGTCAAAACGATATTGAACGGGCAAGGCGAGGTTGATAGGGAGAGAGTGATACTCAATCCCTACATCGATGATATGGCAGTGGCATGGCTTGCATCTGATATGGCGCTCTGCCGTGCAGGGGCCTCCACTATAGCCGAGCTGACTCTCTATGGTGTTCCCTCCATTCTGGTACCTCTCGCCACTGCTGCAGGGGGTCACCAGGAAGCGAATGCCCTTGCCATGGTCGAGGCGGGAGCCGCACGTCTCCTTCCCGAGAAGGAACTCTCAGGGGATTGCCTTCGACGTGAAATCGAGGAAGTGATGGCCGGAGAGGGACTTCTCGGAAAGATGGCAGAAGCGGCCGCTCTGAAATCGGAGACAGGGGGAGCCGCTCGTATTGCAGAAGGCCTTGTATCGATAGCCAGGTGGTTGAATGACACCGAACGGACAGAGATGCTCGCGCTGCTGCAGGCGGGCGATCAATGACCAGGTTCACCAGGATAGAACGGATCCATTTCGTAGGGATCGGTGGAATAGGGATGAGTGGTATCGCCGAACTTCTACTGACCCAGGGTTACCAGGTGAGCGGCTCCGATATCAGGATGACCGACGTTACACGCCGGCTCGAAGAACTTGGTGCCGTCGTTTATGAGGGGCACAGGGCTGATTATGCCGACGATGCCCACGCCGTGGTTTATTCCTCCGCCGTCAAGCCGGACAATCCGGAAGTTGTCAGGGGAGTCGAACTGAAGATCCCGGTCATCAGACGTGCTGAAATGCTGGGTGAACTGATGCGGATGCAGTTCAGCATCGGAGTTGCGGGAACGCACGGGAAGACGACCACATCGAGCATGATAGGGTATCTGCTGGTGGAGGGGGGATTGTCACCAACACTGATTATCGGCGGCCGCGTACACGAACTCGGTACGTCGATGAGAGTTGGAGACGGCGAATACCTGGTGGCGGAGGCCGATGAATATGACAGGTCATTTCTCCGTCTGTTTCCCACGGTTGCCGTAATCACAAACGTGGAAGCTGAACACCTGGATACCTATGGCCATCTCGAACCGATGGTGGATGCGTTCGTGGAATTCGCCAACAAGGTACCCTTCTACGGAGCGGTGGTGGTCTGTCTGGACGATTCCGGCGTGAGGGGACTGATCCCGCGCATAGACAGGGCGCTGCTGACCTATGGCGTCACTTCGCAGGCCGACCTGCGGGCTGACGATATGGAGTTCGAGGGTACGTCCAGCAGCTTCAACGTCACCTGGAGAGGCGAACTGCTGGGCACGGTGCAGCTGCAGGTGCCGGGTGTTCATAACGTTCGCAACGCCATGGCATCGCTGTGCGTGGGTCTCCATCTGGACCTCGACCCTGACAGGATGATCAAAGCTCTCGGAAGCTTCACCGGAGTCGCCAGAAGGTTCGACATCAGGGGTGACTTTCATGACGTGATGGTCGTGGACGATTACGCCCATCATCCCACAGAGGTGGCAGCAACACTGCAATCGATCCGCAGCGGATTCGATCGCAGGATCGTTGCGGTCTTCCAGCCCCATCTTTACACACGCACGCGCGATTTCGCTGATGATTTTGGATCGGCCCTTCTCGATTCCGACCTGCTGATAGTGACCGGAATCTACCCCGCCAGGGAGGAACCGATAAAGGGTGTATCGGGTGAACTTGTGGCCAGAGCGGCAAGAGATCAGGGACACAGAAACGTAACCTATATACCGGAAATTTCTGACGTGTCAGACTCGCTGGCTGCATTGGTGAAAGCAGGTGACATCGTGATCACCATGGGAGCGGGCGATATATGGACTGTTGCCCGCGCCTTTGCAGAGAGACTCCAGAAGGGGGGTCCGGGGGGATGAGGCACATCCAGGCACTGGCAGGGGCTCTCCACAGAGCACGGGTCGGTGAGATCCGGCTGGAAGAACGCATGTCCAACTATACCACCATGGGTGTGGGCGGTCCCTGCAGGGCCCTGGTGAGGCCTCCCGATCTTGCAAGCCTCGAAAGATTGATCAAGGTCCTCGGAGAACTTGAACTGACCTACCTGCCTGTTGGAGGCGGGAGCAACCTGCTGGTCGCTGATGAAGGATTCGAAGGAGTCATAATCGCCACAGACGCACTGCAGGAGTGGGATGAATTCGAAGATTTCATCCTGAGAACAGGTGCGGGAGTAGCCACCGCACGCATCGTCAAGTGGGCGAGCGGCCGTAACCTGACCGGATTGGAGGGGCTTGCGGGAGTACCCGGTTCCATAGGTGGGGCGTGTGTGATGAACGCCGGAGGCCGGGGCGGAAGTATAAAAGAGAGTCTGGTGAGCGTGGAGGTCGTTACAGCTCCACCGGCGGTCCACGTGGTTACCGTTGCGGCGGAGGCGCTCAACCTTGCATATCGAAGCTCTTCTCTGCCTGCTGGTTCGGTTATCGGCAGGGTGGAACTCAGGCTGGAGGAAGCAGAAAAACCGAAAACCGTCAGCGAGAGGGTCAGGGAACTGCTCATACATCGCAGTGAGACCCAGCCGGCCAGTGTGCTCAGCGTTGGAAGCGTTTTCAAGAATCCCGCAGGGGATTCAGCAGGTCGTCTCATAGATGAATGCGGCCTCAAGGGTCTGCGCGAAGGTGACGCTGTCGTAAGTGATATGCACGCCAACTATGTAGTGAACATGGGCGGGGCCACGGCGACACAGATAAGAACACTGATTGAAAGAATCCGTGATTCGGTTGAGACACTGACCGGAATAAGACTGGAGCTGGAAGTTGTTCCTGTGGGATTTGAAGGGGATCCGGCGCCGGTGATGGCCTGGGTTCCATCAATGAACGGGATGAAGGGTAGAAGAAGATGAGCAGGCGCAGAAGGAAGCTCTTCTCCGGTATCGGCGTGCTGGCAGGTCTCGCGATCACCCTCGGAGGTGTCAGCTTCCTCGCCAGTGCTGCCATGAGCGGTCTCTCCAGCGCCACATCCTTTACGGTTGAAGAGGTGCGCGTTGAGGGTACCCGCTATCTCGATCCGGCAGATCTCCTGGCGCTGGCACAACCGGAACGCCTCATGACCGAAATTGTAGACGCCGATGTTCTCACGTCCCTCGGCGAGAGGGTTTCAGCCCACCCGCTGATTGATCGGGTCACGGTTCACAGGTCCCTTCCCGCAGCGGTCGTGATAGAGGTGGCTGAGATCGTCCCGGTCGCTTTCCTGGCCGGTTCTCCCGTTCTGGGAGTGGACGGAAGCGGAAAGATTCTCGATGTGATAGAACAACCACGATATGGCGCGCTTCCCTTTATCACAGGTATCGACCGGTTCGACGAGAATGATACGCACGATGCGTTGAAGAGAGCCGTGACATTGCTGCAGAAGATTAAAGAGAGCACTCCCCGGCTGTTCGACCTTGTGTCGGAAGTGCAGCCACGGAATGAGGGTGAAATGGCATTGATCCTATCAGGGGATGCAGTGGTTGTACGCCTGGAAGAAGTGACGCTGGAAGAGACATTGCCGCTGGTAGGTGCACTGGTAACGGAGGGTCGGAAGCGTCACGCCTCTCTGGTTGAAGTCGACCTTCGATTCAGAAATACAGTCATATATCGAGAGCGGAAAGGGGGCGGGTAAGCTGATGGCCGCCACAAATCTGATCGCCGGACTTGATATCGGTACCACGAAGATCGTGGCCATTATCGCAGAGCCGGATGACGATGGATCGCTTCGGATCCTCGGTGTTGGCAAGAGTCCCTCACTGGGACTGCGCCGCGGAGTGGTAGTAAACCTCGAGAAGACGATCAGGAGCATACAGGATGCTCTTGATGCCGCCGAAAGGCTTGCCGGTGTTGAAATAGGTTCGGTATTCGCAGGTATTGCCGGCGACCACATCCGGAGCATCAACAGCAGGGGTGTAATAGCGGTCAGCCGGAGGGGCAACGAGATCACTCAACCCGACGTTGACAGGGTCATCGAAGCCGCCAAGGCGATAGCGTTGCCGATGGACAGAGAGATCATCCATGTAATTCCGCAGGAATTCATTGTGGACGACCAGTCCGGCATCAGAGATCCGGTTGGCATGGCCGGAGTCAGGCTGGAAGGGGAGATCCATATCATCACCGGGGCAGTCACAAGCGCCCAGAATATATACAAGAGCGTTCAGAGAGCCGGCGTAGAGGTTCACGATCTGGTGCTTCAGCCTCTTGCCACTTCTTATGCGGTGCTTTCAGAAGATGAGAAGGAACTGGGTGTTGCGGTGCTCGACCTTGGAGGTGGAACGGCAGATTTGGCCGTCTTCTACGATGGATCGATCAGGCATACGGCTGTCATAGGTCTGGGCGGTGAGAACGTTACCAACGATGTGGCGATCGGTCTGCGCACACCCAGAGATGAGGCGGAACGGATCAAGATAGAGCATGGTATAGCTCTGCAGTCGATGGTTGAAAAGGACGAGATCATAGAAGTTCCTGGGGTGGGTGGCCGCCCACACCGGGAAGTTTCCAGGGATGTCCTTGCTGCCATCATCGAACCGAGAATGGAAGAGATCTTTGCACTGGCGCTGAGGGAGATCCAGCGATCTGAATATGTCGATCTGCTGACCACCGGGCTCGTTCTGACCGGTGGAGGGGCGATGCTTGAAGGTGCCTGTGAGCTGGCAGAACAGGTTTTCGATCTGCCTGTTAAGATCGGGATACCTAGTGGCATAGCAGGTCTTTCAGACGAGGTTGCCACGCCGATCTATGCTACGGCGGTTGGTCTTCTCAGGTATGCAGTAAAGGAAGGTTTGGGAAGAGGAAGGCGTTTTCTCTCTACCGGTGGCGGGCTTTTCGATTCGATCCTGGCCCGCATGCGCAGGTGGATGGACGAGTTCTTTTAAGCGCAGGCCCGGTAAAAGGCCGTGCGCAGAAAACAGCGGGAGGTAAAGCAATGACCTTAACACTTGGACTGGCATCCGAAGGTCAGGCCATCATGAAAGTGGTCGGCGTCGGAGGAGCCGGAGGCAACGCAGTAAACAGGATGATCGGGGCCGGACTTTCCGGTGTCGAATTCATCTCGGTGAATACCGATGCACAGGCTCTCGATGTATGCAGGGCCGAGCAGAAAGTCCAGATCGGGACCGGTCTGACGAAGGGATTGGGTGCAGGCGCAAATCCTGAAGTAGGCCGACGCGCAGCCGAGGAGGACCGCGACATCATCCAGGAGGTGGTCACTGGAGCTGATATGGTATTCGTGACCTGCGGAATGGGTGGCGGAACGGGAACCGGTGCGGCTCCTATTGTGGCAGAGATAGCAAGGCACCAGGGATCCCTGACTGTTGCCGTAGTTACCAAACCGTTCAGTTTTGAAGGGCCGAAACGGCTCAAGAGGGCCGAACATGGTATCAAAGAACTCAAAGAGACAGTAGATACACTCATTGTTATCCCCAACCAGCGATTGCTGGCCATCACAACCGATAAAACTCCACTGACCGATGCGTTCAAGATAGCTGACGATATTCTTCTGCATGCCACGCGCGGTATCAGCGACCTGATAACGATTCCCGGCCTGATAAACCTCGATTTCGCTGACGTGCGTACGGTCATGATGGAGATGGGAGATGCCCTTATGGGTACCGGCGAGGCCACCGGTGAACACCGTGCGGTCGAAGCAGCGACTGAGGCGATATCGAGCCCGCTTCTGGAAGAGGTGTCGATAGACGGTGCCACCGGACTGCTGGTGAACATCACCGGTGGATCCGATATGACACTGGTGGAAGTCAGCGAAGCAACCGACCTCATCAACCAGGCCGCCGGGAGCGAGGCCAACGTCATCTTCGGAGCAGTAATTGACGATAATCTGAGTGATCTGATCCGGGTCACGGTGATCGCAACCGGGCTGGGAGATGGAATGGGTCGCAAGAGGAGTATTCCGTTACCCGAAAGGAATGAGGAGATCGGTAAAGTTGTTGTATTCCCTACACAAGGGCAGGACCAGAACCAGGAGATCCCGGCTTTTCAGAGGAAGGGTGACCTCTCGGCGTCCGGTCGCGAACAGATCGTGATAGAAAAGGGGAAGATCCAGTCATTCACACCGGACGACCTGGATATTCCGACATTCCTGCGAAAGCAGATGGACTGAAGTTTGTCTGCATGTTCAGAGCAGTATGGGTGCCTGGATTTCTACTCCCGCTGAAGTCCGGGCACCCGTTATCAACGGTTCTTTCCCGCGATATCTTCGTTGCTCTACCTCG
>CAZWVF010000005.1:0-25086 GCA_964637695.1 uncultured Gemmatimonadota bacterium | reverse complement strand
TCGTTGCTCTACCTCGCTGTTATCTGAACACCACTACTGATGGACCGATGCTGCCCCTGTCTACAACCAGGTGCTGATAACCCAGCTGAGGACCGGCGGTACGCACATAATCGTCAGCGCCGCCGCTCTTCACGTCGAGACGGTATCGGTCGTGGAGGTACTGGCTCAGTTCCAGGCTCGTAACCTGATTGTCCCTGTTTGCATCTGCAAGTCGCTCACCAATGGCATCGGCAATGAACTGTGCCAGGAACCCGCCTGCCCTGAACTTCGCGGCCACAGCGGATGTGACATCCTCTTCGGAGGAGAAGAATCCCATCCTTCCGGGTACGCTGATGACATCCTTCGAGAATCCGCCGCTGAAGCAGGCATCGAGCACTATCATCGATATGCGGGAACTGATATACCCGAAGAGATCGTTCATCTCATCGTCGGTTATGGCACCGTCGTAGACGAAGAGTGTCTCATCGAGACCATCAGGATCTGTTGGCTGATGTTCGGCACGCTCCTGTCGGCCGCCATGTCCCGAATAGAAGAAGATGAATACATCATCAGGACCGACCCTGTTGCTCATCTGCTGGAACGTATTGCGGATATTATCGACCGTTACTTCACTGTCGACCAGTACTATGCCGTCGCTCGACTGCATTCCGGCACCCTGGATCATCGCCTGGTAGACGTTGCGGGCATCGTCGGCAGTGAAGGGCAGGTCGTTCTGTTCACCCGGATAGTCACTGATCCCGGTAAAAATACCATAGACCCGTCCGGCGCCGGATACAGGCGCAGAACCGGTTCGGGGTCCGGAGGGGGTGGAGGAGGAAGAGAGAGATATCGTGTAGATACCTGATAGACCCCCTTCATAGGAAGTGGCCAGTACCCGGTATCGACCCGTTTCGGGGAGGGTGAGGTCGATCCGCGACTTCGACGTATCCCCCTCGTGATCGTCATTATCCACCTGCTCCTCGGAGGGGAAGATCAATCCCAGAAATGTGTCGAAGTCATTCGAATTCATCTCCAGTGTTATATTCTGTCCCGCAGTACCGTTGAACACATACAGATCACGGTACTTTCCGCCTCCCATCACCGCATCTCCCGCCTCCAGCTGGCCCGAGACGCTTCCGCCCATTTCAATCGTGCGTACGTCGCGCTGACGGGTATCCACACTGCCTCCCGCTTCAATATCGATCGACAGCTCGTAGTCTCCGGTTTCACTCTGCTCATACGATGTGACGATCACCCTGTAGGTGCCCATCTCGGTCAGGTCGAGTTCGATGATGCTGTGTCCCGGAGCTTCTGCGACATCGTCATTTTCTGCACTGATCTCTCCCGGGCCTCTCAGCATCAGGTAGGTGTCGAATTCGGAGGAGGATACGTCGATCCTGGCGTGCTGTCCGGGCACACCTTCGAACTCGTAGACGTCCACATACTCACCAGATCGCAATGACTGGTCGCCTGATGCAAGCGTACCGCGTTCCACCCTGGGACCGCTCGCCACGGCACCCGTGCCGCCGCTGCGGATCTGAAGGTCGTAACTGCCGGTCTCGCCCGCTGTATATGAAGTGACGGCCACCGTGTATGTGCCGCTTTCGGCGAGGTCAAGGGAGAGCAATGATCGACTTGCATCTCCTTCGTGGTCGTCGTTCTCAAAAGTTTCCCCACTGGGGGCCCGGACGATCAGATAGGGATCGAACTGCGAGGAACGCAGATCTATCACCACCTGCTCTCCGCTGCGTCCCTCCATGGCATACGTATCCACGTACTCACCTGAGGAGAGGGTATTGTCGCCGCTGGCCAGCGTGTCGCTTTCAAATCGGGTGCCTCCCGATGTGGAACCGGCGGCACCTGAGAGTGTAACAGTTACCACATATGAACCCGTTTCGCCCTTCTCATAGGAGGTGACGACAATGCTCCACGTCCCGCTCTCGGTAACGTCCAGCTCAACCAGTGAACGACTCGTGGACTCCTGGTAATCGTCATTTTCAGTGTTCTCGCCGCTCGGTGAGACAACCCCGACATAGGTGTCGAAATCGCTGGAGGTCATGTCTACAACCACGTGCTGACCCGCCTGGGCCTGGAATGTATAGGTATCGTAGTACTCACCTGCAGTCAGCGTTGCATCGCCCGATGCCAGGCTGCCCCGATGCGTCGTTGTACCACCGACCTGCTGCTTGCCGCCACTACCCCTCGACCACAGGCCGAAACCGTCAAGTTGTGCTTTTACCTGTTCTTCCCACTGTGCCTGAACTGTTGAAGCGGAGCAGAGGAACAGGGCCGAACAGACGGCAAATCCAGATACGATCTTATTCATGTTATCCCCCGATAATTCTGACTCTGTGATACTGTGCGGCTGCAGGACACCAGGAGTTTATTCCAGAGATTATTGTGATGCAACAGGCAGAAACATGATGATCGAGAAGTGGAATTGAAAGTATCCCTGCTCACCCGGTATGTTTTCTGCTGACCCGAAACGATACTGCAGGGGGAAGGGGGAATTGATTTGTCTCCGATCATACCTGTATCAGGAAGAGAGTTCGTGATCATTCTGCTGGTCGTTGTATGCACCGGATGCAGCAGAGGAGCAGGACAGGCGTTGAATGTACCCCCCGACGGATTCGTCGCCCTCTTCAACGGCAGGGACCTGGATGGATGGAAGGGATTGGTGGGCAATCCCGTTTCCAGAGCGCGGATGTCGGCTGCGGAGCTGGAAGAGGCGCAGAGAGAGGCCGATGAAGTGATGAGGCTTCACTGGCAGGTTGTGGAGGGTATCCTGACTTTCGATGGCGGCGGGCAGAACCTGTGCACGGCCCGGGATTATGGTGACTTCGAACTCCTCGTAGACTGGAAGATCGGAGAATTCGGCGATAGCGGCATCTATCTGCGGGGCTCTCCCCAGGTGCAGATATGGGATCCTGCCCAGTGGTCGATCGGCTCGGGTGGTCTCTACAACAATCAGCTGGGAGCAGGTAATCCGCTTGCCCGGGCAGATAATCCCATAGGTGAGTGGAACACTTTCAGGATCCTCATGGTAGAGGAGAGAGTTACCGTTCATCTCAACGATGTTCTGGTCGTAGATGATGTGGCGATGGAGAACTACTGGGAGCGCGACAAACCCATCTACCCGGTCGGTCAGATCGAACTGCAGTCCCATTCACATCCCCTTTACTTCAGGAATATCTTCATCAGGGAGATCGCTGGTGTACAGCTCCGTAATTAGGGTGATGTATCGAGAGCGCCGAGGCGACCGGCCGGCAAGGCACGAGGAGGAGGGATAGCGGTGTCTATCGCGACGACGAGCAACAAAGCAGGCCGGAATGCATCGGCGATCGAATACCGGCGTAATTGCGGAACGGTGTATTAAAACAGTATTGCCATGGGCATGTAATCGTTGCATCATGGTTAAAATCGGACTAAATTTGTCCAAGTTAAACCACTCTATAATAGAAACACTAAATAAAACTTGACGGAGATGGAGGCAATCATGGCCCACCAACTTCCCGAACTGGGATATGCATACGATGCTCTCGAGCCCCATATCGACGCCGGAACCATGGAGATACATCACTCGAAACACCACGCGGCATACGTATCTAAACTGAATGCTGCAATCGAGGGCAATTCTGAACTGGAAGGCTCACCTGTTGATGAGCTGCTGGCTGATCTCGGTGCGCTGCCCGCGGAGATCCGGACCGCAATCATGAACAACGGCGGCGGTCACGCCAATCACGCATTCTTCTGGACGGTAATGAGTCCCGGAGGGGGTGGTGAGCCGGGTGGCGAGCTGGCAGAAGCGATCGATTCCACATTCGGTTCATTCGATCAGTTCAAGGAGGAGTTCTCTGCCGCAGCGGCCGGCCAGTTTGGAAGCGGCTGGGCCTGGCTGGTTATCGACGGCACCGGTGTTCTCAAAGTCTACTCAACTGCCAACCAGGACTCGCCCCTTTCGGAAGGTGACAGGCCGATCCTCTGTCTGGATGTCTGGGAGCATGCCTACTACCTGAATTATCAGAACCGCCGTCCCGATTATATCGAAGCCTGGTGGAACGTGGTAGATTGGGATCAGGCGGCGAACTACTACACGGAAGCCAGCTAGTGCCCTGTCACGCAACAACCGTGGCATGACACTAGAAAAGGCAACAGATAAGGGCAGATTGCCGATACGATCTACCGAATCAGTTCACTGAGCCGCTTTTTTATCTCTCTGGTCATATAGGTCGGATTGTTTATGGCCAGAGTCCGGTAGTGCTCAATGGCGGCTTCACTGTTTTCCACCCTCTCGTAGTATTCGGCCAGGTTGAGGCGGGCAGGAGCGAAAAAGGGATCTATCTGCAGCGCCTTTTCGAACTGTACAGCGCTGCTGTCGTGCATTTGCACGCGCCTCAGAGCCCGGCCATAAGATAGGAAGATCAACGGATTGTCAGAGTCGGCCTCTACGGCCCTCCTGTAGTAATTGATCCCATCGTCTACAGCTCCGTTCTCGATCCAGTACAGGCCGAGGTCCCGGAGCGTCGCGGTATGCTCCGGATTGTGTTCCAGTGCTTTTGACCAGTGATCGAGTGTGACAGAGTCGGGTTTACCCTCTTCCTGAGCCCGTACCCCCAGGAGGTAGTAACCATCGGCCGGACTCAGTTCCACCAGTTCCTCCACCAGCCGGCTTGCCTTCTTCTTGTCACCGCCGAAGAGACGTGGCAGAACGTAATAGTAGGCCGCAAGCGCCCCTCTGGTCTCTACGTTATAGGGATCCAGTTCGAGAGTCCTTAAGGCCGCTTTCTTCAGCCGTCTGGCGCTGAAAAAAAGAGAAACTTTGCTCAAACTCCTTCCCTCCGAGTAGGTCCATCCGCGCAGGAGTGCAGCGTTCTCACGACCCAGATCGAGTGCTCTCTTGTAGGCTTCAGCCGCCCCTTTGAAATCCCAGCGTCCCTGACGGGCTGTGCCGAGGAGTTGCCACGCCTCGGCGTCCTGCCTGTTCTGTTCGAGATGTATGCCAAGTTTTTGCTCTGCCCGAAGATAGAGACGCTGTTCAATCAGTTGATGGATCGGTTCCAACGCACTGTTTTCTACCTGAGCGATCGCACCTGGTGAGGCGGCAGCCAGAAACAGCAGTAAGAGAACACCGGGCAGAAAGGACCGGGAACCTTTTGCAGAGTATGGAGTTTTCATGCTATTAGTGCCCTGTCACGCGACAACCGTCGCATTCGAGCGGCGCCGAATCCCGACCGGCTGCGTTCCGCCTCCTCGCCATAGCCACCGCTATGCCTCGTCGCCGCGCCTTGCAGGCCGGACCCGGCATCACTCTCGGTGTCGACGTTTGTCACCTGACATGACACTAGGGTCGACATATGACGGTTCCGATTCGTATACTGCATTAACGCCCTGTAAAGGGACAACGGAAGGCTATAGACAGCTGCATTATCCGTCAACGCAAAGGTCAGGCTTTATGACTGATTGGCGCAAGAAAATAAGGGAACCCAGAATCTGGGTGCTTATCGCTCTGAGCATATTCACCCTGGTGGTGCTCTTCTGGTTCTCCGGTGCGCTCGTTCCCTTCTTTGCAGCCGGTGTCGTGGGCTACCTGCTCGATCCCCTTGTGGTACGGCTGGAGCGCTGGCGGGTTCCACGACTGCTGGCGACCATTCTGGTAATGCTCAGTTCGGTGGCGATGCTGGCTCTGATCATCTTCTCGATTGTACCGACAGTAGTGGAGCAGCTCAATTCACTGGCAAATCAGATACCCGGTGTAATCATAAAGGTCGAAATCTGGATCGGGGAGATGCAGGAGATATATCCCGAATACTTTCCCGGCACGACAGCATTCGAGTTCTTCGATTCCCTGTCACTGCAGCTGGAGAACCTGCTGGGAAGTCTGATTACGGTTCTGCTGGCGTGGGCGGGAGGCACCATCGGCGGTACTGTGAATGCAATCATTGTTGGATTCCTCGTATTCTTCATCCTGAAGGACAAGGAACAGATCTGGGGTTACATCGTCAACCTGCTGCCGGGACTTCAGCACCACACGGTCACCGATGTACTGGCCGATATAGACAGACAGATGGGACGGTTCATCAAAGGGAAGTTCATAGTTGTATTCCTGCTCTTTCTCCTTTCAACAGCCGTATTCTGGATAATCGGGCTCAGGTACTTCCTGCTGCTCGGGATATTGACCGGTATCTCTACGTTCATCCCATACGTTGGAGCTATTGTAGTCGGCATACCTGTTGTTGCAGCCGGATTCATACAGTGGGGAACAGTTGCTGCTGCCGGCTGGACACTCCTGGCATACCTGGGGATCCAGTCTGTGGACGGTTACTATCTGACTCCCGTCATCATCGGTAAGGAGACGAGCATTCACCCGACGGCCATCATCCTGGCCATTCTGATCTGTGGCAGTCTGTGGGGTTTCTGGGGAGTTTTCTTCGCCGTGCCTGCTGCGGTAATAGTGAAGAGCATTCTCGACCAGGTCTACTTCCCATCCCTGCACAGAGCTGCCACCGAGGAGGAAGCGATCGAAGAAACCGAAAAGGCTCTCGTGGGATAGAGGGTGTGATCCTGTTTCAACAAGGAGTCGAACTGCAAATCTGGAAACTTCCGGCGGTGATCGCGCTTGCTGCCATTATCAATGGAGCCGTTATGGGTACTGCCGGCGCACAGATCCCCGCCGCGCCACCCGACCCGATGGCAGTTTCAGTCGGCGTTGCAATTGTTATGCCGCTCGGGAATCTGGGGATGAACGACTGGGATGATGGAAGATATGCAACCGCCGGGATCGCACTTACACAGCGTTTTTCATACTCTCCTCTTGAATCGTTCGGGTTCTTTATCCAGGCTGCTTTTCCGGCATTCGGAGTGGACGCGGCGGCGGTAGGAAGCGATTACGAGGCCGTTTTCGGTTCTGCGACTGATATCACGGGCGGGAGTAATGAAGTCGTTTCGTGGAGTGCAGGTACCAGGTGGCGGGGGGGACGGTCGTGGAGCAAAGGACTATATGTGGAGGGAATGCTGGGCTGGTACAGGGATAGACTCTCACTGGAAATAGCAGACGACACAGCTGATACTACATTCAGCTGGGAAGCCGGGTGGGGATTATCTGCGGGGTGGATTTTTCCCGTTGGTCCGGCGTTTGCATTGGATATCGGAATCATCATGCACGAGTTTCGAGAAGATTATTTCATCAACCGCTGGACTGGATTACGGCTTTTGGCGGTAATGACTTTTGGAGGAAAGCGTTGAAGAGGATGGATTTTAACAGAATGGCGGCCTGTGCAGTCATTATCGTCGCTGCAGCGGTTCTCCCTCGCGATGCGGATGCCCAGGGCCGGTCTGTAATGCCGGGGCGGGAGGAGGAAGGAACACACAGAGGTTTCATCATCCAGGCCGGATTGGGAACCACGATTCCGCTTCTGCATCTGGGAGCCAAAGAAGAGTTCGATGACGGCTTTGCAACTTCCAGTTCGACGATAGTATTTCGCGCATACTTCCCCCTCACCAGCAAGATGGATCTCATGTTCGACCTCTCACTGCCCAGGTTCAAGGTGAACCAGGCGGAATTCCTGAGGCAGACTTCAATTCCGATCGAAGACGCATTTTACAAGGGAAAAGTTCTCAGTCTGGGTGCAAGATGGTTCGTCCTGCCTTCACTTACCGAGAAGGGTTTCTTTATGGCCTCGGCAGGCATGTACCAGCTGATCTGGGATCGATTCCTGTTCGGGCAACGGGATAAATACACCGTGATCCTTGGCGGATTCAAACCAGGCTTCTCTGCAGGTTTCGGAATGCAGTTCGAATTCGGCCCGATTCCGATGGACGGAGTGCTGCGCTTTCACCACTACCTGGACAGCACTTTCGGTGACGGCGGATTGGGATGGCTGGAGCTGTCTTTTCAGGCGGCTTTCGAGGGTTCCAGATGACGGAAAGACTGCAATACAGAATTGGCCGGAGAGCCGTTGCAGCAGCAGATCAGGCTTTCTGAACCTTGCCGGCTTTGAGGCAGGAGGAACATACACGGATATGCCTGGTACGACCATCCATACGCACATGTACCCTGTGCAGGTTGGGCAGGAACCGGCGCTTGGTTACATTGTGGGCATGCGAAACGTTCGAACCTACCTGCGGGCCTTTGCCACAGATTTCACAACGGCGGGCCATAAACACTACTCCTGGGAAAAAGTACGGGGTGTCACACCCCATCATGAGATTCAAGACCAGCTTTGTCAGTTGATTGACACGAGCAATAGAAAATAGGGTTGACCACCGGGGGCGGCAAGACATTCTACCTCCCCATCGACCCGGAAAAAGGAGAAAAGCATGAACCGTCGCATCGTTTCAGCTGTTGCGGCGATTGCCCTCGTCGTCCTGATAGCTTCGTCCGCCAGTGCACAGACGGGTATAGGCCTGCGATACGGCAGTTTCCAGCCAGAGGGAGATTACATAAAAATGGATGCCGCATCCGCCTTTGGCGCGCATGTGGCTCTCGGTTTTCTTCCCATACTGAAATTCCAGCTGGGTGCTGAGTATCTGAAGGGTACCGCCGATTATGATTACGGTGGAGGACTGGTTCTGACAGATCAGGATTACCAGAGTCTCGCAATTTTCGCCGACGTCAGGTATCCGATTTCACTGCTGCCCCTGTTTCCGATCAAGCCGATGATCGGGGGCGGGATGAACATCAACCTGATGACTTACATGGACCGTGCTACTGTTGAAGAGGCCATCGGGGGAGGGTTGTCCGATCCGGATCCGGCGAATTTCACAAAAACCGGCTATCACATCATGTTCGGCCTGCTGTTCAAGCCACCTATCCTGCCGTTCAGCATTACCGCCGAGTACAGGATCCAGAAAGTCATGCTGGAGGATGAAACGGTCAGCAACAACGGTGTCCTGTTCGGACTCACTTTCGGATTTTAGTGTCCGGATTCCAACCGATTTCTGATTCAGGGCTCTAAGTACACAGTTACGTAATTACGGAACTGTGTACTAAGGAAGAACCGTACAGGAAAATGAGCGACCCACTGGCCACCCCCGTCCAGTTCGTCAGGGGTGTGGGTCCTGCCCGTGCGAAGGCGCTCGAGGGCGCCGGTATAAAGAGCGTGGAGGACCTGGTCCTCTACGCTCCTCGTCGTTATATAGACAGGCGTCACTGCACTCCGGTATCCGACCTGGCCGAGGGAATGCAGGTTACAATTCTGGCCGAAGTGCTGGCCGCAGGTGCCACCAGGGGAAGGCGCTCCCGCTTCATCGCCAGGGCGGGTGACGGGAGCGGTATCGTGGAGTGTGTCTGGTTTCGCGGAGTTCCCTACGTAAAGACAGCGCTGCGGACAGGCGATCTGGTTGTCTTCTCAGGCAAGGTAAGTGCGTATAAGGGGAAGCTTCAGCTGGCACACCCCGAGTTCGAAGTTGCGGGTTCCGCCGATGACTTTGAGGATGGAGAAGATCCTCTGGAAGATGCTGTCCACGCAGGTGGGCTGATACCGATCTACCCGCTTTCAGCCGAACTGCGAGCGGTTGGACTGGCCAGCCGCGGTCTGAGGCGCATTGTACACAACACACTGGATAGCCTGTGTGATCAACTCGTCGATCCACTGCCTGAGAAGCAGCGCTCTCAGCGCGGTCTGATGCCCCTGGCCGAGGCACTGGAAGAACTCCATTTCCCCTCCACGACAGAAATGGCCGAACGAGCCAGGAGCCGACTGGCCTATGAGGAATTCTTCTTCATGGAGTTGCTGCTGGCCGAACGGAGTCGTAACGTGCGGTTGAGAGAGGGGAACGCATTCAGGACGTGGGGACCGCTGGTCCGTTCCTATCTCGAGCAGCTCGAATTCACTCTAACCGGCGCCCAGCAAAAGGTCCTGGCAGAAATATTCGAGGATATGGGAAGTCGGAGGCCGATGAACAGGCTCCTTCAGGGGGACGTCGGCAGCGGCAAGACGGTTATCGCTGCATGTGTGATGCTCACAGCTGTCGAAAACGGGATGCAGGCCGCCTTGATGGCTCCGACTGAGATCCTCTCCGAACAGCATGCCCACAGACTGTCGCAGGAATTCGCCGCTCTCGATGTCGAAGTTCACCTGTTAACCTCCCGGCTCTCCGGCGGCCAGAGGAGAGAGATTCTGGACCAATTGAAATCGGGGACCCCCGCAGTTGTGATCGGCACTCACGCATTGATCCAGAAGGATGTGGATTTTATATCTCTGGGAGCTGTTGTGGTGGATGAACAGCACCGTTTCGGAGTTCTTCAGAGGGGTGCTCTTCAGGCGAAAGGCAGCGAACCTGACGTGCTTGTCATGACGGCCACTCCTATCCCCCGCACGCTTGCGATGACCCTCTACGGCGACCTGGATACCAGCATAATCGATGAAATGCCTCCCGGTCGTGAAACGGTCGAGACCCACTGGATATCGCTTGAGAGGCGGGATCAGGTTGTGGAAAGAGTGAGGCGGGCGCTGGAGGAGGGAGAGCAGGCATACTGGGTTTTTCCTCTGGTCGAAGAAACCGAGCGCACCGACCTGCGGGCGGCTGTGGAATCGTTCGAAGCGCTGCAGTCGGGTCCGTTGAAAGATCACATTCTGGGCCTGATTCACGGCAGGATGAAGTCGGAAGAGAAAGATGAGGTGATGAACCGCTTCCGCAGCGGAGATATCTCATTGCTGATCAGCACCACCGTAATAGAAGTAGGCGTTGATGTAGCCGGAGCTGCAATGATACTTGTAGAACACGCCGAACGATTCGGGCTTTCTCAGCTCCACCAGCTTAGAGGTCGAGTTGGCAGGGGGGGTGGGAAAGCGGTGTGTGTACTGCTGGCAGGTGAGGATATCACTGAAGATGCGGCCAGGAGGCTTCAGGTGATGACCGAAACCAGCGACGGATTCCAGATAGCTGAGGCAGATCTGGAAATCCGCGGCCCGGGCGAGTTCTTCGGCACCCGCCAGCATGGTCTGCCCGACCTGCGGATAGCCAGTCTGGTCGGAGACCAGAAACTGCTTGCCCAGGCCCGTAACGATGCATTTGCTGCTCTCGGCCTGGGTGATGACGACGATGGAAGCGGTACTCCAACGGTCGGCAATGATATCCTCGGCCGCTGGCGGGAAATCCTGCAGAGACGAATGGGCAGGAAGATCTCGCTCGCCGATATAGCCTGATATTCAGTGTAATTGAGTAACTGCTGAAGGGGATCTGAGTGTCACAAACGATATACGGCATAAATACTCTGCAGGCGGCACTGCAGGAGGAACCTGAACGCATTCACAAGCTTTATGTAATCGAAGGAAAGAGGAACAGCAGAATAGAGGATCTGATCAAGCTGGCCCGCAGTGCCGGTGTTCCCCTTCTTTTCCAGCCGAGGGAAGCACTGGACCGTCTTGCGGGCAGTGATTCCCACCAGGGTGTTGTTGCCGCTGTTGCCGCTGCACATTTCACAGACTTCGATGAACTGATCAGGAAGTCTCTGAGTTTGAAGGAATCGATACTGGTTGCACTCGACCACGTGCAGGATCCTCACAATCTGGGAGCCGTTATCAGAAGCGCCGAAGCAACAGGTGTCAGCGGCGTTATCGTACCGCGGCATCGCTCCGCCCTACCCGGCAGTGCGGCTGAAAAGGCGGCTGCGGGAGCCCTCTGGCGCGTTCCACTTGCGAGGGTGCCCAATCTCCCGCGTGCCCTCGAAATCCTGAAGAAATCGGGCTTCTGGGTGATCGGAACCGCTGCGGATGGGGGCGAATCCCCGTGGAATCTCGATATGAGGGGTCATCTCGTACTGGTCATAGGTGGGGAGGAGAAGGGTGTCAGGCAGGCAGTACGCTCAAAGTGCGATTTTATCGCCTCGATTCCGCTTCAGGGAGGCACTTCCAGCCTGAATGCCTCGGTTGCGGCGGGCATTATGCTGTATGAATCTGTCAGACAGCGGAGTATTTCCCCCCGGTAACTTAGTGCACAGCTTCGTAATTACGCTGGCATTCGAGCGACGATGCATTCCGTACAGCCGCGTTGCTCGTCATCGCGATAGACACCACTATCCCTCCTCCTCGTGCCTTGCTGTCCGGACACCTCGGCGCTCTCGATACGTGACCGTAATTACGAAGCTGTGCACTTAGTGCCCTGTCACGCAACAACTGTGGCATTCGAGTGGCGCCGCATCCCGACCGGCTGCGTTGCGCCTCCTCGCAATAGCAAACGGCTATTCCATCGTCGCCGCGCCTTGCATGCCGGGCGCGACGTCACTCTCGGTTCCGACATTTGTCACGTGACATGACACTGGAATCTCGACGTTTATTTAAGTTTAAAAACTGCTTGTAGCGCGGCACGAAACTCGGTCATCATTACCGTTTGATGTGCTCGCTGCGAGCAGTCAGGATCTTATGGTCCTGGAGCGACATGTAAACGAGGCGCGGGAGTTTAATTCAGATGCCTATCGGTACCGTGAAGTGGTTCAATAATCAGAAAGGCTACGGGTTTATCAGCCAGGAAGATGGCCCAGACGTATTTGCACACTACACAGCGATTTCAGGCGAAGGTTTCAGATCTCTCAGGGAGGGGGAGGAAGTTGAATTCGAGATTACCGAGGGACCAAAGGGACCGCAGGCAGCCAACATCGTGCGCAAAGGTCTCAAGCCAGCCGAAGAAATGGAGCAGTTAGAGACATAGATCTATCCTGCCGGCCCACCCGCCATCGAAAGACTGCCATGTATAAGGCAACGGCCTCTATGCTTAAGAGATATATCTTTGTCTTTACGCTGGTATTGCTGCCTGCTGCATGTTCACGCGAGGCACCCGGCACTGCTGCGTATATGGATGGTAATATCATGTACGGCCAGTCGGGGATGGATTATGTTATCGAAAATATCGCCATATTCAGGACCCGAACCGAATTAGTTGGCTCCGAACCTGATGCCGTTGAATATCTGAAAGAACTGCGTGAAAGGATAACAATTAAAGTCTTTATGGGTTCGTGGTGTGTCGATGCGCAACTCCACGTTCCTGTATTATTCAAAGCGCTGCATGAGGCGGATAATGACCGGATAACCGTTCAGGTGATAGGACTCGATCGCCGGAAGAAAGATCTGGATGGGCTGACCCGGATCTATGGCATCGATTTTACTCCGACCTTCGTAGTGGAACACAAAGGCAGGGAGATCGGCCGCATCATCGAAACTCCCTCCATCGACGCTGCATCAGACGTTGTAGCGATCCTGCGGGGTTCCCTGGGCCATTAGAGCCGCTCTCAGTATGCTTTTCGGGACTCGCAGATGGTCCGCCGAATTAGAAAGCCCTGATCGTGAACTTGCAGAGATGGCTGCCCGTATCATGGGTATGCTCGACATCGATTCCACCTGCCTGCCTTCCCCTTCGGTGAAATTCGGACTTGAAAGAGGTGAAAAGTACTGCACTCTGCATATAGAGGGGGAGCTTTGGAGTGAGTGGCCGCAACCCGAACTTATCATGGCCGATTTCCACTGGGCTATCATAGACGCGGCCTTCAGAAGCAGCCCGGGCACCATGGCCTTTCATGCAGGTGCCTTTGAACTGGAAGGGTGGCGGTTTATGGTCCCCGGATTATCCGAGCACGGCAAATCTTCACTGGTGCTGGCCGCATGCCGGCAGGGTGCTCTTTTCGGAGGAGATGATCTGACCTGGCTCGACCTGGATGACGGTTCCATTATCCCGTTTCCGATGGCCATGGCCCTCTCCGATGATGGACTTGTACAATTTAATGATGATCTGAGCGGGGCGTCTTTCCTCAGTGCCCTGGTCGATCGGGAGGGAAAGACCGAGCGTCGCAATTATCTCGATCCTGCATTTTTCAGCTCCGGAGCCATGGATTCTGGACCTCTCTCATCGGTGATATTGAGACGCCCTCCTTTCGATGAAGAGGGCCGTCTCGAAAGACTCGACCCGGGAGATGCCCTGCTTGAACTCTATCGCCACACTCAATTCAACTGGAACGAAAGGATCGAAGTCTTCAGGCAGATGGGTACAGTCGCAGGTGAAGTCCCTGTTTTCTCAGCAGCCGGCCGCAAAGAAGATCTGATCGAACTGTTGAAAGAGATGATCCGATCTGAGAATATCTGAGCCGGGAGGAGATGAGTAACCTTGGGATCTCTCTACTACCGCAACCTTCTCATGCAGCCGGAGCGTCTCGATGCCATGGATCGTGCGATCCGACTGGCTGTCGGGCGGGGGGACGTGGTTGTGGATGTGGGAACTGGTGTGGGGACCTATGCGGTGATGGCTGCAAGAGCCGGTGCTTCAATAGTTTACGCGATCGAGCCGGATCGTGTCGCCGAGATCGCGGCGAAGGTCTTTGAGGTCAACGGAGTTGCAGATCGCATTACCATCCTCCGGCTGCGCGTCGAGGAAGTGGATCTTCCCGCGAAAGCAGATCTGCTCATTACTGAAGATTTTGCCCCCTGGTTCTACGATGAACACCTCCATGACCTGCTTCTCTACAGCCGGTCGAATATCCTGAGCGAGGGGGGTCGGGTCATACCTTCGAAGGTAACCGTACGCGCCTGCCCATGGGGAGGACCGCGTCAGGACTCAGCCGATCCCGGGTGGAGGCATCGTCCCGGCATGCCGGATTCCGATACAGGCGACATTGTGGGGATCGACTTCTCACCACTCGAGTCTCTGGCCGTGAACACCCCCGATCCATGCGGGATCCCGCCGGGCGGCCCTCTGGCCGATGGGACAGACCTCTTTGCCTGGGATCTGACACTCCTCGAGCCGGGATCCTACAGCAGTGATGCCAGATGGATTGTGGAGAGGGAGGGGAGTATCTGGGGAATCGGCATCTGGATGGAGATGGAGTTGTGGGAGGGTGTGCACTACAGCAACGCGCCAGGAGAAGAGGAAGCCTCATGGGGGCAGGGCCATTTCCCGCTGGCAGCTCCCCTTGAAGTGGGACCGGAAACGGTCGTGGAAGCTGTCGTGGAAACAAGGACCGATCCAGCCGGTATGGTCTGGTGGAGCTGGAAAATCTGGGCAGACGGGAACCTGTCAGAGACAAGGGAAGGGAATACATTCGGTGGGCTCCCATTTGGCGATGATCGCAGGAGAATACTGGACGAGCAGGGTCGCCTCCCTCTGAGCAGGTGGGCCGAAGTAGATGCATATCTGCTGAAGGCTCTGACAGAGAAGAACCTGACCGAAGCTGCTGCGGATGCCTTTGAGGAATTTCCAGGTCTTCTGGTGAATGAGGCACGGGCAAGACGTCGTGCCTCTTCAATCAGGGAGCGATATCTTGCAGGCGGCGATCATTTTGTCGAAGGGAAGAAAGAATGAGTAGTGAACAGCTTCCATCGCCCAGGACAGATCTGCTCGAGCGCCCCATTGGTTCGGAACTTGCCCTTTTCAATGTAGAGAAGGGGATGGTCCATACTCTCAATCCAAGTGCAAAAGTAGTCTGGAGGGCCCTGCATGCATCAGCCGAACAGAAAGACCTGGTCGAGGCCCTTCAGGAAGCTTTCGGGATTGACGGTGGTGAAGCTGAAAGGGGCGTTGAGAATGCACTCAGGCAGTTCAGACAACTCGATCTGGTGGTAGAGAAGTGACACAGCGCGATTGGACCGTACCAGGCTCCAGAGCACGTATAAGAGCCGGCCAGGGCGCGGCAGTAGCGCTGGCCCTGCCCTCCATGATCCTTCCCGGACCGTGGATCTGGTTCTTCATGACTCCCCTTTTGTGGGGTATCTGGGGGGCAGGGTGGAAGCAACGCATTCAATCGACAGCTCTCTGGGGTGGTTCACTCCTCATCCTCATCTGTTATCCGCTTCTCCATATAGATCCGAAATCCTTTCTATTTGTCATGATCCTCTGGGCAGTGTTCTACCTGCTTCTGGGCCTGCTCCTCATCCCGTGGGGGAAGGCCGAAAAAGGAAGTCCCATAATACAGGTTATCTCTCCCGCGATCATCTGGCTCGGCCTGTCCAGATTATTCAACGTCAACTTCCCGCCGGGGGATTTCTGGCTGATACCGGCGACGGCGGCCCCCTGGCCGGGAGAGGTCGTATCATTCATCGGTGCATGGGGATTGTCAGCGCTCATGCTGACGACGGGGTCGGCACTGGCCCTCCTGGCTACTCCGGCTCGAAAAACGGGATTGTGGTCGCTGGTAGTGATCGGTTTTCTGCTGGTTACTCTCACTGTTGCCGCGCCGGAAAGAGAGGAATTGAACGATGATCCGATCTCGATCTCTCTTCTGCAGGGTGATTTCGGACGTCCGTGGGAAGAGAGGGTTGCGCTGCTCGACAGCCTGATCCTGCCGGCTTATCTGGAGCTCTACACCGATCGTGCCCATGAAAGCAGCATCGTCGTTGCACCGGAATATGCTCTCCCTGTTGCGCTCGATGATTACCCTGAGATCATCCAGAAGGTGCAGTCGGTTGTAGATTCCATGGACACTCCATTTCTGATAGGTGCAGAGGGGCTGGTTGAGGGAGAGGAGGATAAATTCTACAACATGACCTGGATGTTCTCTCCGGGAGGCTCACTAAAGGGCCGCCCGGCTCCGTTTCCGGTACCATATACTCTGCACGAAACTGTGCCGGGGCCGGGACCCGTCTCATTCGATTCTCCGGTTAAGATGGGGATCCTCCTCTGTTTCGACCTTGCAAATTCCGGTCTGGTCCGGAAACTGGCCGCCGATAACGATCTGCTGATAATGATGACCAACCAGCAGGGATTCGACAGAACCTCCACAAAGAGGTTTTTGAGAGGACTGGCGCAACTGCGGGCCGCGGAAGCGGGATGCTACCTGGCGATAGCATCCAACACCGGGCCTACCGGCATACTCGATCCTTTTGGCAGGGTCCTCGAGTGGGCAGATACCGGACGGCAGAGCGTAACGGAAACGATTCGGTTGACGAAACGTCCTTCATGGTATGTAATTTACGGTTACAGGGTGTTGTGGGTGGTCTGGGTGATTGGATTCGCGTTCTCCGCTTGGAACGTTTACCCCCGAAGGGAAAGAGGGGGAGAATAACATGACTGGAAAGAAGAGCAGTTCCAGCGACGGTAAGGAGAGCAGCCGCAGAGACTTTCTCTCGAGGAGTGCACGTGTCCTGTACGTGGCTCCTCTTGTTGCATCGTACGATATTGCCGAATTCTATAACGAAGAAGAGGGATACGCTCAGGGACACGGTCACACTCCTCCATCTCACCACCACGGAGAGAAGTAGGCCCGGTTTACTTCAGGAGTCGCAACAGGTCCCAGATCCTGCGAACCATGTATAGAGGTTTCATCGATTTCCTGTACCGGGGATAGATCTCCTTCATCACCTTACCCCTGGGGAAGGTGCTCTCCCATATCAGGCTCCACCTGCTCCGCCTGTCTGGTGCCATGCGCCACAGCATGCGCTCCCCTACCAGATGCGTATTACGCAGGCAGGTGACGTCAGCGACTGCCCTGTTGACCAGAACCGACATTTCCGGTTCGAGGCTCTCCGGTTCGAATCGCAATATGACGGGCATATTCACGTTCCAGCAGGTGCCGATCACCTGAGATACAACTGAAGCTGCTCCCTGGAGTCTCAACTCTTCCGTCAAACTCCGGGCCTCTGCCGCTTCCTTCTCACTCATCTTTCCAGCAAGCCGTACCATATCGACGAACCATGTGAGGGCAGTGAAGGAATGCTTCTGTATGTGGGCCAGACCCAAAGCCCAGAGCATGGGAAGGGCCGGCACGAGAAGACCGGGGGCGAAAGCCGGATTATCGGGAGCCCGACCTGAATGCCGCCGTACAAGATCGGCCGTAAGAGGCAGTGCGAGCCTGCGTGCTGCGATCCTTTCCATGCCGAGTGGTGAGGTGTGGAGGTCCAGGATCCCGGCGCCATCGAGCCACCTTTCAGTGTCGTCGGAGAGTTCGAACCGGGCCTCAGCCAGGGCTGCGAAAGCGCGATCGCGGTCATCGATGCCTATCAATGCATCCACATCAGCCATCGGACGCCATTCTGCGTTCTCGTATACACCCCTGACGAGCAGCGCCGCACCCTGGGTCGCCACGATCTGTATTCCGAGAGGATCGAGGACTCTTCGGGCATTATCCAATGTCCTGATATTTGACAGTGTGCGGGTATGATTCACCAGGAAGAGCGGACGTAGATCCAGTGTAAGTTTTTGTACTGCAAGCATTTGAGTGAATTCAAGTGTTTCCAGGATCAGATAGGCGGGTCCCGTCAGACCGTGCATATCGAGCTGGTTGATCAGGGTTGAATTATCTGAGGACAGAGTGTCGATACTCGCCAGGAGCTTATCGATGCGGGATTCCGACGCATTGCCATCCGCAGCAATGGCGGCCATGGTATGGATCACTTTCCTCGTATTTTCATATGGTCCAGATACCATTTATTCAATTCTCCACTACCGAACTTACCCCCCATAAATTTTTCTGTCCAGTTTACAGGTTGCTGTCTCACAGGATAGATAACTAACATTTGAACGTGGAAAGTCGGAAAACATAGCATATTAGGTTACTTATGATCATATCTGTCCTGATGATCAGCCTGCTGGCTTCGCCGCAGGGGCCGGTTAACAACCCGGATACCGCCAGGTACCCGGAGGAGGGTACGTCTGTACCAGAAACAGTTCTGCTGCTGCCGGAGGGAAGCCATGCGCTGGTGGTCGAGAAAAATACGCAGAGCCTTTTTCTCTTCAGGGGTACCAGTGAGAACATACCGGAGCTTGTGGAGGTAATCCAGGTGAATACCGGTGAAAAGAACGGGGACAAGCAGTATGAGGGGGATCTGCGCACTCCTGAGGGCATCTATTTTTTTACAGGCATCATCGATGGCAGCAAATTGCCCCCGGAATACGGGATCCGAGCCTTTGTCACCGATTATCCGAATGTATTCGACCGGCTCGAGGGCAAATACGGCAGCAATATCTGGCTCCACGCCACCAACCAGCCTGAGCGGGTAACCAACGGTTACAATACACGCGGCTGCGTTGTGGTGACCAACGAGGATCTGAATCAGCTCACCCCTGTTATCAGGACAGGACCTTTCACAGGGTCGACCGCCATGGTTGTGGAGGAGGAGCTGGGTGGTCTCGATGCTGATGGTGTCAGGAAGCTGCGTAATGAAATGCGGCAGCTGGTGATAGAATGGGAAGCTGCCTGGGAATCGATGGATATCGATCGCTATATGGATTTCTACAGCACCTCCTTCAACGGTATGGGGCGGAACTTCCGGTCACTGGAGAGCTACAAGGGCAGGCTGACACGTCAGTACGATTACATAAAGGTGGATATCTATAACCTGCATCTTTTCGGTCACGATGGACAGATTGTGGCGACCTTCGACCAGCGTTACGAGTCGAACAACTTCCTCGCACATTCTGCAAAACGACTCTACCTCAGACTCGAGGAAAAAGGCTGGAAAATAGTCACCGAGACCAGCCGTATCACGAATCCGGTGCAACCCGGGTCTCTGCCGCTTTCACCTGAACCTGTCGAGCCGGAGCCGGCTCTACCGGATCCTGTAAAGCCAGTACCTGTTGAAAGTGTGATCGATGAGCTCGTGACCGGCTGGGAGTCGGCCTGGGAATCAAGGGATACAGACAGGTATATGGCCTTTTACAGCAGGGCGTTCTCGAGCCGCGGGATGGACTATTCCGCCTACCGGACCTACAAGAACCAGCTGAATAAACGCTACAGCTTCATCAAGATTGAAATCAGCAACCTGCAGATCTATCCCGGTGATGGCGGAATGGTAGCTGAATTCGATCAACGATATGAAGCTGATAGTTATCTCGCGCTCTCTCATAAGCGACTTCGATTCGAACTCGAAAATGGTGTATGGAGGATAGTCAGCGAGACCAGCGGGAGATGAGAAGCCTGAACGGGCCAGCCAATGGATAAGAGCCGACGGCATCTGACATTGATACTTCTCCGCCCCGATGGCCGGAACCGCACCTGGGCCTTTACCAGGCGTAAATTCATCTGGTTATCGGTGGGTGCGGTCGTGCTTCTGCTGGCAGCAGCGGTTCTGACATATGGCGCGATCCTGCAGCGTATCGAATATAAGCGCCTGTGGGATAAATACCAGCTGATGGCAGGTCGCGAGATAGTTGCCCTTTCACCGCAACCTGCAGGAGTCGATCAGGTGCCCGGGGCTGCGGAGCTGGCAGAGGAAGAGCAGCAGTCCGCACAGACCGAGCCGGCAACCCGGCCTGTTGAAACATCTGCATCAATTGTAGAAAGTCCTCTGCCGGCTGAGGCGTTAGTGCGCTTTGACAACTTCTCACTGCGGCCGATAGAGGGGGATAATCGGTGGGAGCTCAGCGTTCAACTGACGAAAATTGAATGGACCGGTGAAGTGCAGCGCGGATTCATTGCCGTCCTGATCGAGGATGCCGACAGACCGGGCCGCTATCTGACTCTTCCCCCGATGACGATTGTCAACGGGCGGCCTCTGTCTCCGCAGACCGGAGATTCGTTCGCCATAAGAAGACTGAAACCGATCAGACATGAATTTCCACTTCCCGAAGGCTTCCGGATGCGTGAAGTTCAATTCCTTGTATATGACAACCAGGGTAATCTGCTGCTCGAACGCATCTTCCCGGCAGGCGGCGGATCATGAAACTGGGCCTGGTGATCGCATTTTTCACTACGGCACTGATTGCCGAAGCAGCACCGGAACCTGTACTGCCACTTCTCGATAACGCACCTCCGGGCCGCTCCCATACCATCTTCTTTGCTGATACAGATTACGAACTTCACGTTTACCACATAAGGGGCAGGGAACCGGGGCCCACCATCATGATCATCGGAGGCATCCACGGCAACGAACCGGGCGGCTACCTTGCTGCAGACCTCTTTGCCGACCTAACCCTGCGGAAGGGGAACCTGATTGTTGTTCCCAGGGCGAATATCTTCTCGATATACCAGAATACACGCGGTGTCAGCGGTGACCTCAACCGCCAGTTCGGAGCCTCCTACGAACATGAGGTCAATCAGAATATCGTGGGAGTTCTGGGAAGTCTGATGACTGAATCGGACGCTTTGCTGAACCTGCACGATGGATCCGGATTCTACAATCCGACCTGGGAGGGTCCGCGAAGCAATCCGCAACTGTGGGGACAGTCGATAATCATTGACACCGCAGAATTCACCAGACCGAATGGTGAACGTGTAAACATGGAGGCAATGGCCATCGAAATCATGGAGCGGGCCAACAGCATGATCAGCCAGTCCGACCACTACTTCCGGGTCAAGAACACAAAAACCTTCAACGAAGAATCTCTGTATAAGGAACAGCGAGGTTCTGCCACTTTCCACGCCGTAAGCCGGGTTGGAATACCCGGATTCGGAGTAGAGACCTCCCGGGACATACCTGATGAATCACTGCGGGTCGAATATCAGGTTATGGTTATAAATGCCTTCCTGGACACATACGGTATAGAGCCGGACCATCCCCGATTAGCCCTCGTGACACCGGCTCTCAACTATCTGGCAGTCTCGGTAAATGGTGATCCCTCCGTGATAGTAGAGGAGGGGGGTACTCTGGCCGTTCCGCCGGGTACAACGCTTGAAATCACACATGTCGAGGCAAACTATGAGCGTGGATTGGTAGTAGATATCGAGGGTACAGGCAACTTTAATGATTTCCACCGCCCGATAGTGCTCTACAACGATGCGCGTGTTTACGTCAGGAAGGATAAGTACCCTTGCGGCGAGATCCTCTTCAGGATTGATGCGGCTGCTTCTGTTCCCTCCTCCAGGGCACTGCCGGCAGCTATGGTCCTTGCTCCGAAAGTCGAAGCTTTCCGGCTGGCGGTAAATGGTGAGTGGACCTATGTACGGCCTGGTGAAACCCTCAAGGTGGTGTGGGGTGACGGGCTCCAGCTGGACGATCCGCTGGCAACTGTGACAGAGGGATACAAGATCAATTTCAGGGGGTTTGTCGGGAATACCTCCTTCAATGATGGTGAGGATCGGGGTTATCTCATCAACACGGCACAAGATCTGCTTCAACGGTTCAGTCTCAGTCCCGAGGAGGAACTTTACGAGGTAAGGGCAGAGCGGGGACAGGAGATACTGGCCAAGGCGGTGATTCAGGTTATACAGCCGCGGCTTCAGTACATGCTGATCCGCCGGGGAGATGGGCCGATCTTCGCGCTGGCTGCCGGGGACACTCTGCACGTTACAACTACCGACCGTATCACAGTCGTTGACGTTGTAACCGAACCCGGAGATGCCGAACCGCTGACAATCAATTTCAGGGGTTTCCCCGGCCCCGAAGGACCCAACGATCGCGGGTATGAGATCGAACCGGGTCGTGATCTATTGCCCGGATACAGCCTGCAGGGTGAAGGGCGTTTCTACGAGATAACCGCCCGCAGGAAGGACCTCCTCATCGGCAGGGTAGTGGTCGCTGTTGGATCAGGGGCTGGCTATCAGTGAAAGAAGGCACGTCCGGCACCAGGCTCCTCGCCGGGTGCATGTCGGGTACTTCCATAGACGGTATCGATACAGCACTCGTAAGGCTCGAGGGCGATCCCCTGGCACCGGATTGGGAAGTCACAGCTCACCATACTGATCCATTCTCTCCCGAAATCCGGAAAGAGATACTTGAGGCAGCCGCTGATTCCTCCAGCGTATCCAGAATTGCACACCTGCACGTACAGCTGGGGGCAGCCTACTCCGATGCCCTCAAAACGCTTTTCGAACAGGCTGCGATATCAACTGACCGGATCGAAGCAATCGGTCTGCACGGCCAGACCGTATTCCACGATCCCGGTGGAGAGGTTTCATTTCAGCTCGGATCTGCCGCGGTGGTTGCCCATAACCTCGGCTGTAATGTCGTGTACGATTTCAGAAGTCGGGATCTGGCAGCAGGTGGAGAGGGTGCGCCGCTGGTTCCCTATGCAGATGCGGTATTGATGCGCGATCCCGACCGGGATCGGATTGCGCAGAATATTGGCGGGATAGCAAACCTGACGTGGCTGCCGGCAGGTCGCGGCCTCGGAGGTATTACCGGATTCGATACTGGTCCGGGCAATATGGTGATCGACGGCCTCGTGCAGCGCGGTACCGGTTCCGATAAATCATTTGATACAGATGGAGAATTGGCCGCCGATGGTGAGGTGATCGGCGATCTGCTCGAGAGCTGGATGGAACACCCGTTTCTGCTCCGACAGCCTCCGAAGAGCACCGGGAGAGAGGAGTTCGGGGCTCTCTTTGCAGATGAGGTCTGGAACAGGTGGGGCGGTGATTATCCGCTGGCAGATCTGGTAGCTACCGCTTTGCAGTTCACGGTTGAATCGATCGGACTCTCATACGAGAGATTCCTCCCCGACAGAGACAGGAATCTCGACGTGATTGTTTCGGGTGGTGGTGTCCGCAATCCGGTGCTTGTCGAACGCCTGGCTGCTCGGATCGCCCCGGCCAGACTTATTGCAAGTGATGATCTGGGACTGCCGGCGGACTCGAAAGAGGCGGTCGCATTTGCCCTGCTTGCAGATGCATTCCTTATGGGGGTGCCGGCAGGCATCCCGGCTGTTACCGGTGCCAGGGAACCTGTCATTCTGGGCAGCTTCGTGCCGGGTCAGAAACGGATTCCGGCCCGTTCCTTTTCTGATGTGAATATGGAAAATGGCGGCGGGAAAAACACCGGGAGAGGGGAGTTGTGATGGGTGGACTGGGCTCTGCAGATATCGTTGTTCTGGTTGTCTACCTGCTGGGCACGATAGGCATCGGACTATGGATGGCAGGAAAGCAGCACACGGCCGAGGATTACTTTCTGGGCAACAGGGAGCTTCCATGGCTGCTGGTAATGTTCTCGATAGTCGCCACCGAGACCAGCACGCTCACCGTGATCAGCGTTCCCGGTCTGGCTTACACCGGAGACTTCACTTTCCTGCAGCTTGCCTTCGGTTATGTACTGGGGCGGATTGCCGCAGCTACCATTCTTCTCCCCTTCTATTTCAAGGGGGAAGCAATGACGGCCTACGGTTATCTGGGACAGAGATTCGGCAGAGCTCCACAGGCTTCTGCATCGGTCCTCTTTCTCATCACACGCGTGCTGGCAGACGGCGTGCGGCTCTTTGCAACTGCCATACCTCTTGCGCTCATAACAGGCTGGTCTTATGCCCTCTGCATACTCCTGATCGGTCTGATTACTGTCATCTATACCTATGTGGGCGGTATCAAGTCTATCGTCTGGCTCGATGCGATCCAGCTGGTCCTCTATATCGGCGGTGCGCTTATCGCCCTGCTGATATTGCTGGGACAGCTGGGAGGATGGGATGCGGTTGTAGCCGCTCTGCCAGAGGGCAAACTCAGACTTGTCAACATGGGTCTGGATGAGGGTATTAAGGGGCTTTTCGGAGGCGGATATCGACTGCCTGCCGCCCTGCTTGGCGGAGCTTTTCTGAGCATGGCAAGCCACGGTACTGATCAGCTGCTGGTGCAGAGAATGCTCGCCACACGCGGTCTCAAACAGGCCCAGGCAGCCCTGATTACCAGCGGCTTTGTGGTGGTTCTGCAGTTCACTCTCTTCCTGGTACTGGGCAGCACTCTATTTGTTGCATTCGGGGGCGAGACAATGCCCTCTGATCATGTTTTCCCGCGGTTCATAGTAGAGGGCCTCCCTGCCGGTCTTGCAGGTCTCATGCTGGCCGCGATCTTTGCTGCGGCCATGTCGACGCTCAGCAGCAGCCTCAATTCGCTTGCCAGCAGCACGGTGCTCGACCTGATCCACCCTGCAGCCGGCAGGAGTGCAGAAGCAGATAATGAAAAGGATGGAGAAGGAGACGATCTTAAAAAGGGCCGTCGCATGACTCTCGTGTGGGCTCTGGTTCTGATAGGTGGGGCAATGCTCTTCCGAAGTACCGAGAACCCGGTCGTCGAGGTCGGTCTGGCGATAGCTTCGGTTACTTATGGAGGTTTCCTGGGCACATTCCTGCTCGGAAGACTGACAGTCCGACCAGGGCCTAAATCAGCGGTTGCGGCCATGGCCATAGGAGTGGTGGGTTCAGGAACACTTGTTCTATTCGCCAACCTGTTCTGGGTCTGGCTGGTTCCACTGGGCTGCATGGTTTCCCTGCTGGGTGGATTAGCCCTGAGTCATCTGCCGGGTGAAGGTTGGAGAATCTCTCCTGAGCAGC
>CAZWVF010000004.1:73068-85514 GCA_964637695.1 uncultured Gemmatimonadota bacterium | reverse complement strand
AGAGCCCTGTCACGCATGATAGAGCAGTGGGTCTCACAATAGACAGGTAGCACTTCGCAACGCATATAGATCCAGTGTCAGCGCTGAGGTATTAATAACGAGGCAATTGCACAATACTTACCAGCCGTTGATTATCTGCTTGAAAACCGGTGAAGGTGGCGTTCGAGCCGATCCCCTCCTGGATTCCTTCGAGCAGCCCCCTGAATGTCAGCGGTTCCTCCCAGAACCAGGATGTTGAGCGGTCCGGGAGTCGATGAGGAACAGAAGGAGTGATTTTTATTTCACTTCAGTCTTTTGACCGGTCCACGGGAACGATCGATTCAAGGTTCATCCTCTCAAGTCGCCGGTTGAAGGCGGCCAGATCAGTGCCGAGTATCTCTTTGATCGCGTCGAGCTGTACCTGAAGCCGGGCGGAGAGGTCCGCGAAGACTTCGTAGGCCTGATCGGTCGGTCGGTAGTCGCCGCTCAGCACAACACCCAGCAGGGCAGCGATCTTGTTGTTCAGCTTGATCGGGAAGTTGAGCGGATCCTGGCCGCTGCGGTTGCGCACCTGGTAGATCTCCGCTTCAGGCACGCTCAGTTTTTCCTTCAGGGTTTCTCCTGCCCGTGTGAGGCCCCGGTTGTTTCCAGATTCCTCGATCGCCGCGTCAACCTTCTCCACAATATCCCGGATCATGAAGACGGCGTCGTTGGCGTCATTCGTTCTGTTGCTTATGCGCATGGCCAGGTCGAACTGTGCCCTCAGGTCGGCATCCGATGAACCGCTGCGGGGATCGGCCATCCAGTTGAACGATCGTGTCACGGAGTGGTCGTCGGCCGTAAAACGAACTGAGTATTGTCCCGGTGGGGCGGGGATCGGTCTCGACCCGGCCGCCCACATGATCATGCCTTCGAAACCGCGGAAGGCCGGGTAGGTCAGAAAAGCGGAAACGCGGTGGAGTCCCGGTTCCGTGGGGATAGAATTCCGACTGCCCTCCTCGGTGTTATCCATGGTCATGAAGGCCTCGCCGCTCTCATCCAGTATCTCGAAAGTCACCTTTTTGACAGCATTCTCCAGATAGTAGGTCAGGACCACGCCGCTCATCGGGTTATCGCCCGAAACCTCACCGTCGCCACCACCGTGGAAATCACCTCTGCCTCCCCCTCCCCAGTTGACGCGGTATGCATCTTTGGGCTGGAAGAGAAAGGGGGAATCGAGCATGGGTGAATCGGCCAGCTCATGGAGCGGTGTGACGTCATCCAGGACCCAGAAGGAGCGGCCGTGGGTAGCTACGATAATGTCGTCTCCCTTGACTACAAGGTCGTGGATCGGCACCAGCGGCAGGTTCATCTGGAGCGGCTGCCACATTTGTCCGCCGTTGAAGCTGACGAAAACCCCCATCTCTGTGCCCGCGTAGAGGAGGCCCTTCCTCATCGGATCCTCCCTGACAACTCGGACGAATGTAGTGTTGGGGATGCCCGCGGTGCTCTCTGTCCAGGTCTGGCCGTAGTCGTGGGTAAAGAAGATGTGGGGGGTGAAATCGTCGTTCTCGTGATTGTCCACAGCCAGCCAGGCGGTTCCCTCATGGTGGGGGGAGGCTTCTATCATGCTGCACAGACCCCGCTCGGGCATCCCGGCAGGAGTGATATTGTTCCAGGAAGCGCCGCCATCCAGCGTAATGTGCACCAGGCCGTCATCGGAGCCTGCCCAGATCAAACCGGGAGTCAGGGGTGATTCTGATATGGTGAAGATGGTTGCGTAGTACTCCACGCCGGTGTTGTCGTGCGTGATCGAACCGCCCGAGGGTCCGAGCGTACTCGGATCGTTGCGGGTGAGGTCGGGGCTTATCCTCTTCCACGTCTCACCGCCGTTCGTGCTCTTGAGCAGGTACTGCGAGCAGATATAGAGCAGGTCGGGATCGTGCGGTGAGAAGACTATCGGGAAGGTCCACTGGAACCTCAACCTTGCATCTTCGGCTCCGTGGCCCATCGGGTTGTCGGGCCATGCGTTGACATTGCGGGTCATGCCGGTGCGATGATCGAGCCTGACGAGCAGACCTCCGTAGCTTCCTCCGAAAACGATCTCAGGATCATCCGGTTTGGCGGCTATATAGCCGCTCTCACCGCCGGCAGTGGATGTCCAGTCATCGAATCCGATGCCGCTCCTCCGGGTTCGGCTGGCAATACGTACCGTGCTGTTGTCCTGCTGCGCGCCGTAGATGCGATAGGGGAAGTTATTGTCGGTCGTAACATGGTAGAACTGGGCAGTGGCGAAATCCTGCTCCGACCAGGTTTCTCCGCTGTCGAATGATACGTTGGCACCACCATCGTTCGAATTGATCATCGTCTGCGGATCGTCGGGATTAATCCACAGATCGTGGTTGTCGCCGTGAGGCACGCGGATGGCCGTGTAAGACTCCCCTCCGTCGGTCGACTTGTAGAAACCGGTATTGAGAACGTAAACCGTATCCAGGTCCTCTGTGTCGGCGTAAATGCGCGTGTAGTACCAGGCCCGCTGGCGGAACCGCCTGTCGTCGTTCAGAAGGGTCCAGGTTGCCCCGGCGTCATCTGAACGGAATATTCCTCCATTCGCCGCCTCCACAATGGCCCATACCCTGTCACTGCTGACGGGCGAAACTGCCACGCCGATCTTGCCGATAGTGCCTTCCGGGAGACCGGGATTGCCGGTGATTTCGGTCCAGTTCCGACCACCGTCGGTGGTTTTGAAGAGCTTCGAACCGGGACCGCCGCTGTTGAGTGAATATGGTGTACGCCCCATCTCCCACGTGGCAGCAAAGAACACATCGGGATCACCTGTCAGCATCGATATGTCCACTGCACCGGCCCGATCGCTGACGAACAGGATCTTCTCCCACGTTTGGCCCCCGTCGGTCGTTTTGAATATTCCTCGTTCCTCGTTCGGCCCATACACATGACCCAGGGCGGCCACGTATGCGATATCGGGATCTGTCGGGTGTATCCTGATGCGCGATATGAACTGGGTTTCGGTCAGTCCCAGGTGGGTCCAGGTCTGGCCGCCGTCGGTGCTTTTGTAGACACCGTCGCCGTGGGATATATTCCCCCTGATCTGCGTTTCACCCGTTCCGACATAAACGATATCGGGATTCGATTCGCTGACGGCGATCGCACCGACCGATCCGGTACCGAAAAAGCCGTCCGATACGTTCTCCCAGTCCACGCCTCCGTTTATGGTCTTCCACACACCTCCGCCCGTTGCGCCGAAGTAGTATTCATCGGTGCGGGTCCGGGATCCGGCAACCGCCGTTGACCTGCCTCCCCGGAAGGGACCGATCGAACGCCACTGCATGCCTGCGTAAAGCGATTCATCAACGCCCTGATCCTGGGCCTGAACATCAGGTGGATTCAGTGGCAGAAGCATGAGAAGGAAGAGGGTAGAGTAAAAAATGGATAGGAGGCGGCTGGTGCGCATCATGACAGATCTCCGTCATTGAAGGTGAATAAAGCCCTGAGATTCAGAGCTATAACACTATGAAGAGAATGGGAACAAGCAGGATTGTCAGGGAGGGATGAAGTTGAGACAGGTAGAGGCCCTCCTCTCAGACGGCCACTACCTCTTTGATCTCTGGAATTACCTGCTTCAATCTGGCTTCGATCCCCATCTTCAGGGTCATTGTGGACATGGGACAGCCCGCGCAGGCACCGGTAAGCCTGAGCATCACGGTGTTTTCCTCCAGGCCGACCAGTTCCATGTCGCCACCATCCATCTGCAGTGCCGGACGCAGCTGCTGGATGACCTCCTCCACCCTCTGCTTCAGTGCGTCGTTCTGTGTTTCCTGCTGCTCCATCTTCTCCTCCAGTAACAATTTTGCCCGGCATGAATGACTCAGGATGAATACAATTATCATCAATGCCAAGGTACCAGGGGGCGGATTCAAGTCAACGTCAAAGCCTCTCAGATCCAATTATATTAGGAGTTCTAATTATATACTCTTCCTCTTGTCAAAAGTTCTTCCGGCGACGACACTATTCGGAGTATACCGTTACTGGTTGTATCAAGGGCTTTCCCTTTCAATGCGACAATTGTCGGGAGTGAGATCTGGAAACTGATGAATAACAGGATGAGAGCTGAGAATGGACGAATCGATCCCGGGCCGGTACGCCCCGGTGAGTATGTAGGCAGGGTCCCTATCCAGGTCAGGTATGCTGAGACCGACGCGCAGGCTGTAGTCTATCACTCCAATTTCCTGGTTTATTTTGAAGTGGGGCGTACCGAGTGGATGAAAGAGTCGGGTATCCCCTATACGACTATGGAGGAACAGGGATTCGCCCTCTTCATCGCCGAATGCCACCTCAGATATCTGAAGCCGGCCACCTACGATGACGATCTGATCGTTGAAACCCGACTGCTGGAATTGCGAACCCGCTCGTGCACTTTCTACTATCGGATATTGCGTGATGGGGAGGAGGAATCGCTGGTGGAAGGGTGGACCTCACTGGTCTGTACAGGCAGGGATCGCACGGCCGCTCCCCTGCCCGAAGAAGTTGCCGCGGTAATGCGTTCGACAGCCTCTCTGTAGGCGACCGCCAGAGAAACACAACGGTTTAGTGTCCTGAGTCAGAATTCCGTTGCATAATCGAGGACTACTCTGCGCCGCTCCGGCCAGACGCGGCGACGAGGCATAGCGGTGTCCAGGAGCCTGTCGGAGAATCCGACGATAGCGAGGGTTACACTGGCGCCGGATGGCAACGCAATCCGCAGCCGGAGCGTTTCTCCGGCAGGCTCCTTGAGCGAGGAGGCGCAACGCCGCAGGTGCGGATGCAGCGGAGGATGAATTACGACGGAATTGTGACTGAGGGTACTAGGATCCCATTCATTATATTGCTTTGTTATGTATTGCTTGAAAACAGACCTGCAATTCATGTGCCGTGGCTGATGCACTGGAATTAAGAGGTGTAAGGGTCCACAATCTGAAGAACCTGGACCTGATATTGCCTCATCATCGCCTGATCGTGATTACCGGTCCCTCCGGTTCGGGCAAATCGAGCCTGGCATTCGATACCATCCATACGGAGGGGCAGCGCAGATACACCGAATCTATCGATCCCTATGTCAGGCAGTTCCTCGAACGGATGGAGAAACCCGACCTGGATTTTGCCGCCGGTATCACTCCCACGGTTGCGGTAGGTCGGACTCCGCCTCCCAGAAGCAGCCGGTCTACTGTTGCCACAATGACAGAAGTTGCCGATGTGTTCCGTCTGCTTTACAGCCGTCTCGGAACGGTGCTGTGTCAGGGGTGCGGGGAACCGGTGGAACCCGATCGGGTTGGCCAGGTTGCCGAATTGCTGAGAGCCGATCTCGATGCAGGTCTCTCTCCTCTGATGGTTTCAGCTCCTCTGCCTGCCGCCGGCTCACCGGAGGAGGCGATCGCCAGATTGAGGATGCTGCTGCAGGAGGGATACCTGAGGATATCGAGCAGCGAGGGCATAGTGCGGCTCGACTCGAGCGATTCCGAACTGGAGGTTGTGGCCAGGGAGATAAGTGACGCGGCTTCCGTGACTGAAAGACCGCTGCTGGTAATCGACAGGCTTACGCCTTCGGTGCCCCGCAGCAGGATTAGAGAAGCGGTGGAGGGTGCCTACAGGGAGGGCGGTGGTATCGCAGTGATCGATAGACCTGATGGCAGACGGTTATACACAGAGGGTTATCTCTGCTCATCGTGTCTGAGAGAGGCTCCACAGCCGAGGCCGCAGCTTTTCTCCTTCAACAGTCCCTACGGTGCCTGTCCTGCCTGTGAGGGATTCGGTTCCTTGATTGTCTATCTGCCCGATCTGGTTGTGCCCGATCCAACCAGGAGTCTTGAAGAAGGGGCGGTGGAACCGTGGACGAAGCCTGCGTATCAGCGCTGGCAGAAGCGTCTTCTCGAAGCCGCAGCGGAAGAAGAGATACGCGTTGATCTGCCATGGGAGGAAATGGAGAGTTCACATCAGGATCTCGTGTGGATGGGGTTTGGACGTTTCAAGGGGGTTGACGGCTTCTTCAGGAAACTGGAAAGGAAGAAATACAAAGTTCACGTGCGGGTTTTCCTGGCTCGCTATCGGTCGTACGTAACCTGTACCGAATGCAGTGGATCACGCCTGCGGAGTGAGGCAAGGAGTGTGGTGCTGGGGGGAGAGGACATGGGAACCCTCCTCTCCCGCACCATCTCGGATGCGAGAATGTGGCTCGGTTCGCTGCAACTCTCCGGTGAACGGAAGAAGATATACGCTCCCATCCTTAAAGAGGCAGAATCACGACTGAAATACCTGGAAGAAGTTGGAGTCGGGTATCTCACTCTCGACAGGCTTTCCAGAACGCTCTCAGGAGGGGAAGCACAGAGGATCGCCCTGGCATCGGTAATTGGAGCCGCACTGGTGGATACGACATACATTCTGGATGAACCGAGTGTCGGGCTCCATCCGATGGATACAGGCCGCCTGATCAGAATAGTCAAACATCTGCGGGACAGCGGTAACACGGTTATCGTCGTGGAGCACGATCGCGATTTCATCGAGTCTGCTGATCTGGTGGTAGACCTGGGGCCGGAGGGAGGACGAAGAGGTGGTAAAATAGTCTACCAGGGTGCGCTGCACGGGCTGCTCACCGGGGCCGATACGGCAACGAGCCGCTACCTGCAGGGCCGCATGGGCCCCCAGCGTCCACTGCGCAGACGCCAGCCGCGCCATGGATGGCTGAAAATCAGTGGCGCGGCGGAACACAACCTGAAGGAAATCGATGTGGAGATCCCGCGGGGGCTCTTCACGTGCATCACCGGGCTCTCCGGTTCAGGCAAATCAACCCTGATATACGATATCCTTAAACCGGCAATCGAACAGGTTATCGGACTCGAACCGGCCCGCAGGCCGGGTAAATTTGCAGCCATTGACGGTTATGAAGGTTTGAGAGGGCTTGAGAGCCTGGAGCAGGGCCCCCTTACCGCAAACATGAGGAGCAATCCAGCGACTTATACCAAAGCGTGGGACGGGATCAGAAGCGTGTTTGCCGGTACCGAAACAGCCAAACGTGCCCGATTGAATGCCGGTTCATTCTCTTTCAATATCGAAGGAGGCAGATGTCCCGAATGCCGGGGAAAGGGCAGTGTAATCGTCGATATGCAGTTCATGGCAGACGTTACCCTGCTGTGTGAAGAGTGTGATGGAAAGCGCTTCACCCGGAAGGTTCTGGATGTTCGGTACAGGGGAAAGAACATTGCCGATATCCTGCAACTTACAGTGGATGGCGCCGTACAGTTTTTCAACGACCAGAGAGGGATAGTAAAAGCACTGCAGCCGCTGCAGAGAGTAGGTCTCGGATACCTCGGACTGGGTCAACCCGCACCATTACTGTCGGCAGGAGAGGCTCAGAGGCTTAAACTGGCAACCCATCTGGGACGGAGGGGCGGCGGTTCGAAACTCTATCTCTTTGATGAACCTACAACGGGACTGCATGGCACTGAAGTCAGCAAACTGATTGACTGTATTGAGGAATTAGTTGAGCAGCACCATACTGTGGTGGTGATCGAGCACAACATGGATCTGGTTTCCAGGTCTGACTGGGTGATCGATCTGGGACCGGGGGGAGGAGAAGATGGGGGTTTGATCGTGGCATACGGTCGCCCCGAGGATGTGGCCCTAGCCCCGGAGTCATTTACAGGGCGCGTACTGGCGGGTACACTTCGGCGGCTGGGGATTGAACTCTGAGTTATTGATCTGGAGAACTTCATGGGGGGCAACACTCTCAGGGGCATTAAAAAGTGGGGCGATCATCTGGACACATGGCTTGCTCCATCTATGGGTGAACCACCTCGCAGCCTTGAGGAGGTAGACCGGCTCGACTGGGAATTGTGGCTCCTGGTTACTCTTGTGATGTTCGCTCTTCTGGGAGCCTTCATCCTTAACCACATGCCCGGAGTATTACCGCCGGTAGAAATGGTTCTGAAACCGGCGATCCTTCAGACCTATACAGACGGACTCACGATCCTGGTTCTCATGTTCTGCCTCTATGTAATTCAAAAGCACAAACAGCTCCGCAAGACCCGTTATCATCTGGTGGAAGCTGAAATCGAAGAGGAGGTGCTGAAACAGAGACTCTCCCTGATCGAGGTACTCTTTGAATTCTCCCGTGAGTTTATCGCCGGTGAGAGTGCGTACGAAGCGTATGGGAATATGCTTGAGTCACTGCGCCATGTAATGAGTGCCGACCAGGCGTCACTCCATCTTCTGAGCCCGAATAACCAGGAACTTGTACTGACTGCTTTTCAGGGGTCGAGCACTCTGGCACCACCCAACAGGATTCCGGTGGGCAGGGGATTCTACGGGTGGGTGGCTCGCACTATCGAACCACTGCTTCTGAACGGATCGACAGACAGGTCTGAGTATGAAGGACTGACCGAATCGGAATACACGCTGGAATCCGCGGTTTTCGTTCCCCTGCAGGTCGATGACAGGGTCTGGGGTGTTCTGGGTGTCGGAGATTCGGCGGAAACAGATCATTTCAACCAATCGGACCTGAAGCTGGTTAATATCTTCGGCAATTCGATGGCTCTCTGGATACGTAAGAATGATCTGATCAACCGTCTGGAAGAGAGCCTTATTAAAAACGAGGAGACCAGGCTGCAGCTTATCCAGACGGAGAAGCTTGCAGGGCTCGGCGAGCTGATGGCCGGAATCAGCCATGAATTGAATAATCCGCTGGGTGTCATCGTCGGGAACAGCGAATTGATGCTGGAGGGCGAACTGGATGACACGATTCGCGATAAACTGGAAAGCATCAGCCAGGAAGCCTTGAGGGCAAAGTATCTGGTCGAAAATCTTCTGCAGGTTGCCCGAGGTGAAGAGAACCGTGGCGAGGAAACGAACCTGAACGAAGTTGTAGCTCAGTCTCTTTCGCTGCTGCAGTACCAGCTGACTCTCGATGACATAACTATCGAAACGAACCTCTCAGATGGCATCCCTCCAAGCGTTCTCGATTCATTCCAGATACAGCAGCTTATCTTCAACATAGTGAACAATGCCCGGCAGGCAATGGCCATGACCGAGAGATCGAAGCGCAGCATTTCCGTCAAGACTGCCCTCCTTCCGGAAGGCGCGCCGGGAGGTTTCGAGTCATCTCCGGCGCTCTTGCTGGAAATAAGGGATACCGGTCCTGGAATCCCCGAGGAGGATATTACCAGAATATTCGATCCATTCTTTACCACTAAAGAGGTGGGCAGCGGTACCGGACTCGGATTGTCGATCTGTTACCGCATTGTACAGCAGATCGAAGGCAGGATTGAAGCGGGGAACCATCCTGACGGAGGAGCCGTCTTCACTATCTGGCTTCCGGTTGAATCGGAAGCACCTTCAGATACTGTTGAGGAAGAAGAGGGACGTAAAGAAAAGAGTTCTGATGTTCGGACAGGAATGATTCTGGCAGTCGAGGACGAGAAGAAGATGCAGAAGATCATTGTGGAGATCCTCGAACTGACCGGATACCAGGTCATGACGGCGGATAATGGAGAGGAGGCGCTTGAGCTGCTTCAGAATTCCGACCCGCCGGATGCCATTCTGCTCGATCTGAAAATGCCTGTAATGGATGGCCGGGAATTTTTCCGGAGGCTGGTGGACCAGCAGCCGCTTCTGGCCAATCGCGTTCTCTTTCTCACAGGAGATACTCTCAGCCCGAACGCCCAGAACTTCCTCAACAGTGTTGGCAGGCCGTTCCTCAGCAAGCCGTTCACTCTCGATGAGCTGCGAGGTGCCGTAGAAAAACTGGTATCAGAGGAGTAATGAACACACCAGTGCCCTGTCACGCAACAACCGTGGCATTCGAGCGGTGCCGCATCCCAACCGGCTGCGTTGCGCCTCCTCGGAACAGCACACGGCTATTCCATCGTCACCGCGCCTTGCCGGCCGAGTGCGGCGTCACTCTCGGTGCCGACATTTGTCACGTGACATGACACTAGCCTGGCAGACTGCCCTGCTTCTCATTCTGCTTTGTTTGTCGGGATTCTTCTCATCCTCTGAGACCGCTCTCTTTTCCCTCAACAGGTCGAGGATCGCCAATAAACAGTTCAGCGGAAGCAGTTCGTGGCGGAGAGTTCTCGCTTTGCTCGGCAAACCGCGTCGTCTGCTTGTAAGCCTCCTGGTGGGGAATACCCTTGTGAATGTGGCTGCAGCATCGCTGGGAACCGTCGTGGCTATCAACCTGTTTGCCACTCTGGGAAGTGAGCGCGCGGTCGAGGCGGGGATGATATGGGCAACCGGTATCATGACGGTGCTGATCCTCTTCTTCGGTGAAATTGCACCCAAATCGTTTGCACTGGAGAATGCGGAAAGAATGGCACCGGTCATCTCCGGTCCCCTCTCCTGGTTCACAGCTCTACTGGGACCGGTACGCATTGTGCTGGAGCGCTTTACAGACCTTATTTCATCTCATTCAGGTTTATCAAGACTGGAGGGCCCCGCTCTTTCCAGTGATGAACTCGCAACCGCGGTCGATATAGGGTACGATGAGGGGGTTGTCGATACTTTCGAAAGAAAGATCATCAGCAACATACTCGACCTCGAAAGTCGGACAGCCGGCGATGTCATGACGCCGAGGGTTGAGGTTGTAAGCCTCGATATAACTGCCCCGCTGGATGAATGGATAGACGCGTTCCGCAGCAGCGGTTTCTCCAGGCTCCCCGTCATCGAAGGGGACCTGGAGGATATTGCCGGCATCTTCTATGCAAAGGATTACCTGGCAATAAGGGCCCGGGATTCGGTCCGTTATGAACTGAAGGACCTGCTGAGGAAACCCTATTTCGTTCCCGAAAGCATGAAGGTAGTGGAACTTCTGAAGGAATTTCGCGATCGCAGGCTTCATCTCGCACTTGTTATCGATGAGTACGGATCGGTTTCAGGTCTTGTGACGATGGAGGATATTCTCGAGGAGATAGTCGGCGAGATCGCTGATACGAGGGATGAAGAGGAATCACCGTTCAAGCTGATCGCTCCGGGAGTGGCGGTTGTATATACCGGATGGGAGCTGGATGAGTTTTCTGAAGCCACAGGCTGTAAACTCGAAGATGAGCACGCCGAAACAGTCGGTGGGTGGATTGTCAACAGGTTGGGTCGCATCCCGGAACCGGGGGAGAGAGTGGATGTACCACCATTCCGCTGTACGGTTCTTTCTGCCCGTCCCAGCAGGATTCTCTGGGTCAAGGTGGAGTGGAGGGTGGAATGAGTCAGCCGCTTCTGGTAATCCTCATACTGATTGGAATTATCGGGTCAGCATTTTTCTCGGGTGCCGAAATCGCCATTATCACGTGCAACCGGCTCCGTATGCATCATCTGGCCAGAGCCGGCCGGCGTTCGGCAGAACTGGTGGACACATTTCTTAAAAGTCCCCGGAAGATGGTAACCACCACGCTGATCGGGACGAACTTTTTCAACGTAGCGACAGCGGTGGTGGCCACGGGGCTCTTTACAGCTGTTGCTCCGGGCCAGGAGGCTCTGTTCTCAATCCTGCTGGTGACCCCCCTCATCTTGATCTTCGGCGAGATTCTTCCGAAGACTGTCTTCCGGCAGTATGCAGACGGCATCTGCCTGCTGATAGCGCCTCTCCTTCAGACGATAAGGATTCTGCTCTCCCCGCTGGTATGGTTAGCAGATGGACTCGCCTTGAGGCTGCTGCGGTTGGAAGAGACAGGATATGGACGGAACAATCCCTTCGTTACCCGGGAGGAACTGCTGCTTCTGCTCGGGGAGGGGGAGCAGAAGGGCCTCCTTCGATATGACGGCTGGCGGATGATAGACAGGACCTTCCGATTTTCAGAGACTCAGGTTGAATCGATCATGGTGCCGCTGGTGGATGTGATTGCACTTGAAGAGCACACCACCATCTCAACAGCACTTCCGCAGATCACCGAGCACGGTCACTCAAGGATCCCAGTATACAGGGATCGGATAGACAATATAGTTGGCCTCCTGTATGTATTCGACCTGCTCGATGTCCCTGAGGACGCGACCGTCGGAGACCTGATGCATCCGGCCTATTTCATTCCCGAGACAAAGCGTCTGCAGGAACTGATCCTGGAAATGAAGCAGGGTCGGGTCCATCAGGCCGTGATCGTGGATGAATACGGTGGATCAGCAGGTATCGTCACAATGGAGGATGCGCTCGAGAGGATCGTCGGGGAGATCAGCGATGAGTTCGACCGGGAATCGGTTACCGTCTCCTCCACCACCAGCGGCTGGGTCATGCTCCATGCCAGAACCAGGATCGCAGAGCTGCGTCGATCGATGAATATCGATCTTCCCGAGGGTGAGTATGAAACACTGGGTGGCTATATCACCGCGACGCTGGGCAGGATACCCGAAGTGGGTGAACTCCACAGCTTCGCAGGCTGGGAGTTCGAAATACTGGAGGCCACACACAGACGCATCCTGCGGGTCAGAGCACGCGGGAGCCGGCAGGCTGAAGATCG
>CAZWVF010000004.1:51827-72968 GCA_964637695.1 uncultured Gemmatimonadota bacterium | reverse complement strand
CACACAGACGCATCCTGCGGGTCAGAGCACGCGGGAGCCGGCAGGCTGAAGATCGCTGATTGATTCTTCTGCATTATTTACAGAAACTTGCTAATTGCTTAGTGCACCGCTCCTTAATTATGGTGATGTATCGAGAGCGCCGAGGCGTCAGGCCGGCCAGGCACGGGGAGGAGGGATAGCGGTGTCTATCGCGACGACGAGCAACACAGCCGTCCGGAATGCATCGGCGCTTGAATGCCAGCATAATTAAGGAGCGGTGTACATAGTCTTTTATTGTGCGCCAACTGATTGTACCGTACTAAGTGCACCGCTCCGTAATTACGGTGATGTATCGATAGTGCGAGGTGTGCGGCCGGCGAGGCACGAGGAGCAACGCTGCTGGCCGGAATGCATCGGCACTTGAATGCCGGCGTGATTGCGAAACGGTGTACTAAGGTTGCGAACGCCTGGTCGAGACCGATGAAAGAGCTGTCCGAGGAAAGGGTTGATATTATCAGCATTCAGAGGTGCTCCAGATGGCCCAGAATATCCCTGTTTGCGGTTCTGCTTGTTGCAGTCGCCGTCGGATGCGGTGGAAAGCGTGACGACAGAGATGAGATCAGGGCGACCTACGGAGAGCCCGACAATATTGAATTCAGTGAAGGACCTTTTGCAGACTATGAAGTCTGGACCTATTACAATTTCAACGGTAGCGGCAGGGACAGGATCTACCGGTTTCAGAGGAATCGCAACAGCTGTGGAGCCAGCGAGAATTGGATCATCTTTTCTGAAAGCGATGTCACTCCTGGCCAGAGAGCAGTACTCTCAATACCGGAATCCCGGTCTGGAGGGTCGAGTCCGGCAAACCCGATCAAACCGTAAATAAGATAGAGAAAGTGACCGATAGGAGGATATCCAGGTGGAAGTACTGATTGTCCACCCTCGCAGTGACAGCATGTTCGAGAAGATTATCCTGCGCAGCGATAAACCGTGTGTGGTGGCCTTTGTCGACAAATCACTCGTGAGTCTGCAGGATTATATGAAGATTGAGGAAACCTTCAGAGCCACAGGCGCTGAATGGTGCATGTTCGGTCTTGCCTACATGGAAGATGTGCCGAAGATCGTCCGCAACTTCTTCGACGAAGAGAGTATTGGGAGCATAATGTATCTATTCATGAAGCCGCGGGGGAAAATGCTGCCACCTGCGATAGAAGGTTTCATCCCCGGAGAGCTGCTGAAGGATCAGCTGGAAAGACTGAATGAGATCTCAGAAAAACAGGATGAGGAGGGGGAGGAGGGAACGGAGGAGTGAATCGTGATACCGGTTCGGCAGCCGGATCACCCTGTATCTTGAGAGTTATATCTGCACTTGCGATACTCTGCTTTATCTGCACACAGACAACAGCCGCGGCCCAGACCGTCAACCAGCAGCAGGATCCAGATAAATGGGCCGAAGGTCCGCGCACTACTGTCAGCTACAGGTTTGAGGGGAAATCGCAGGAGATCTCGTCCGGAAACTGGGTTCCGGCGTCAGCCGATCTGCTCGTTGCGCTGCAGCCGGGTCAGTCCGGGCCCGGCCGTTCTTACAGACTCGAGATATTTGCCATCGAAAAAGGAAAACGTGTAATGGTGGAGGTCCCCGGCCTCCAGGAATGGGAAAAACAAACCAGAAAATGGACGCACAGCGATGTTACCGGTGACGAATCCATGGAGGGTCGCTGGATATGGACGGGTACCTTCAGACCGGGTGATACCATTATTATTCAGTGGAAGGACAACAATACCGGGCGTGTGGTACCCCATCCGGTGACCATAAGGATTGTAGAGTCGTTCGGGGCGAAACTGGCATTCGCAACCCCTGTCTCTGTTGTCTTCCCTGTCTCTGGAGAAGCCACGCTGACTGCATCTGCAGGTTTCGCGATCCGTTACTACAGGGTAAGCAATGCCGCGATCTGGCGCTCCCTCAACCGGATCGGATTCCCCTCGATCGCCTTCTCCTATGCAACCATCGGCGGTCGTAAAAGCGTTCTCTATTCAGTGGGTTTTTCGGCGCTGGAAGATCAACTGCATCTCTATTACGGTGGATTCAGAAATGATCTCACGGCAAACAATTTCTGGATGGTCGGCCTCTCGCTTAAAACAAACGATCTGATGGCGGCTGCCAGGAGAGCGCTGAAGTAGCGGATATAAATTCCGACCAATTTCCTCCAATTTAACTTTGACTTGTTCCTGTCACTCTCTACGTTTCACGTCAGAGGTGATATAAATGTCTGATCTGCAGGAAGAAGAAAGTGGTGAAAACCTGGAGAAGAGGGATGAAATCCGGGAGGAGACGGGGCGAATCAGGAAAGTTCAGCGCGTTGTCGCCATTGCTCAGCAGATGATTGCCACGCAGGTGCAGACGAAGGGTGAAGCGCTGGCTGTGATCGAAGGTGTCAAGAAGTACACGTTGAACCTTTTTCCTGATGGCGGGGAGACATTCGAACTTATATACAGGCCCAGGCTGCAGCGGATCTATGAAGAACGGTTTTCGAGAGGTAACGCCGTGGATAGAAATGGCGAGAGATAAATTACTGATACGCCCCCTTCACAAGGATGATGCCGGCAGGGTAAGACGCATCCTGCAGGTTGCCTTTGAGGATGAATACAGGAGGATGGGACAGAAGAGTACACGCCTTCCCACCATGACCGGTCGCCTCCTCGATTACTACATGGGCAGGACACCTCACTATTCGTTTGCCGCAGAAAAGAAGGGGGGCATCATCGGATTCTGTCTCGCATGCCGATGGGGGAAAACTGCGTGGATGGGCCCTGTTGCCATATTGCCGCCTGCTCAGGGGAGTGGGATCGGCAGGAGACTGGTTGAACGCTCCACCGCAGAATTGCGCGGGGCCGGTGTCACTACTCTCGGTGTGGAGACCATGCCGCGCTCATACCGTAACCTTCAGTTCTACAGCGGCCTGGGGATGGTTTTCGCCGGAATGACTCTCGACCTGAGTCGCTCGTCCCTGCAGAAAAGTGAGAGAGGTGGCAGGCAGGGGGGGATCGAAGGCCTGAGTCTGGTGGTGCTGAGTGATTTGAACGATTCGGAGAGGGCCGAGGCCTTCGAGAGAATCGCTGAGATCTCCGACAGGGTATCGCCGGGTCTCGATTACCGTCCGGAAGCGGAAGCGACTTTCCGTTTCCAGATCGGGGATGTCCTCCTGCTCTTCTGGCACGGCCAGGCCGCAGGCTTTGCAGTTGTGCACACTCAGCCATATGCAAAAGAAGAGATTGCGGGCACGGCCAGGGTGAATACCCTGTTGATCAAACCATCTGAAGAGGGAATGCCCTCCGTCGACAGGATGTGCGAGGGAATGATCCTCCTTACAGAGAACTGGATAATCAGCGAAAGATATGATGCCGCCATTTTCAGGGTGCCGGCCCGTTACAGCAATGTCAGGAATTGCCTTATGAAAAGAGGTTACTCCATTTCGCATTCCGATATTCGAATGACCTACCAGGATTTAAAGGAAACCGACACTCCTGGAACGGTACACCTGAGCAAGTGGGAGTAGCAGCAGAGTGACCCGATGAGCACCGTTCAGGTAAAGAGAGACGATGCACTGCTGCTGGTTGGCAATCCGAACGTTGGCAAGAGCGCCATCTTCGGATATCTGACCGGGCGTTACATGACCGTATCCAATTATCCGGGCACAACGGTAGAGATAACACGCGGTGGGGCCACTCTGGGCGGCCACAAGTGGGAAATCATTGATACGCCCGGTATCAACACCTTCATGCCTCAGTCTGAGGATGAGCAGGTGACCAGGGACATGCTGCTGAACGGGGACTATGATGTAGTGATACAGGTCGGCGACATGAAAAACCTGCGTCGGTCGCTGCTGATCACACTGCAGCTCTCCGAAATGGAAGTGCCTTTCCTGGTCAACCTGAATATGGAAGATGAGGCTCGCACCGCAGGAATCGAGGTGGATACAAAGGCTCTGTCGAAATCGCTCGGAATCCCTGTAGTCAGTACCATAGCCACTCAGAGAAGGGGGCTTTCCACACTTGTTGACAGCATACAGCCGGCAGCCGCCGGCATCTGGAGGTGTACCTACCCGGCGAGTATCGAACGTGCTGTTGACAAGATCGTAACATTCCTGCCCGATAATCTGCCGATAAATACACGTCCGGTTGCCCTGATGCTGTTGGCGGGCGACGAAACGCTCCGTTCCTGGCTGATTGAACATCTGGATGAAGAGAAAAGGGGAGAAATAGAGTCAATCCAGCGGCGGCTGAGCAGAGAGTACCCCAATGGGACCAGGTTCGTGATCAACCAGGCCCGAATGCGGGCGGTTGACCGCCTGATGATATCTGTTTACCGCATGTCGGGTCCTTCAGCACCACCGGCGTGGCTGCACAAGACAGGCAACTGGGCGACGCACCCGGTGTGGGGGGTTCCGGTTCTGGTGGGAGTGATCTGCTTTGCATACCTGCTCGTGGCGGTCTTCGGTGCGGGAATCCTGGTTGACTGGATAGAAGGGAGACTCTTCCAGGGTTTTCTGAATCCCCGCATTACAGATGTGATAGATGTTCTGGTACCGATCCCAATTTTAAGGGACCTCCTGGTTGGCGAATACGGTCTCTTCACAATGGCCCTTACATATGCTTTCGCAATAATCCTGCCTATTGTCGGGACCTTTTTTATTTTCTTCGGGCTTCTGGAAGATTCCGGTTACATGCCGCGCCTCGCCGTAATGGCGAACCGCATATTCAAACGGATGGGAATAAACGGCAAGGCTGTTCTTCCCATGACGCTCGGACTGGGTTGCGTGACCATGGCCACCATGACTACAAGGATCATGGAAACACGGAAGGAACGGACAGTGGTCACTCTGCTGCTGGCCCTGGGTATCCCCTGTTCCGCCCAGCTGGGAGTCATACTGGGGATGCTGGGGGGCCTGGGACTTGTGGGTGTTTTGATATGGGTCGGAACGATCGGCTTAACGCTCTTCCTCACGGGATGGGTTGCCAGCCGTATCCTTGCCGGCGAGGATTCAGATTTCATCCTGGAACTGCCGCCCGTTCGAGTTCCCCAGATCAGGAATATCTTGATCAAGACTGCGGCACGGATCGAATGGTACCTGAAGGAGGCTGTTCCACTGTTCATCCTCGGCACATTCATTCTCTTCCTGTTCGATGCCCTGGGGCTGCTTGAAGTAATCCAGAAAGTGGCCAGTCCGGTGATCCAGGGGGCCCTCAATCTCCCCGCGGAGGCCACGCAGGCTTTTCTCATCGGGTTCCTCCGGCGTGATTACGGTGCAGCCGGACTTTTCGATCTTTACCAGAAGGGGAGTCTCGAACCGGTGCAGATTCTGGTATCCCTCGTTGTCATCACCCTTTTCATGCCGTGCATCGCCAGCTTTCTTATGATCATCAAGGAACAGGGGATGAAAAATGCACTGCTGATAAGTGCTTTCGTTCTCCCTTTTGCCATCGCGGTGGGTACCTTACTGAACACGATCCTGCGGTTGGTTGGATGGGGAATGTCTGTCTAGTACCTTAAAGATGAAATGATGCTGTCGCAGCTGAAACACGGGGTTCATCAATGCCTCATAGATTCGGTTTCAATACCTGGCCCACAAAGGAGGAACGCGAGCTGGAGCATATGCTCCACCTGCTCTGGTCTCTGGAAGAAGAAGGGAATCAGAGGCTGGAAACCGTGATTTCCCGGTGGGAACACAACGACGATCCCCGACCCCTCATAGATACAATAATCGAAGAAGAGCTCGCACTGAAGGAAGGGGATGATTTCAAACTTGCGGAGAAGGGGCGGCAGCGGACGGAAAAGATAGTGCGCAGGTACAGGCTGGCGGAATGCCTGCTCGGCGAGGTACTCCTGCTCGATGAAGACCAGTACGAGCAGAGCGCCTGCGAGTTCGAGCACATCCTTACACCTGATGTAACCGACAGCGTCTGTACCCTGCTGGGACACCCGCCTGTATGTCCTCACGGCCGCCCAATTCCAAAGGGGTCGTGCTGTTCGAAGTTCAAGGCTGAGATCCAACCCCTGGTAAGACGTCTCTCCGATCTCAGCCCTGGTGATATTGCCAGAGTGGTCTTTATATCTTCAGAGAGCCACAAACAGCTCGACCGGCTCAGCAGTATGGGGCTCATTCCGGGCACCATGCTCAAACTGCATCAGCGCCAGCCATCCTTCATCCTTTTCATGGGTGAAACTCAGCTGGCGATCGACAGGGATATCGCCAGCGAAATATTCGTGAAGAAAGTAAATTGAACGGCACACCGTAAATTTGATGATATGGATCAACAGCCATGACCGAGAAGAGAATAGAACCTGATCATTCGGCCCCCGACCATCCCCAGCCCCCCTCTTCCGATAATATCCTCAATTCCTCGATAACCAGAGAGAGGCGACTCTCAGACACTTTCCGTGTCGCCTATGAACAGATGGCGGAAAGAGTGGTCAAGATCCACAAGAGCCAGAAGGAAATCCATCTGGGTGGAGGCCTCGACAATATCGATAAGCAGCATGCCAAAGGCAGGCTGACAGCTCGCGAAAGGGTAGCGCTCCTGGTGGATGAAGGGAGCAGATTCTTCGAACTTGGAGAGTTCGCTGCCTGGAATATGTACGATGAATGGGGAGGTGCTCCCTCGGCGGGTTCGATCTGTGGTATCAGTCGTGTAGAGGGACGGCTTGTGATGATCATTGCCAACGACGCTACGGTCAAGGCGGGTGCCTTCTTTCCGATGACTTCGAAGAAGATCATCAGGTGCCAGTACATCGCCGAGCAGTGTCACCTGCCAACCATATACCTGGTCGATTCGGCTGGTGTTTTCCTGCCCCTGCAGGAAGACGTCTTCCCCGACCAGGACGATTTCGGAAGGATCTTCTATCTGAATGCCCGCATGACATCGAAGGGGATTCCGCAGATCACCGCGATCATGGGGTATTGCGTGGCCGGTGGCGCCTACCTGCCAGTGATGACCGACAAGATCCTGATGACGGAAGGTTCAGGTCTCTATATAGGAGGCCCCGCGCTGGTTAAGGCTGCCATAGGGCAGGAAGTAAGCCATGAGGAATTGGGTGGTGCGTGGATCCACTCGGCAATCAGTGGGACCGTGGATTTCCGCGAGAAGGATGACCCTGCGTGTATAACCCGCCTCAGGAGGCTTGTAGCTCAGATGGGTAAGAAGCCGGGAGCGCCCTTCATGCGGGTCGATCCGGTGGAGCCGCGTTTCGATGCCGACGACCTGTACGGGATATACAACAGCGATCTCACCCAGCAGTACGATATGCGAGAGATCATCGCGCGCATTGCAGATGACTCTGAATTCGTCGAATACAGGCAGGATATCGGTAAAACAGTTGTTTGCGGTTATGCCCGCATCGGCGGATGGAGCGTCGGAATAGTCGGCAATCAGCGCCGGCACCAGAAGCCTGCTATGGGGATGCCGGAGGTCGGTGGCGTTATCTATCCCAAATCGGCGGAGAAGGCAGCCAGGTTCATAATGGACTGCAACCAGAACCTCATCCCACTGATCTTCCTGCACGATGTCTCCGGATTCATGGTGGGCAAGGAAGTTGAGTACGAAGGCATAATCCGGGCGGGGGCAAAGCTGGTGAACGTCGTTTCCAATTCGGTTGTTCCCAAGATCACGGTAATCATCGGCGGATCGTACGGTGCGGGCAACTACGCCCTGGCCGGCAAGGCTTACGATCCCCGGTTCATCTTTGCATGGCCCTCCGCTCAATATGCAGTGATGGGAGGCGTCCAGGCGGCTAACACTCTGACAGATATCCGGATCAGGTCGCTTGAGCGGCGGGGAGAGACACTTTCCGAGGAGGAGAAGGAAGAGATATTAAAAACAATCAAAGGGGAGTACGACCAGCAGACCGATGCCAGATATGCCGCGGCACGCTTGTGGGTGGACGCGATAATCGATCCAAAGGATACGCGCGAGTGGATAATTACCGCTCTTGACGCTGCGAGCCATAAGCCTGATTTTGAGACGTTCAATCCAGGGATTCTGCAGACCTAGGAGCCTGTCGGAGTAAGCCACCGGCTGCGGTCTGCGCCGGCAACCGGCCGACGGCGTTGGCTTTCGCCGGATGTCCTCAACGTAGCACAGTGGCTACGTTTCCGGGCCTCCGGCTCAGCCGCCTGGTCGGGCCGGCGCCAGAGCAAACCTCGCGTTCGCCGATTACTCCGACAGGCTCCTAGTTCTTATCAGTGTTCAAGGTCAGAATGGATGTCAGCAATTGAAGGCTCTTGTCACCGGCGCGGCCGGATTCATTGGAAGTCATGTTGTCGATCTGCTGCTTGAAAAAGGGATGGAAGTCACCTCCTTTGTATTGGAAGATGATGACCTGACCTGGCTTAAAGGCAAAGGTACCAATCTCATCGTTGGCGATTGCACTGACAGGCAGTCCCTCGAACGCGCAATCACCTCCGACCTTGATTACATCTTCCATCTCGCGGCAGTGATGAATGCACCTGACGCAGAAATCTACGACAGTGTCAATTATCAGGGGACTAGAAACGTCGTTGATATCTGCCTCGAGAAAGAGGTGGAATTGAAACGATTCGTGTATGTTTCGAGCTTTGCAGCCTCAGGTCCCAGCGGCAGCGGGGAGATCAAGGATGAGACCTCACCCTGCGAACCGGTAACGGAGTACGGCAGAAGCAAACTGAAAGCCGAAAAATACCTTGCTCAATTTTGTGAAGAACTGCCATATACTATTCTTCGTCTCGGTCTTGTATACGGTCCCAGAAACCGCCACGGGATATTTTCACTCTTCCAGGTTATCTCCAGGAGGATCCGGCCGGTCCTCAAGAACGCCGGGACCAATGTCGTGTATGTCAAGGATGTGGCCACATGTATGCTGCTGGCTGCCCGCAGGGATGAGGCGATCTGCAAGACTTACTGTGTTGGTGAAAACAGGATTTATTCCTACCGGGATGTTGCCGAAGCAGTTTCAAAGGCATTTGGTGGACGGATGCTGAGCATCCCGGTATCGATACCCCTTCTTTTCGGAGCCGGTATGATTCTTCAACTGTTCGGAAAGATCACTCGCACCATACCGCTGCTCGACCTCAGGCGGATGTCAGATATGCGCCACCGGTACTGGATGTACGACACTTCAGCGGTCGCAAGGGATCTGGGCTATGAAACCGGATACGAACTAAGTGAAGGTGCCAGGGAAACGGTGGAATGGTACAGAAAGCAGGGGTGGGTTTGATGAGGGCCCTGGTAACGGGGGGAAACGGCTTTATAGGAAGCCACCTGGTCGAACTGCTGCTCGATAGGGGCTATCAGGTCGCCTGCCTGGTACGAGAAACCAGCAATCTCAGATGGATTGAGGATCTGGATGTGGAATTTCGCTATGGTGACTGCCGACAGCGGGATTCCCTCTCTCCAGCAGTAAAAGGCTGCGACTACATTTTCCATCTGGCAGGCAGGATCAGGTCGCCCGACTGGCAGGGGTACCACGAGGCCAATTACCTCGGCACGAAAAACCTGGTCGAGGCCTGTGCTGAAGTATCTCCGGAACTGATGAGATTTGTCCATGTTTCCAGCATTTCGGCCGCCGGGCCTGCCGGGACACCTGCCGTACAGACCGAGGAGGATGAATGCCGGCCGGCATCCGATTACGGCAGGACCAAGTTGATGGGCGAAGGGGCGGTTCAGGAAGTCCTGACAGAGATCCCCTGGGTGATCATCCGTCCTCCCAACATCCTCGGTCCCCGCCAGGAGGATCTTCTCTCGGCAATCAAACTGGTAAAGAGCCGGATCAAACCGCTGCTGGGGAATGGTGACAGGCAGACCAGTGTCTGCTACGTAAGCGATCTGGTCCGCGGGATAGAACTTGCTGCCACCAGCGATAGAGCAGCCGGTTCAGTTTATTACCTGACCGATCCCGCTCTCTATTCGTGGCGGGAAATACCCGACGCGATCGCAGAGCACCTTGGAATCTCCGGTTTTCTGCTGCCTCTGCCTTATCCCGTACTCTTCACCATCGCTTCACTGATGGAAGCAGCTGCGGTGGTGACCAGGAGCGATCCGCTTCTGACAAGACAGCAATTGAGAGATCTGAGGGACACATACTGGCTCTATGATGGATCGAAAGCAGAGAGGGATCTGGGCTTTTCCACCGAAATTGATCTGAATAAAGGGATAGAGATATCAATAGACTGGTATAGGAGACAGGGCTTGATATAAACTGGCCCCTGCCTTCTGCTCCTCTCTCTGCGGAGAGACCCGGGAAAACACAGCAAGGAGAGCTCTTAATGAACGTCCTGCTCCCAATCCATAACATCCGAAGGTTCATCCCTGCGGTTCTGCTGCTGGCCCTTTCCAGTCTGCCGGTATCTGCACAGGAAACAGTGGACGAGATCCTGGCGGCCGAGACATTTCTCCGGCCACCTGAGGAGATTGCTGGAATCGTACTGGCCCCCCGTCATCAGAACGTATCGCTGAGCAACATGAGCGCCGATGGCAGGTACTTCCTTCGCACTTTGAGCGATGGACTACCGCCGATGAGCGCCTTCACAAAGCCCTTTTACAGGCTGGGCGGTGTTCAGATCGATCCTGCGTCCAACCGCAACCGCAGCAATACTACACGGGCACAGGTCGGATTCGAGCTTATAGAGTGGGAAACGGGAAGAAGGGTAAAGGTCGATCCTCCGCGCGGAGCGAGAACGAGCAGTCCATCATGGTCACCAGACGGGTCGATGATAGCCTTTTTCGCGCACTTCGAGGATGCGACACATATCTATACATACAATGTGGCATCGGGCCGCTCGCGGCAGCTCACACCACGCCGCAATCCGGTGATGACCACCGGTGTCGGTTCTTTCGAATGGACCGCAGATGGAAGCAGGATCCTCACAGTTCTTGTGCCTGAAGACCGTGATGATCCTCCCGAAGCACCTGCCGTACCTGCTTCACCCATGGTGAGGCTTACCGAAGAGGGTGAGAACAGCCTGCGGGTTTATGCAAGTCTCCTGGAGAACGAGCATGAAAAGGATCTGCTGGAGTACTACACAACAGGTCAGCTGGCCCTTATCGACGTCAACAACCGCAGGGTTCAGACTATAGGGGAGGCAGGCATGCTGACGGGTCTCGACATGGCTCCCGACGGTCAGTACATGAGAGTCACCACGCGTCGGAAACCATTTTCCTACATAGTACCGGTCAGCAATTTTGGAAGCGTCGAGGAGATCTGGGATGCAGATGGCAACGTTCTGGCGGAGCTTTCTGAGAGGGAACTGCGCACGGGTATAAGTGGTGCCGGGGGTGGTGGAGGCCCGGGAGGCGGACAGAGCGGCAGCAATGACAGGAGGAACCTGTCGTGGAGGCCCGATGGTGTCGGCATGAGTTTCCTGCAGCAGGAGCCCCGTGCCGGAAAGAAGGGAGGTGAAGAGCAGGAGGAAGAAGGGGAAGAAGAGGAAGAAGAGCCGCGCAGGGACAGGGTAATGCAGTGGCTTGCACCTTTCGACAGCACCAGCACAACTGTCATCTTTGAGTCTGATACCAGGATGAGCAGCGTCCAGTATTCGGAGGACTGCCGGGTTCTCTTTATCGTGGAGCCCGTCGACAGCGGCGGACAGGCAGGTGGTGCGGCTCCAGGACGCGGACGGGGCAGGGGAGGGGGTGGAACAGGACACCTCTATGCAGTCTACCTGGACGATCCCGGGACCAGGTACACGATCTATGAATATGACGGGAAAGATTTCTACGAGAATCCCGGACGACTGATGACCAGGAGGGGTCCGATGGGACCCTCGGTGGTGCGCATCTCAAGCGACGGCAACTATGTCTATCTCTCAGGTACCCAGTATTCGGAGAACTGGCAGGAGGAGGCACCCCGGCCCTTCATTGACAGGGTGGAGATCAGGACTGGTGAGAAGGAGCGGATCTGGCAGAGCGCAGAGGATGTCTACGAGAATGTACAGCAGGTGATGGACGACGATCTGAACACTCTGATCATCTCCCGCCAGTCTCCTGCGATGGTGCCCGACTCCTGGCTGATCAACGTGCAGAGCGGGGATCTGCGAAAGCTCACGAACAACGTCGATCATTCGCCGGAGATCACCAATTGCATAAGGAAGCGGGTCCGCGTTACACGTGCCGATGGCATAGAATTCTGGGTGAACATCACGCTGCCGCCGGGCTACCAGGATGGAACCAGATTGGCGGCCATGTTCTGGTTCTACCCGCGTGAGTACACCAGCCAGAAACAGCTGGACGAAAGATCCCGAACAACGAATATCAATTCCTTCCCGAGGGTCAGCACCCGTTCGATGCAGATCCTGACGGTGCTCGGCTACGCGGTGATCGAACCGGACTGTCCCATCATGGGAGAGTCTGGCGCCATGAACGACAATTATACGGGCGATCTGCGCAACAACCTTTACGCCGTCATCGACGCGCTCGACAAGATGGAGATTATAAATACGGACAAACTGGCGATCGGTGGTCACAGCTATGGAGCCTTCGGTACAGCCAACGCGCTGATCCATACACCCTTCTTCAGGGCTGGGATCGCAGGGGACGGCAACTACAACAGGCTGCTCACTCCTGCAGGATTCCAGTCGGAGCGCCGCGAGCTGTGGGAGGGCAGGGAGGTCTACCTCAGGATGTCTCCCCTGCTCTGGGCAAATGAGCTGAATGGTGCACTCCTGATGTACCACGGCCAGGATGACCAGAACACCGGTACGGCTCCCTTCCATGCACCGAAGATGTTCCATGCGCTCAACGTTCTGGGCAAGACAGCTTCTCTCTACATGTACCCCTATGAAGATCACGGGCCTGCAACGCTGGAGACAACCCTCGACCTGTGGGCGCGCTGGGTTGCGTGGCTCGACCGCTATGTAATGAACTATGAGAAATACGAAGAAGCGGAAAAGGAAGAAGGAGAAGGATCAGCACACTATCGTGACGAACCCTGGTAAAATTGTCTGTGTAGGCCGCAACTACGCCGATCATGCATCGGAGCTGGGAAATGTCGTACCTGAACGTCCGCTCCTTTTCCTAAAACCACCCTCTGCTGTGATCGGCGGCGGAGAGATCATCCTGCTGCCCCCCGACTCGGAGAGGGTGGAGCACGAAGCAGAGATAGGCTTCGTGATAGGCAGGCAGCTTTCCCGTATTACCAGGGATCAGGCGCTCGAAGGTATCGCCGGGGTGACGTGCGTGAATGATGTGACTGCCAGGGACCTGCAGAAGCTGGATACCCAGTGGACCAGGGCGAAGGGTTTCGACACCTTCTGCCCGGTCGGACCCCGGACTGTTCGCCTTGCCGAAATTGGAGATTACCGCGAACTGGAGATTATCTGCCGGGTAAACGGTGAAGAGAAGCAGCACGGTTTCGCCCGTGACATGCACTTCGGCATTGAGGAGCTTCTTGCCTATATATCACATATCATGACCCTTGAGCCGGGAGATCTGGTGGCAACCGGCACTCCCTCGGGTGTTGGCCCTCTATCTGCGGGAGATGTCGTGGAGGTTGAGATCCCGCAGGTTGGGGTGCTCACAAACCCGGTGGAGGAGCTTCCAGCGGCCGAGATTACTGGATGAATCACCTGCTGGCCCTCGCTGGCGTATTCTTTATCTCCTTTTCTGCCATCCTGGTTCGGCTGGCGGATGTCTCTCCCTCCACCTCCGCTTTCTTCAGGATGGCGTACGCCATCCCTCCTCTTCTTCTGTTCGCATTTGCAATCCGAAAAAAGGATATCCGGAAGCCGGCAATGCGCTGGCTGGCCGTCGGCAGCGGATTGATCCTGGCTGTCGATCTGAGTATGTGGCACTGGTCGATCGGATTGGTCGGTGCCGGTCTGGCGACCGTACTGGCCAACATCCAGGTTGTTTTTGTCGGGCTGATAAGCTGGCTTTATCTAAGGGAGAGACCATCCCGTCTGGCTGTTGCCGTCATTCCCGTAGTTCTGTGCGGTGTGGTTCTGACTTCTGGTCTGGGACGCCCGAATGCATACGGTACGGATCCGATCGCCGGAGCCGCTCTTGGGGCCGGCGCCGGAATGCTCTATGCCATTTTCCTCATTCTCTTCAGGAGATCAAACCGTAAAAGGGCGCCTGGAGCAGGCCCGCTCCTGGACGCTACAATCGGAGCTGCTGCAGGCTGCCTGCTGATGGGATTGTTCGATCCGGGATTCTCTCTCTACATATCCTTCCCATCCCATATCTGGCTTATAATTCTGGCTCTCTGCTCACAGGTGACAGGATGGCTGCTCATCACCACCGTTCTGCCCAGGCTTCCGGTGCTGGAGACCTCGATTCTCCTGGTTATGCAGCCGATACTGACCGTCATATGGGGTTTGATGCTCTTTGCAGAACTGCCTTCACCGGTGCAGTGGACCGGAGTTGTGCTCGTCCTGTCAGGCATAACCGTTCTAACACTGAAAGGGAGCATCGACCAGCCCCCGGAGTAGATCTTTAACTACCCCACTACACCTGCCGGCAGATGGAGGCCTGCTCCAGGTCCGACCGGGATATTCAGACCCATGAAGATCGCCAGGATGATGATCCAGACAATCAGAAATGCCACCGTGTATGGAAGCATCGTGGCAATTACGGTTCCTATGCCCGCCTTCCGGTCGTATCGTTCGACGAAAGCCACGATCAGGGCGAAATAGGACATCATCGGAGCGATGATATTGGTAGAGCTGTCACCTATCCTGTAGGCGGCCTGCGTGAATTCGGGAGTGAAACCGAGCAGCATGAACATGGGAATGAATATTGGAGCCATAAGCGCCCATTTCGCCGACGCGCTTCCCATGAAGAGGTTCACAAAGCCCGATAGTAGAACGAAGGCCACCATCAGCAGGAACCCCTGGTTCTGCAGGGGCTGGAGCAGTTCGGCTCCCTTGACGGCGAATATCAGTCCCAGGTTGGACCATCTGAAGTAGGCGACGAACTGGGAAGCGAAGAAAACAAGCACAAGGTAGAGTGCCAGCGTTTCAATCGCCTTAGCCATCCCGTTCATTACATCCTTGTCGCTCTTATAGGTTCCCGCACCGATGCCGTACGCGATACCTCCGACACCGAATATGATGAAAATCAGAGCTACTATTCCCTCCAGGAAGGGGGAATGGAGCAGGTTGCCGGTTTCCGGATTTCTCAGGAATCCGCTGGCAGGCAGCGTTCCCCATAACAGGAATAGTGTCACAACCAGCAGTGAAGCCAGCGTGAACCTCAAACCCCTCTTCTCTTCTGGTGTGAGCTTCCTTATCTCCTCAGGTTTCTCGTCTCCCTCATATTTTCCAAGACGGGGTACCACTATCTTTTCGGTGACCCAGGTGCCGGCAAGGGCAATAAAGAAGGTGGAGGCGAACATGAAGTAGAAGTTGCAGGCGGCGTTGACCTGGTAGGTCGGGATCAGGATCTGCGCCGCCTCCTGTGACAATCCCGCAAGGAGAGGGTCAACCGTTCCCAGAACCAGGTTGGCGCTGTATCCACCTGATACTCCGGCGAATGCGGCTGCCAGACCTGCAATCGGGTGGCGTCCGGCGGCCAGAAAGATGATTGCGGCCAGCGGAACCAGCAGTACGTAGCCGATCTCGCTGGCCGCGTTCGAAAGAACCCCTGCCAGCACGATGACGAATGTGAGCAGGCGCTTCGGTGAGGTCAGAACGAGCAGCCTCAGGCTCGTCCCGATCAGACCGCTCCCTTCGGCGATGCCTATTCCGAGCATCGCAACCAGGACCGTTCCCAGCGGAGCAAATCCGGTGAAATTGGTCACCATCTCGGTCAGCACGCGATGGAGACCGGGAATCGACAACAGGTTTTCAGGGCGGATTATTTCACCGGTAGCCGGGTGGACAGCTGTGATATTAAGCCATGAACCAACCCCCGACATGAAGAGGGCTCCGAGAGCCATAATTCCGAAGAGCGTTGCCGGGTGGGGAAGAGCATTTCCCACCCTTTCAATGAATCCAAGCGAGCGGGAGAGGAATTGGCCTCCACCCAGTCTGATCTTCCACTTCATAGAGCCCCTTTCAGGTTGAGTCCCGGAACATTTCTATAATCAATTGCAGGTACATTTCAAGGGCATCTTTGTGCACCATCCCGTAATTACGCTGGAATTCATGCGCCGATGCATACCGACCGGCTGCACTGCTCGTTATCACGATAGACATCACGCCGCCGGTCCTGATGCAGCGGTATCCGAATTCCGACAGATTTATGATTCAGGATGTTATACTCTTTCGGTGTCAGATCTCATCCATGCGTTCAGGGAGTAATCACGATAGCCATGCGTCTGAAAGCATTCACAGCAATTGCCTGGGCCGCTCTTACTCTACTGTTGATCGGAAAGACATCTCCATTGGAGCATGGTGTTCTTTTCGGTCCAGAGAATGGATCACTGGTGATAGTGGGTGGGGGCAGGATTGGCGATGAAATAATAGAGAAGTTCATAGAGCTGGCCGGCGGGCCGGATGCCCCGATCGTCATCGTCCCCACTGCCGGCGGACACGACACGTACGATCAAGAAGACAGAAGCAAGGGTATGTTCGAAAGGGCGGGCGCCACCGACCTCACGATTCTGCACACATACGATCCCGGGGAAGCAGACAGCGAGGAATTCGTGGAACCGCTGCTGCGTGCACGAGGAGTGTGGTTCCCGGGTGGCAGGCAGTGGAGATTGACCGATGCCTACCTGGGAACACGCACCTATAAAGAATTCCATAACGTACTGGCCCGTGGTGGGGTGATTGGAGGGAGTTCGGCCGGTGCGTCGATACAGGCATCATACATGGTGCGGGGGGCTCCTGAAGGTAACCGGATGATGATGGCAGAGGGTCACGAGACAGGATTCAGCTTCCTCAGGAATTCGGCGGTCGACCAGCACATAAATACACGTCAGCGTGAAAATGACCTGAAGGAGGTGCTGGAAAAGTATCCCGAACTGCTGGGGATCGGCCTCTATGAAAGTACTGCAGTTGTAGTACAGAGGGACATGTTCGAGGTGATCGGGGCTGGGAAAGTTGCCATAAATGACAGTTTCAGAAGGCAAGGTGAGGGTAAAGAATTCTACTATCTGCTTTCGCCGGGTGAAAAATTCGATCTGAGAAAGCGGGAAGTAATCCCCAGGTAACCGACGAGGTATCGACAATGCTAAGGACATTATTCCTGCTGATCACAGTTGTGGTCGTAAACGGGTGTGTGAAATCGCCGGCTCCCGGAGACCGGCCCTCTGATCGGCTGCTCGAAAGTCCGGCATTGCAGAAGATAGTTGACCTGCAGGTTGATAGAGATGGCCGGGCCCTAACCGGCTATCTGAATGATGAGGATCCGCTGATAAGGGCCCGTGCCGCATTTGCACTGGGATCTGTGCAGTACAGGGATGCCGTACCGGCACTTGTCGAACTGCTGGGTGATGATGATTCCCGGGTCAGGGCTGACGCCGCATTTGCCATCGGGCAGGCCGCAGACTCCCTGGCGGCAACTCCGCTGCTCGATCTGGTTCTGACGGAAAGTGATGCCATAGTAAGAAGCAGATGTCTCGAAGCACTTGGCAAAACCGGCGGTCCCCTCTCGTTAAAAGAACTTCTATCAATCGATTATCCCTCTGTATTGCTGCCCGATCTGGCGCTTGCAATCGGGCGTTACGGGATCAGGCGGATCCACGATCCTGAAGCGGTAGAGATGCTTGCCGGTTTCCTGAAATCCACAGATCCATCCTTGAGACAGAAAGCCGCCTACTATTTCGGGCGGATTAACCAGACCGGGCCGTGGTCTGCAGTTGCCGCCGAGGTGAGGGATGCCCTCGACGGTTTCTCACCCGATGATCCGGCCGCGATGTATCTCCTGCAGGGTCTTGCCAGGCTGGATGAATGGACCGACACCGACCGGTTCATTTACTGGCTGAACAATTCTCCAGACTGGAGAATTCGTACAAACGCTGCACGGACACTCGGCGGCAGGTTGGAGGGATCGAACACACTGGAAGCACTTCTGGGTCGACTCGATGATCCTTCCGGTCATGTAGCAGTTGCCTCTGCACAGGCTCTGGCGGGCTCGGAAGTACTGCAGGACGAGGATATCGACAGGATCCGTGACTGGATTGCCGGCCATCGGGGCCGGTGGGAGGTTTCGGGCGAGCTGCTGCCCCTCTTTGCTGCTCGGGGTGACCGGCAATTCCTGATGTCGTGGATCGAATCTCAACCATCAGATCGGAGTGCAGCAAGGTCCATGGGATTCGCCGCACTCGGTCGGCTCCCGGGAGCGGAAGCGTTCGAAGTGCTGGCTGATGCGGCTCAATCCAGCAATCGGGCGGTAGTCTCATCGGCGGTGGAGGCGCTGGCAAACCGCTGGCGCACCGCACGAAGAGGGAGCAGGCGTGGCAGGACTGCAGCCCCCGAACTGGATGTCAGAGCGTATTACGAACTGTTTGCAGCGGCACTGCAGAGTGGAGATCTGGGTGCATCGTATGCTGCAGCTCCGGTTCTGGCCGACTCACTCTTCAGACTGCTCGGTTCGGTGGATCTGATGATAGATGTATATCAGTGGATGCAGATACCGGAGGATATCGAACCGATGGTTGAAATACTCCGGTCACTCGGTCGAACCGGTGCTGAACGTGCCGTACCCCTGCTCAGGAAAGAAGCTGGAAGTTCCAACCTGGTGATCAGCAGGGCGGCCGCAGGCGCGCTGCAGATAATTACGGGTGAAGAAGTTGAGGAGAGAGATATATTGAATCGCCCCGAAAGGGAGATCGACTGGGATTATCTATCCTCCCTCGGACCGCACCCCCTTCTGCGTCTGGAGACCGATAAGGGCACCATACTGGTCCGCCTCATAACGGAAGAAGCTCCCCTGACCGTTCAGACTGTTACGCAGTTCGCCACCCAGGGGCTCTATGACGGTGTTGCTTTCCACCGTGTAGTGCCGAATTTCGTGATCCAGGGAGGTGACTTCGAAAGGGGAGACGGGTTTGGCGGGCCGGGATTCGCTATCCGCAGCGAATTCACGAGGGTCCCATACATTGCTGGAGTGATTGGGATGGCCAGTGCCGGCAAGGACACAGAAGGATCACAGTACTTCATCACCCACAGCATGCAGCCGCACCTGGATGGCAGATATACCGCTTTCGGGTATGTGATCGAGGGAATGGATATCGTGGACCGTACTTACCGGGGCGACAGGGTTGTGAGAGCCGAAGTGATATATCGACGGTAAGCAGGATCGAACGGCATCGATGAATCGTATGGGTTGGTGCTTCCGGCGCTGATCAGAGAGGGCTATACTCGGCAATATGTCAGGTTCATGGGAAAGTATCCGCCTCGATCGAAACCCTCCATGGGCGGAGTTGATCTTCAACCTGCCGGATGTGCACAATGCCATCTCCTCACGGATGATCGCAGAGATTCACGAGGCCTTCGAACAGATCAAATCGGAGGACAACCTGAAGGTTGTGATAATCAGGGGAGAGGGGAAATCGTTCTGTGCAGGTGCCGATCTTGGTGAGTTGAAGCGCATCCAGAATGCCACGATGGAAGAGAATATGGCGGCGAGTCGTGAACTGGTCGGTCTCTTCAGAAGCATATATACCTACCCGAAGGCTACGATTGCGGCGGTTCACGGCCACTGCGTGGCGGGTGGGTGCGGGATAGCAACCGGATGTGATCTGGTGATTGCCGACGAGACTGCAAAATTCCGCTACAGCGAGGCCTCGATCGGCTTTGTGGCAGCCATTGTTACGATCTTCCTGCTGCGCAGCGTGGGAGAGAAGTATGCCAGGGAGCTGCTCCTGACGGCACGTTCAGTGCCTGCAGAAGAAGCTCTCAGGATAGGTCTGATAAACGAGGTGGTCGGGGAGGGGCAGCACCTCGACCGTGCGAGGGAAGTTGCAGCCGAAATCGCACTAAACAGCAGTATAAGTATCAGGTTGTCGAAAGAGGTTATTTCCACAGTTCCCGAATTATCACTGGAGGAAGCCTTCGAATATACGGCAAAGGTGAATGCCGAAGGACGGTTGAATCCTGAATGTCTGGAGGGGATCTCGGCCTTCTTGAAAAAACGCAAACCTGAATGGCGTGTAGATATAGAAAGATTACTGGCCAAAGAATAATCCTGATTCAGATTAATCTCACGCTGAACACGTTCACTTTTAACCAGGCCGAAATCGATATGACAGGTTTATACTGTTGCTTGCATCCGGGAAGATGTCGTTAAAGAAACAAGGTTCTGTGCGACTTCTTCCCATTCTCTCTTTCTTTTTCCTGGTTTCGTGCGGCTCAACCTTTGAACCGCAACAGGACCATCCCTTCTGGGATAGGGCGCCTGTTGTGATCGCGCACAAGGGAGGTTTAGGACCATACCCGGAAAATACTGTTCCCGCCTTTTTCTACGGATTGTCGCAGGGGGCAATGGGTCTGGAGATGGATGTGCAGTTATGCAAATCGGGCGAAATAATCGTTTTCCACGACTATGAAGTTGAGGATCTGACCAATGGCACCGGCAGGATCGAGGACCTGACTCTCACGCAACTGCAATCGCTGACCTTCGATTACAGATCAGACTTTCTGGCCCTGGCTGTCATTCCCACGCTCGCTACTGTTCTCGACACTCTTCCGCCAGATGTTTTGATCAATATCGAACTAAAAGGGGAGTCTATCGGTTCAGATGGTCTGGAAGACGCAGTTGTCAGGTTAGTTCGCGATCGCAGGCTCGAAGATAGAACTATCCTTACCTCCTTTAATCCTTTCACAATCAGGAGAGTAGAAATAAATCATCCAGACATCCTCACAGGCCTGATTACCGGGCCTGATGTCTATTGGTATGTTCGTTCGCCACTGTTCATCAACTGGAGCAGAACTGATACGGTTGTTCCTTTCTGTGATTGGGCAGACAAGGACTACCTGGATAGAAGACCCAAGCACAGGATGATTGCCTGGTTCACCGATGACGATTTAGAGGATCCAGCCTTTGAATACAACCGGTTAATAGCATTAGAAATAGATGGATTTGTTACGGACTACCCGGAACTTCTGACTGGTCTGCTACCTGACTGATCTCTTCCCGGATTTATAGGAACGCTGGATAAAAAAAGCCTGCCGGATCGCTCCGACAGGCTCCTAGATACTAATCTGCAGTCAGGATTTCCTGCGCCTCTTCCTTATCGAGGTTCAT
>CAZWVF010000004.1:45791-51727 GCA_964637695.1 uncultured Gemmatimonadota bacterium | reverse complement strand
CTAGATACTAATCTGCAGTCAGGATTTCCTGCGCCTCTTCCTTATCGAGGTTCATTATGTACTCGATGCCGCTGATCTCCGCCGCCTCGTGAGTGATACTACTCATATCACTGCGTGAGATGTACTCTAAGGCAAATTTGCGGTTGCCGGCCATTAACTGGCGGAGTCCCTGGGCCAATCGCTCGTAGTAGGTATATAGACCCAGTGCCCCGGGTGGGACTTTCTTGAACTCTTCATCACCAAGCTCATGGCGAAGATCGCTTGCGGTGACGAAGATCTCGTCCACGGTTTTACCGAAGCGCGCTACGTAGACTGGGAGATTGTCGTTCTCTATTGCCCGTCCGATCGTCTTGCCTACCATCGCCGCCGCAATCGGACCGCGGGCCATTCCGATCATCTTGGCAAACGGAGCATTCAGAGCGAGTCCCTTGAAGATTTGATCCTCCAGTATGAATCCACCGGCGGGTACCAGAGGGGCAACGTACTCGCCCTTGTCGGCCAGCTGCTTGGTATACTCGTACATCAGAGAGTGAAGTTCGACCGGAGGTACGCCCCACTCGTTCATCATGCGCCACGGGCTCATGCCTGTGCCGCCTCCGGCACCGTCAACAGTGAGCAGGTCGATCTTGTACTTTGAGCTCCATTTCACTGCGCGGGCCAGATCGACGGGACGGTAGGCACCGGTTTTCAGGAATATGTATTTTGCGCCGGCCTTGCGGAGTTCCTCGACCCTTGTGGCGAAGGACTCTTCAGTGACCATTCCTACGCGGGAGTGCCGCTCGAATTCTATGAACGCCCCCTTCTCGAACGCCTCGATGACCGTTGGATCCGTCGGGTTCGGAAGGACAACGTAGCCGCGCTCGTACAGTAGCTGAGCCTTTTCGAGGTTTTTGACCTTCACTTCACCACCGATGTCCTTGGCGCCCTGTCCCCATTTGAGCTCAACGACCTCAACTCCCAGTTTCTCGATGGCGTACTCTTGTACCATCAACCGGGTGTCTTCGACATTGGCCTGAACGATGATGCACCCGTAACCATTACGCTGGTGATCCATAAACAGAGAGATCCGTCTCTTCAGATCCACCGTGTCAACAACCCGTCCGTCCACAACCTTGGACTCAGGATCCATACCGACAACATTCTCGCCGATGGTCAGTCCCGTACCTGCAAGAGCCGTACCGATTGCCAGCCCCTCCCAGTTGTGCTTTGCTACATCGGTTGAACCGATGCCAGGGATCATGAACGGCAGGCGGAATTTTATTCCATCATCGTGGCCGATACTCACCTCCAGGTCGACGTTCGGGAAAACGGCCTGGTCGCTGTCCTCGACAATGCCATGGGCGCCGACGCATGTACCCATGATACTGAAGTCGGTGTAATCAACCGGATACGCTTTTTGACCTGCTGCGGTGATGATACCGAACGGCTGCGGATAGATTGCCTCGTGTCCACGGTAGGCGGACTTGCCGATCTCGCACATACCGACGCAACCGTCCACGCATGTTGCACACATACCTGAGGTAGGTACTATCGAGTCTTCAGTCCTGTTCTTTGTCAGCGTGGCAGCAGTCGCGTTGACCTTGCCAAAACTCATTGTTCAACCCTCCTTTGGGTGGGGTCTTTTGGCCTGATACAAGTTCCGCAAGAGCCGGTCTCACCCATGTAGCACATGTAATCTGAGTATTCTATTGCACAGGAGGGATCCAGGCTCGCACATGAGCCGCAGAGCTCCCCCTCGATCTGTCCAGGCCCCGGACACCGCATCTGGCATATAGGGCAGATATATATGCAGGCGCCGCATGTGCGGCAGACCTCCGACTTCATGTCGAAGGGGGTCGTGATCCTGCGTTCGTAGCCTCGGTTCACATACCCTATTGCCCCGGAGGCCATCTGTTCGGCGCATATCCGGACACAGAGGCCGCACAGGATGCAATCCTTGTTCTCCTGTCTTACTCTAATCTCTCGCACTCCGTACTTCGAAGCGAGGTCCTGCAATACTTTTGATGTAGGGCACTCCGAAATCATCAGCTCGATAAGCACGCGGCGGGCCTTCATTACCCTTTCCGAGTGGGTTCTTATATCGAAGTCCTCGAACGCCTCGGCCGCGCACACGCACGAGGCCACCATTTTCGTTCTGCTGCCCTTGCTGGCCTCAACGATGCATAGCCGGCAAACGCCATAAGGTTTCAGCCCGTCATCGTGGCACAATGTAGGTATATCAATGCCGAGGAACTGGGCGGCTTCCAGAATGGTGGTGCCTTTATCGACTTCGATTTCAAAGCCGTTGATCTTGAGTTTGGTCTTCCTGTTAACCACGGATCGCCTCGCCTTCAGACTCGACTACTTCCTCGTCCGTGTTGTCTGCGATGGCTTCCAGATCGCACCTGAGGCATCGCTTTGCCTGTTCGATAGCCGTCGCTTCGTCAAAACTGCCCCTGACTTCCTCGAAACTGCGAGTTCTTTCTTCGACTGGCATTTCGGGAGGATGGCGGTGGCCGGCCTCGGAGATCTGCTCGATCTCATCATCCGACAACTCAAGTGGCTCGACCTGCCTCAGCGGTCGTGTCACAGTGAACTCCTTCTCGAATGTGATCCCCCTCAGGTACCTGTGGATGTATTCCGCCGCAGTCCTGCCGGAAGCCATCGCACCGGAGATCGTACCGGCACCACTAAAAACGTCTCCGGCAACAAATATATCTGGTGCATCGGTTATGTGGCTGAGGGGATCAGCCACGATCGTTCCTGCAGGACCCTGCTGTGGTCCATCTGCCTCATCGCTTAAGAATGAAAGGTCGCTTGTCTGGCCGATCGAGATGATTACCGTGTCGCCGTGAATTACCGATTCAGTTTCCGGCTCGAAAGTCGGATTGAAATCGCCCTCTTTGTCAAATATGGACAGACAGTTTATAATTTCCAGTCCGGCTACGGCTCCCTTCTCTTCAAGAATTCTCACAGGGCCCTTTGCCGGGTAAAAGATTATACCCTCTTCCAAAGCCTCTTTTATGTCCCACGGATGGGCGAGCATTTCGTCACGGAGTTCCAGGAAGGCCATGTGCACTTCCTCTGCACCCAGACGCAGTGCGGAACGGACACAGTCGATAGCTACGTTACCACCGCCTATGATTATCACTTTCTTGCCTACTCTGGGCGCATTGCCCAGTGCAATGTCCCTCAGAAAAGTCACGCCCTGCAAGACGCCATCCAGGTCTACACCTTCGATTGGCAGCGGTCTGCTCTCGTGCAGCCCCACGGCGATGAGTGTAGCTTTGTAGCCTTCATTCTTCAGGTCGTGAAGATTTATATCCTCTCCAATTCGTGTGTTGGACCTCAGCTCTACTCCTTCATCAAGAATCTTCTGAATGTCGTAGTCGAGGATGTCGCGCGGCAGGCGATAGGATGGTATGCCGACTGCCAGCATCCCGCCGGGAACGGGGAGAGCCTCGAAGATCGTCGGCTTGTATCCCATCCTGGCGAGGTCGTGGGCTGCGGTCAGGCCTGCCGGTCCGGAGCCGACAATCGCGACCTTCTCGTAGTCGGGCTTCTCCTCATCAGAAGTTATCGGCCCGACTCCATTGTTGTTCCTCTCCCAGTCGAGGACGAACCGCTTCAGGTCGTTGATGGCAACCGGGTCGCCGAACTGGCCGGCGGCACACTTCGTCTCGCAGGGGTGGTGACAGGCGCGGCCGCAAACGCTCGGCAGCGGGTTCGTCTCCCTGATGAGTGCCGCCGCCTCGGCAAACTCCCCCTTTGCGATCAACGTCAGGTACGAAGGGACGTTATCCTCCAGCGGGCACGTGTGCTGACAGGCTGAAGAGATTATCTGCCTGCAGACAGCACCTGGACATCTCTTGTACTTGATATGTTGTTCGTATTCCTCCCGGAAGTAGCGGATCGTGCTCTGCACCGGGAATGGTGCCGAACTGCCAAGGGCACACAGGGAGGTGTCGATGAGTGTCTCGGACAGTTCCTCCAACAGTTCGATGTCCCCTTCCTTACCCCTCCCTTCTGTGATATCGACAAGGATCTGATACATCCTGTCGACACCGATCCGACAGGGTACGCATTTGCCGCACGACTCATCCCTGAGGAACTCGAGGAAGTACTTGGCCACATCCACCATACAGGTGGTCTCGTCCATGACGATCATTCCGCCCGAGCCCATCATCGATCCCAGATCCCACAGACGATCGAAATCTACCTGCGTGTCGATGAGGTTTTCGGGAATGCAGCCCCCGGAGGGACCTCCTGTCTGCACTGCCTTGAACTTCCTGTTTCCGGGAATACCTCCGCCGATGTCAAAGATGATGTCGCGCAGTGTGACCCCCATGGGTACTTCAACCAGTCCGGTGTTATTGATCGTGCCCACCAGGGAGAAGACTTTTGTCCCCTTGCTGTTCTCGTTCCCGATTTGTGAGTACCAGTCGGCACCTCGGGCCATGATCACCGGGATGTTCGCCCACGTCTCGACGTTGTTCAGGTTGCTCGGTTTGTTCCACAAACCGGCTTCCACAGTGTGGATATACTTCGCCCTGGGCTCGCCAACGCGTCCTTCCAGTGAGGCCATGAGCGCCGTGGATTCACCACAGACGAATGCCCCCCCGCCTCGATTGATCGTGACAGTGAAGTCGAATCCCGAGCCGAAAATATTCTCACCGATAAAACCATACTCCATGGCTTGGCTGAGAGCATTTCTCAGCCTTTCGACCGCCAGCGGATATTCGGCCCGCACGTAGATGTATCCATCGTGCGATCCGATGGCATAAGCACCTATAATCATTCCTTCCAAGACAGAGTGAGGGTCACCTTCAAGGATACTTCTATCCATATATGCGCCTGGATCGCCCTCGTCGGCGTTACATATCACATACTTTGGTTCACCGTGAGCATTTCTGCACGATTCCCACTTCTTGCCAGTAAGGAACCCTCCTCCTCCACGCCCGCTGAGACCCGATTTTTTCACTTCGTCGATTATCTCTTCAGATGATAGCGATTGCAGGGTGTTGTAGAGAGCCAGGTAGCCGCCCCGCGCGATATACTCATCTATGCTGTGGGGATTGATTATCCCACAGTTCCTCATGGCGATCTTCTGCTGCCTTCTGTAAAATGGCAGGTCGCGGAAAAGAGGAATTGCCTCTATCGCCTCTCCGCCGTCCTCCAGAGGGTATTTGACTGTCTCGTTCTCAACAAGGAACTCTTCCTCATCCGTCCTGTACAGAGCCAGGTCTGCTCTGAAGTCGCCGTTTGACAGAGTCGCGACCAGCTCCTCAGCCGTTTCTGGTGTGACCTGATGGTATGTGATCCGCGGTTTTCCAGGCATGAGTATGTCAACAAGCGGTTCCTTCTCGCAGTAACCGACGCAGCCTGTCTCTGTCACTATGACATCGAGATTTTCGGCCTTTACTTTCTCCTGGATAGCAACCAGTACATCGCCTGCTCCGGAAGCGAGCCCACAGGTAGCAGTTCCAACTGCAATTCGGGGCTTTGCGGGGAAAAGAGACTCTCTGCCTCTTTCCTTTATGCCGGACAGTGCGTCCAGTGTTCTTATCTGCTTATTACTCATATGTCCTCAGGAGTGCGGCAACTGCATCTGGGCGTAACTTGGCATGGGTTGTTGTATCGATGACAATGCATGGTGAGAGGGCGCAGCAACCCACGCATCGAACAGTTTCCAAGGTAAACTTCATATCGGGTGTCGTTTCCCCAGGACGGATGCCAAGCTGTTTCATGAGGCTGTCCAGAATCCGGCTCCCTCCCCGCACGTGGCAACTGGTCCCTGAGCACGTACGGATGATATACTGACCACGCGGCTTCAAACTGAAAACATTGTAGAAAGTGGAAACATGCAGCACCTGGCTGAGAGGCAGACCCAATTTCTCGGCTACGTCTCTCAATGCTGTCTCGGGAAGGTAATTGAACTCGGCATTGATGTCCTGCAA
>CAZWVF010000004.1:0-45691 GCA_964637695.1 uncultured Gemmatimonadota bacterium | reverse complement strand
TATATGATCTACGGAAGCAGACGAGGTATCGGATTGAACCATTGTAAACGTCCCTTTCCCCGTCAGTTGGGTGGACTCTCCACAGCCGGGATTGTTTGTTTAATAGTTATCCTGCTGCAGTTGGCCCGAACTAACGCGATGTTTCAAGTAATGTCAAGTATTTTCAGGTCTGCTTATCTTAAATAGAAATGGCTACTGGTAAATAGTGGCTTTTTCTCGGTATTGAGGTGATATTACCACTGTCCTGATAAACTTTTTCTATTCCTCTCCAACTGATTACACAGCAAGCAGTTAAAGAGATTTTTATTTTTATCGACTTGAACTCCATCTCCCTTGTTTCCATCCCTTTACCCGTATGTAGAGCAGGGATGGTAGAATGTACGATGGACGGACGATTTTCTCTCAACTAACTTATTTGGTCATTAGTACCGACTAATATATGCGGGTGCTAAACTCTTTAGTTTGAATAGAGATATGAACAGACCGTGAAGAAGATACCAGCAATGTGGAGGAGATTACTCCATCTCTCTGCAGGACTACTGCCTCTGGCATACGGTATCTGGCGGTGGAATAACCTGCTGTCCATTCATACTCTGCTGATCGCCGGCGGCATTTTCTTCACCGCTGCAGTGATATCGGCAAAGGGGAGGGCGGTCAAACTGCTCGCCGAGTTCATGCAGGCTGCCGTAACTCTGGCCTTTCTCGATCTTGCTCTCCGTCATGTGAAACTGCCTGAATTGTGGCAGGCCCTGAAGAACCTCGATCCTTTCCTGACACTCGCCGGAATGATTGCCTTTACAATTGGAATCTGGTTCAGGGGGTACAGGTGGTTCTTTCTGCTCGAAGGGGAGGGGAAGATCCGTCGCACCGATGCGGTGTATGCGACATTTGTTTCCTATTTCGGCAATTTCGCACTACCTGCTCGTGCCGGCGAACTTATCAGGATCGTTGCCCTGGGCGAGCGAACGGGTATCAGCAAGGCTGCCACCACTGCAAGTGTTCTGATGGAGAAGATCTCAGACCTGCTCACGCTGGTAGCAGTAATCCTCTACCTGCTGGGATTCACGGGGCTGGCCGGTCCCACATTGAGGATCATCGTGGGGATCGGTGCTGTTGTAGCTGTTGTTCTGATTTCAATAATGATAGTCGCCATCGTCCTGCGGAGGTTCTTCCCGCTGGAGGAAGGTTCCGGTGTGGAGAAGCCATGGAGAAGGAGTCGGCGCTTCCTTCATTTCTTTGTGGAAGGGATGAAACCGGCTTCACGGCCGGCTCACATGGGCCGCTTCCTCCTCTACAGCTTAGTGGCATGGGTATTTATAGGATATTCCTGCTACATATTCTTGACGAGCCAGGGTTTGATCGATTGGCTTCGTGAGTTCGGCAGGGCCGGACCTGTGGCTTCAACCCTTCTGCTCGTAGTTCTGATGAATGCCAGCACGTTGATCCCGGCCGGCCCCGGGAGTGCAGGTCCCTATCAGGCCGCGATCATGCTGGGTTTTTCACTGATTGGCGCCGGTTCGATGGAAGCGGGTAGTATTGCCTATCACAACGCTGCTGCTTTTTCAATATTGATCTGGATCGGACAGGCATTGCCTTCGATCCTCATCGGCGGAATACTGTTTATCCGTTCAGGGCTTACGGTCCAATTGCTACGCACGGCCGAGCGGGAGGCGGCCGATGCGATGATGCCTCCTGACAATTGGGTTGAGCCTGCTTGAAAGTAAGTCTAGCATATCAGGGAAGAGCAGATCTACATCTCACGGAGATTTCAATGCCCAATCCGGAGAAAAAAGAAAATCCCGACTCAGGTATCACTTCTGGTTCTGCAGAGGAGATAACGCTCGAGGAGGCACTTTTCGAACTCTCCCGCCTGCGTGCCATGAACGACGTATCGCGTGCGCTGGCAGGTACTCTTGATCTGGACCGTCTGCTCAACCTTATCGTCGCCAAAACCACCGAGATCATGAATGCGGACCGTTCGAGCCTCTTCCTGATCGATTGGGACACTGAAGAACTCTGGTCGAAGGTGGCTCAGGGCGTGCGATTCATGGAGATCAGATTCCCCATGCACATGGGCCTGGCCGGCGCCGTGGCAAAAACAGGTACAATACTTAATATCCCTGATGCGTACGAAGACGAGAGATTCAACCAGGAATTCGATAAGCGCACCGGGTACCGGACAAGCTCGGTACTTGCGGTCCCCATGAACAACCAAACTGGCGATCGCATAGGCGTGATGCAGGTGCTGAACAAGCGGGGGGATGAAGCCTTCACCCACGAGGATGAAGAGATCCTGAAATCACTGGCCGGTCAGGCTGCAATCGCGGTTGAGAACTCCCAGCTTTACGAGGAACAGAAGAAGAGCTTTATATCCTTTGTGGAAACCCTGGCAACTGCCATGGATGCGAGAGATCCCATTACTGCGGGTCACAGCAAGAGGGTGACCGACTATTCTGTAATCATCGCCGAGAAACTCGACTACTCGGAGAAACAGCTGGAGATCCTCAATGCAGCTGCCCTCATGCACGATATCGGCAAGATCGGGGTTCCGGAGATCATTCTCTTCAAGGATGGAAAGCTGGACGACGAGGAGTACAAGGTCATCCAGTCCCACGCCCGGCATACTCTGAATATCCTCGAGAAGATTCATTTCGACAGAGAGAAGAAGGAGATCCCCATGATGGCCGGAAGCCATCATGAGAGGATCGACGGGAAGGGATACCCGCTCGGCCTGACAGGTGATGATATACCTGAAGAGGGACGGGTACTGGCGATCGGAGACATCTTCGATGCGATAACCAGCCGCCGACATTACAGGGACAGGATGGAATTCATCCGGGTTATGAGGGTTCTGGATGAGGAGAGCCAGGGGCATATACAGACGGAGTTTCTGGAAGCTTTCAAGAACCTGACAATTGACCAGATTATAATCATCATGGAGCAGGACAACGTAGAGCCTGTTGAGAAAGAAGATCTCAAGTTATTTGAAAAGTATTCTCTGGGTGAGTTGCAGGGGATAATGGAGGCCAACGAAGGTGAGGAAGGAATCTCAGAAGAGGGAAAACACCTTCTCGACCGGTTTGATTTCTACTACCAACGCAGTATCAGCGAAGGATGGGTGCCTGATTAGGCATTGCCATGAGCATCTCTACAAAACGGGGTAATGGGGGCCGTACCCGCCTGTTCTCGGGTGAAGAGATCTCCAAGAACGATCCGCGTACCGAAGCGTATGGCGCGCTGGATGAAGCGGTGTCGGCGATAGGCCTGGGCAGGGCACTCTCCACCGACGAGAGAATCCGGAATGAACTTCTGCAGATACAGGAAACCTGCTTTCTGATCGGCGCGGAACTGGCTACAAAAACATCGGCCGATCAGATACTTGAGAACCGGATCGGTGAGCAGCAGCTGAGCGCTCTGGAAGCACTTGGACTCGAACTGGAGGATCTGGTGGAACTCTCTCCCCGGTTCATTGTACCAGGTGCCACTGCGGCCAGTGCAGCGATAGATCTGGGACGTTCGATAGTCCGCAGGGTTGAAAGAACGGTTATTTCGCTGATTGAAAAAGGGAGTGAGGCACCGGAGAACCCGTTCATAGTGCCATATCTGAACCGACTTTCCGACGTTCTCTTCCTGCTCGCCCGATTCGAAGAAATGAAGCAGGGAGTAGCTTTCGAACACCCCGGCGATTAACTTGATATACGTTGGCTGTAAATGTACTGCCCGGTTTATAGTCCAGAAGTGGCATTGAAAAAATACCACAATCTGTAAAATCCCGGGAGGAGGTCTTTCCTGCCATGTTTCTGAATTCAACCGGTGGTTATAAGGCACTGCTGAAGAGGTATGCGCGGTTCGCGTTTCTGGCGTCAGCGGTGTCCCTGATGGCATTGTCGGGTTGCGAGGAATCTACATCACCCGAAGGTGATGCCGATCAGAAGGCGGCACAGCTGCTCATCGATGAGGGATTCCAGTTACTGGCCGTTGCCTTCAACAGCGACGTCCCCGATTTCGCAACTCCGAAAGCCAAATTTGAGGCAGCTAAGCTGCTCGATCCGGAGAATATGGACGCCAATGCGGGCCTGGTGATGTGTGATGTTGGTCTGCTGAGTCAGAACCAGCAGGTGCTGGCCGCGGTTGGCGGTATCTTGGGACCTGGTTCCTTTGCCAGGGTTGCCGGAAGCGATCCGGTCGGTTTCCGTAAAGTTGTGGGAGGCGGCATATCACAGACAGGATCACAGGTTCTGACTCCTGGAAGCTGGCTCAGGTGGATGAATTCGCAGATGGCCCGTGTCATCCAGGATCAACCGCCCGATCTGGGACCTCTTCAGGATATTATGGAGAACGTGATAATTCCGGTTCTGGATGTTGTGATACTCCTGCTGGAATCTATCGAGGCATATCCCGACTGGCAGCTGGTCCTGACACCCGAATTAACCGGGATGCAGGAGGGGCGACTGGAACTCGATATAGCAGATATCCTGATGCTGGATGCTATGATCAACGTGCTTAAATCGCAGCTCCACTTCTTCGTCTCCTACAATCTGAACGCCCCAGATTTCAGTGATACGACGGCAGTAAAAGCGGCTCTCAATCAGCAGGATGGCACCTTCCTGAAACTGCGCACCAATGGGGCGACCCATCTGGGATTGACGCGTACATCACTTCTTACGGCGATTACCAAGCTCGGCCAGTTCTCGGCCGCCCTGCAGGCAGAGACCGACGATCAGACCGACGATCTGATCAAGATAGATCCTACCGGAGATTCCGGTCCCTCTGTGCAGGATCTTCTGGATATCGCTCTGGGGCTGAATCAGCTGAGCGCGACTCTGAACGGCCCCTACCTGGTCGAAGAGGATTTCGATGGGGACGGCACCACCGAGAGCCTGACCGTGGACCTGTCGGCCTATTTCAGCAATCCTATCTCCGACCCGAAACAGGTGCTGCCCCCATACCAGTGGAACAGCATGTATATGATGTTCCTGTGGGATGGCTGGCCGGAGGATTACAGCCAGTTCGTCTTCCCGAACCCCACTCTTAACGGGATTTATCCCGGCCTGACTACCGACGCGGCATTCAAGGCTTTCTTCGGGATCACGATGTTCCCATCTCCTGGTCCCTTCCCGATTTTCATGGGAGGCATTAATTAATTGCCTGAAGGGTGCTGATCAAGCAGGAGATTCCGGTGATTGTTCTGGAGACCGCACGGCCGGGAGGGTTAACGTCCTTCCGGCCGTTTACATTCCTTCTCCAGCTGCTGATTTCAGGAATTCTCGTTTCCAGTTCCTCTCATCCTGCTTCGGCGCAGGCAACCATGATATGGCCTGAACTGAGCAGTCTGATTGCGCCCGAATCGATGATCAGCAGCGGAAGCAGGGACGCTGTCGTTCCTGTGGCTGGATGGGGAAATCCCGGTTCGAACACGATGGGCCTGATGGGAGCGTCACCGGTAGTGGATCCCGCCGGATGGATGAATTCCGATTTTTCCGGAGTGCGATTTGAGCAGTGGAACGCTCTTACGTATCGCGCCCGCAGAGCCGGTAACCCCGATGACGACCAGACCGCCGGCTACTCAGTGATCCATGCCTCTACTCCTCTGGCCGGTGAAAAGCTGTTCCTGCTGGTGGGAGGCACAGAGTCAGGCAGTTCCACCAACATTGGATTCAGAAGAGAAAAGGGTCAACTGAATCGAAATATCAGTGAAAATCATTCATGGCTGGGAATAAGAGGCAGAAACAAGAAGTGGGAATACCTCATCTCATTGGGGCAGAAGGGTCACTTTCGTGGTGACGATGAAGCGGCCGCTGCGGTAAAGATGAACCTGCAAAATGAGATGAGCCTTTCGATCTGGGGTTCGAGAAGAGTTGCCGGTGACCAGGTTGAAATTGAATATGGATCGGATCGTGCAGAGGTGATCGCTCCCTCCTCAAAGTATATGTACGGCATCGAATGGACCGGCAGCGTCATGAGCTGGCCTCTTGGCTTCAGATTGCAGCGGAGATGGGGAAGTGGAAGAGGAGAGGAGGAACCGATGCACAGGTTGAAGCCGAGCCCCGACCTGTGGCTTCTCGATCTCAGAGCAGAGTCACCTGCCGGAAAGCTTTTTCTCTCCGGTGGTTTTGGAAGGGGAGAACACCGTTCAGAGCTTTTTTCGCAGGGATTGAGGTACGCCCGCTTTCTCCTTAACGACTCCCGCTTTTGGTTTCGAACAGCGTGGAACCTGAATCTATCTGGCAATCCCTTCCAGCTCTGGTCTGGGTATACGAGCACATTAATGAGGGGTGAAGGGGACCTGGAATTCTGGCCATTCACCCCTGCAATCATGGACCTTCTCGGACTGAGGCGCAGAGCTGTGGCAGACCTGAGTGTGAATGTCATCAGCACAGGAGGAAGAAGGTGGCTCAAACGTTCAGATCTTTACAGGATCTATCTGGGCGTGGACATGCACCACCTGTGGACCGCTGGAGAGTTCGAATCGTGGGAGCCGCTGGTCCTGGGGCTCGGACGCACCAATATCCTTCTTGATCAACTTCGGCTGCGATCGGCTCAACTTCTTGATCTGGGTGTGCAGGGTGAGGCTTCGATCGCCGCCGACATCAGCCTGCAGGGAGGGATTGCCCAGTTGCTCCCCCTTGCGGTACAGGAACGAAAGCAGCCGGAGGATGAGCCCGTTCCTGAACCGTATCGCGGGGAGAAGGCTGATATATGGGGAGGACTCCGGTGGTGGATATCCCTGTCGATCGATCTGAACCATTGATTGTATTCAGATCAGAATAATCAGGTTCGCAGTGCCTCTTCTGCCTCAGCAGTCAGATTATCCAGCAGTTCACCCAGTTCGGTCGCCCTTCTGTCCAGGTAATCTGCATCGCTGTCGTCGGGTATCGTGAATCCCTCATCGTAAGCGACCACAACCCTCGTAAACGGCAGAGGCAGAATGTACTTATCCCAGGCCTTTTCGAATACGCGTGCCCGCCGGGCGGCACTTGTCATCGGTACCACCGGTATGCCGGTTTTCATGGCTGCATAGAGGATGCCATGCTGTGCAAGCCTGTGAGGACCGCGGGGCCCATCCACCGCAAAACCTGTGTCACGCCCTTCCTTCACCGCTCTTATGATCCCCACCAGCCCCCTGACAGCACCTCTCGATGTGGAACCCCGAACGATGTGAAATCCCAGACCTCCAAGTACCAGGCTCTGCAGAGTCCCGTCCCGGCTGAGGCTGGTCAGAACGGCTATGTTGCTGCCCTTCCATGCATAAACGAGCGAAAACTGCCTGCCGTGCCAGAATGCCAGTGCAACATGGCCGTCGGGTGAGTTTTCTCGCGCCTCCCGCAGGTATTCCTCTCCGATCATTTCATACCTGAGTGTGCTGCCCAGCAGACGGATCATCATCCGGCCGAGAGCTGCCACTATCCTCTGACCGATTGTCGGGGGGTATGGCTTCGGGTCTGGCGGGCCGTTCTGTGCTGACAAGTCAGTGCAGTCCTGTATCGGGTTAGTTCTTCCCTGAAGATTAACTGGAGCCGGGCCCCGGGGCCAGCAGCATAATCGTCGGAGGAGTGGGCTAATTTCCGCCAGGCTCCATAGGGACATGCTATGAAACGCGATTCGATCAGAACAGAGGCGATAAGGGCGTTCCACCGCGGTTACGTATTACAGCGGCAGGGAAAGCTCCAGGAGGCGGTTTACCAGTACAAGCGCTCTCTCGAGCTGGTTCCCACAGCGGAAGCCTACACATTCCTCGGTTGGGCATACTCCTTCCAGGGCCGTCTCGAAGATGCGATCAAGGAGTGTTACAAGGCCATCCGGGTCGATCCCTCCCTCGGCAATCCATACAACGACATAGGAGCATATCTCATAGAGATGGGACGTCCTGAAGATGCACTGCAGTGGCTGATGCTGGCGCTGCAGGCTAAACGGTACGAGTCATACTGCTATCCTTATTACAACCTGGGAAGAGCGAGTGAATTGATCGGATCGCCTGCAAAAGCCCTTGAATATTACAAGAATGCTCTGGAGGAGAATCCTTCCTTCACTCCTGCCGTTCTGGCCGTACAAAAGTATTCTAAATCGATCCACCGGTAGTAGTGCCCCGTCCTTGACAGATCGAGTACCGGAAGTAGACTGTGCCCTCATGTCTATCCGCTATCTTGACGGCAGGCGGCTTCAGAGAACATTCATTGCCGCAGCAAACCGGGTCAACGCGCACCGCGAGTCGCTGAACTCGATCAATGTCTTCCCTATTCCGGACGGCGATGCCGGAACAAATATGGCGATGACCCTCGCCTATGCCGTGGATGGCATAGCCCACCTCGACTCTCCATCGCTCGACGATGTCCGCAATGAACTGGGACGTGCCGTCCTTGTGGGGGCCCGCGGCAATTCCGGCTTCATACTGGCACAGTTCACTCGCGGATTTCTCGAGAGCTTCGATCGTGGTATCCGCCGTCTTCACAGGGAAGAACTGGCCAGAGCATGCCAGCAGGCTTTCCAGAGGGCGTACGACGCCATCATGGAACCGGTAGAGGGTACTATCCTGACGGTCATGAGAGAGTGGTCGAATACCATAACGAATCTGAGCCGCGAGCCGCGGGACATCGAAGACATCCTTGACGGCGCCCTCGAAAGGGCGAAAGTGGCCCTGGCGCATACTCAGGAGCAGATGGCTCTACTGAAGAAACACGGTGTGGTGGATGCCGGTGCGCAGGGGTTCGTACATATGCTCGAAGGGATAAACGAATTCATACACCGCGGCGTTCTGCATCCGGCACGCACGGAGCCTGCAGCAGTTTACCCTGCCGCGTTGATGGGAAGTGCCGGTGCACCTGATCAGATAACCTACCGATACTGCACTCAGGCGCTGGTTGAAGATCCCGCCACAGAGCCCGATGCATTGAAGAAGCGACTGAAGAAGCTGGGCGATTCACTGATCGTGGGTGGCGATTCTGATCTTCTCAAGGTGCACATCCACTCCAACTCACCCGATGAAATCTTCGCCCTGCTCGAGAGCGTCGGAACACTGCTCGACGCCCGGGCGGAAGACATGCAGAAGCAGGCAGAGGCTCTCTTCTCAAAACAGATCCAGATCAGACCGCGATCGGAGAAACAGAGTGTAGCGATTGTGGCAGATTCCACCTGTGATCTGACCCTCGATATCGCTGCGGAGGCGGGAATTACGGTAGTTCCATGTCTGATAGCCTTCGGAGACGAGGTATACAGGGACAAAGTGGAACTGACTACCGGACAGTTCTATGAGATGCTGAGAACCCATCCGCTGCACCCTACGACCAGTCAGCCGGCTCCGGGTGATCTGGAAGATGTCTACGAGAGAGCACTCTCCTCATATGAGAAAGTTCTTTCAATACACATCTCCAGCAAGCTGAGCGGGACTTTCCAGGCTGCGGTCAATGCCTCCGAAGAGATCGATAAAGGTCGAATAACCGTTTTCGATACGGAGACCGTGACGATTCCGATAGGGACTATGGCGCTGCAGCTCTCCCGCCTCGCGCGGAAGGGTATCGGTCTGGAGGAACTCGTGCACCGCCTGGAGGAGATGCGTCGCCATTCGAAGCTCTACTGCATACTTGAGACCCTCGAGTTTCTCATCAAGGGCGGGCGGGTCAGCAGACTGCGCGGCTGGGTCGGGCAGATCCTGGGGCTGATGCCACTCATAACAATCAGGGATGGTCTGCTGGAGACTGTTGACAAGGTCAGGAGTTCCAGGAACGGACTCGACGAGATTCTGGGCAGATTCGATGATGAGATACCAGAGGGAGTGCCGGTTATCGGGGTTGTAGCCCATAGCGACAACCCCGAGATGTCAAAGATTGCCTGCGAGGAATTCGAGTGGCGCTACCGTCCTGTCGAGATGCTGGAACTGGAAATCGGACCGGCCGTGGGTGCTCACGCCGGACCCGGTGCATGGGGTATATTCTACCTCACCGTGCCCGATTATTAACGGATTCCTGCCCGGTATCTCTCACTTACAGCTGAACAATCAATCAAAATTCTGCAGGAAGAAGGGATTTGTTCTTCTCTCCTGGCCGATGGTTGTGGATGGTCCGTGACCGGGATAGAGAACAGTGTCATCCTCCAGCGGCAGCAATTTCGTTTCGATACTCGATATCAGGGTTGTGTAGTCGGAGCCGGGCAGATCGGTTCGACCTATACTCCCTGCAAAGACTGCATCGCCCACAAAAGCCACCCCTTCACCGATGAGGCATATCCCCCCGGGAGAATGTCCGGGCGTTTCGGCAACCGCAAGTTCGCAGTTACCTATTCCTATAGTGTCACCTTCGGATAGAATGCGATCCGGTTGGGGTGGAGGATCGGTTTCGACTCCGAACCACCGCATCATCACTTCGGGGGCTCTTTCGAGCACATCTGCACCGGCCTGGTGGATCAGGAATGGTGCTCCCGTTACCTCCAGGATACGCTCAACTCCCATCACATGATCGAAGTGACCGTGTGTTGCGATCACGTGGGTTACATTCCAGTTTCCATTTGTGATCTCTGCCGTGATACGCTCAGGTTCGGCTCCCGGATCTATGAGTATGGCGTCCTTTGATTCGGGATCGCCGGCAATGTAGCAGTTAACCTCGATTGGTCCTACGGTGATTGTCTGGATAGATAGTGGCAAATTAAAATCCTCGTTGAGAAACCGGTTCACTGACATTCTGCAGGGAGAATGCAATAAGATAATACGCCCGGATGCACTACCGAAGCGTGTGATTTCCGTCCCTGCTTTTTCCCCTCCTGGCCGATGTCGAGAAGGAGGTGGCTCAGGAAAAAATGATCGCTGCTGCATCAAATCGATTTCTGCCATGGGCCGTATGGCTTCTGCTGGTTGTCTGCACGATTGCAGGTCTGATCCGTTATACGCTGCGTGCAGACCTGCCACTTATCGTGGAGGGATCGGCCGGGTTTGAGTTCATCGAACCTGGCGAACTCGTACCTGAAACAGAGGGGGTATTGCCCGTCACGATCGACGGGTTGGGTATTAGCGGCGGCTGGCACGTTCGCCTGGCCCTGGCCGGCAGGCGTGTCGGAGAGAGTGTCACGATAGGGCTGGTAAGGAAGGGAGATACCGCTGCCACTGAAATAGTAGAGCACCAGGTGGCGTTGGTGACCGGGTACACAGTCCGGGGCCTGATCACCCTGATTCTTGTTTGTGTCACCACTCTGGGTCTGGCCGCCTTTCTGCTCGGCCATCGATTGCGACACCCTGCTGCTCTTCCCCTGGCTGCCATGCTGTCTTTTCTGGGCGCTACCCTTGCACTTGAGGAGTGGGGCGCGCCGCTCGGTCCGGGATTGTGGAAGTGGCTGCCCGGTGTGTTCTGGGCCTACACCTACGTGCTGGTCCCGCCGGCCATGCTCTCCTTTGCTTCTTTTTTCCCCCTCGAATCCACCTTCTGGCGCCCTCTCGGCTGGTTGAGACGGAGCGCATGGATCTTTGCGGCCATTCTTGGTACATCCATCGCTTCGGGGATCGTGCTCTATGTGGGGGCGGGGGTGGCAATTGGCTATCAGCTCGACCTCTATTGTCAATATGTCCTCTGGGCATTCATGGGGGCCTCGGTGCTTCTGGTAGGAACAGGTCTGTTCATCACCTACCGCAGATCCTCTGACTGGGCAACCAGAAACAGGATCCGCTGGGTTCTCATGGGAACCCTCATCGGCGGACTGCTTCCGCTGCTGCTGATCATCCTGCCCCGTGCACTGGAAGTCGAGGCTCCGATGGAGGAGCATCTGGCGCTTCTCTTTCTTCTATTCCTTCCCCTCAGTCTTGTGATCTCTGTGGTCAGACACAATCTGCTGGACATCTCAGTAGTACTCCGGCAGGGAGTGATGTACGCACCGGCGACCGTTGTTGTCTACTTCCTCTTCGGCGGAATTTTCGTGGTCCTCGGTTTCATCTCTCTCAACAAGCTTCCGGGTGTTGACCTGCTCTTCACTTTCCGGGTGGTACTGATTCTGGCCCTTCCCCTGCTGCTCTTCCATCTTTTCTACGAACCGCTTAGAAAGCGGACACAGGGCATCGTAGACAGGTTCTTCTTTCGTACCAAATACAGCTACGGAAGGACCGTTCGCGCATTTAACGAAGAGCTCGACAGGAGTCTGACCGGTGTGGCGATCATCAATTACCTGCACAGTCAGGTAATGCAGACCGTCATGTCGACATGGATTCAGGTGGTGGAGAGAGATGGGAGATGGCACAATCTCTGGGAGAATGTCGAGAACGCAGGCCTTATTGAGAAACCGCTTCTGACCCTGCCCTTCCACGAACTTGAGGGACTGGAATTGTGGTTGGGACCCAAACGATCCGGAATGGCTTACCATACGTACGACAGGGCCCTGCTTGAAACACTGGTGGGGATGACCTCCACCGCGCTGCAGCGGGAGGTTATGCAGAGGCAGCTGCTGGAAGAGGCCGCAGAGAAGGAGAGACTGGAAGCCCTGACCCAGCTGAAGGATGACTTTCTGTCCCTTGTAAGTCACGACCTGAGATCGCCCCTGGCAGCGATCAGTATGTCCGCCTCGATGATGGCCAGACGCAGCCAGGAAGCGGGAGATGAGAAAGGCTCAAAAGATGCCACCAGGATCGAGCGGAACACCATGCGATTGACTCACATGGTTGAAAGGCTGCTGCACACCGCCAGAGTGGATGCAGGCAGGGTCGAACCCAAATTTGAATCGTGCCGGCTGACCGAAGTGACCGCTGCCGCTTTCGACCGGCATCAGATGGCCGCCGAATCGGAACAGGTTGTGCTGGAAAGTACCATCCCTGAAAATTCCGAGGTTCGCGCTGATCCTCTCCTGCTTCAGGAAGTCCTCAGCAACCTTGTAGATAATGCCCTCAAGGTATCGGAGAGTGGCACTGTCATATCCATTGGGGCCGAACAGGCTGACCGGGGCTGGAATATTACGATTTCAGATCAGGGTCCGGGAATTCCGGAGGACCGGATTCCAACCCTTTTTGAGCGTGGTGAAGTGTCGGGTACAATGACCAGAACGATAGGGTTCGGTCTCGGTCTCTTTCTCGTCCACGAACTGGTCGGATTACAGAGAGGCAGGGTAGAACTCCGGCACACTTCATCTGAAGGTACTACCTTCGCTATCTATCTACCGGGGCAATGATATCGTGAAAAGAATTATAGTCGCAGATGATGAACGGGAGATGAGGGAATCCCTTGCACAGCTTCTCGTCTCAGCCGGGTGGGAAGTGCTGGAAGCAGCTGATGGGATCGATACGGTCCGGGCCGTTCAAGAACACCCTCCGCAGGCGATGCTTGTCGATCTGGTCATGCCCGGCAAGAGCGGTCAGGAGGTCCTGGAGGAAGTTCGATTTCTTGAACCTGATCTTCCCGTCATCCTCCTCACCGGTCATGGTGATGTAGAAAATGCCGTGCAAGCCATGAAGAGCGGAGCATTCGACTTTCTGACGAAACCACCAGACCCGGACCATCTTCTGCTGGTTCTGGAGCGGGCGGTTGAAAGAAGGACCCTAGAACGGGAAGTTAAGCACAGCCGACGGCGGCAGGCTGATCTCTTCACATTTGTTGGGGGAGAAGCCGCCTCCATGAAGGATTTTCTTGAGAAGATGGAGCGGGTAACAGCTACGGAATCGATTGTGCTTCTGACAGGTGAAACGGGTACAGGGAAAGAACTGGCGGCACGCGCGATCCGGGAGAATGGACCCAGAGCGAAATCCCAGTTCGTTGTCGTGAACTGCGCTACTCTGAGCGATACCCTCCTCGAATCAGATCTCTTCGGCCACGAAAAGGGAGCTTTTACAGGGGCGATCTCTGCAAAAGTGGGGCGCCTGGAGGAAGCTGACAGGGGCACGCTTTTTCTCGATGAGATCGGTGAACTGCCGCTGCCTGTTCAGGCCAAACTGTTGAGGGTTCTGGAATACGGTGAGTTTCAGCGGGTCGGCTCAACACAGACCCGGCAGGTGGATACCAGGATTATCGCCGCGACCAACCGCGATCTTGAACAGGAGGTTTCGGAAAAGAAATTCCGTGACGATCTCTTCCACCGCCTGAGTGTTGTGATTCTCCACCTGCCTCCACTGCGAGAGAGGATGGAGGATCTTCCCCTGGTTGTTGAGCATCATCTGAAACGTCTCTGTTCCGAGTTGGGCCGCAGTGAGGCTGAGATATCTGCAGAAGTCTGGAAGAGAATGGAGGAATACGACTGGCCCGGTAATGTTCGGGAGGTGAGGAACGTGCTCGAACGGGCGCTCGTGCTCTCGCCGACCGGCACGATCGGTGTGGATGACATACCAATTTCAGTATCCGCCACCGGTTTGTCAGAAGATCCCCTCAGCGTGCCACCGGGAACTCCCATGGTTGAAGCTGTAGAGAGCTACAAGCGGTGGATGGTAAAAAGATCTCTTGAGGAGTGTGGCGGCAACCAGACCAGAGCGGCAGAAATGCTCGGTATGCATCGCTCATCCCTGAACCGTCTGATGAAGGAACTCGACCTCAGATAGAAGACTGCTCGGACATCAATTACCCCTGATAAGGGCCACTCTCTCGTCAAGTGGTTGCAGAAACTGTGCGGGGACACGCAGATCGCCCTTTCCCCATCCCAGTTGTATCTCTCTCTTCCTGTGTCCGTGGAAGTCTGTACCGCCGGTCTGGATCAGATTGAACCTGTCAGCCAGTTCCATATAGAACTCGCACTGTTCAGGAGTGTGATGCGTGTAGTAAACCTCAATCCCCCCAAGACCCATATCCTTCAGTTCGGCAACCAGATTATTCAGGCCTTCACCCTCTCTTCCGGTCTGACAGGGGTGGGCCATTACCGGGATTCCGCCGGCACCGAGGATCAGTTGAAATGCTTCAGCCGGTTCGTAGCGGAACTTATGTTCGTAGGCGGGGGAACTGGCATCGAGATATCTGTCGAAGGCTTCCTGGATAGTTGAAACGGCGCCGATATCCAGCAGAGCCTCTGCAATGTGAGGACGCCCGACTACGCCGCCGCCGGCTTTCATTTCAGCCTGCTCCAGTTCGATCGGAATACCCATCGCCTGCAGGTTCCTGATAATCTTCGGATTACGGTCCCTTCTTGCCTGTTTCAGCCTTTCGATCCCGGCGGCAAACATCTCCTCGTCAGGGTTTATCTCGTATCCGAGAATGTGAAGGGTTCCTCTGTCAATCTGTGCAGATATCTCGATTCCGGGAACGACCCTGATTCCCAGGTTCTCACCTGCCGTCACTGCTTCCTCCACTCCGTCGGCAGTATCGTGGTCGGTAATCGCGATCGCCTCAAGCCCGGTTGATATTGCAGCCTCGATGAGCTGGGTCGGAGTCAGAGAGCCATCACTGGCGGTCGTGTGTGCGTGAAGATCTATACAGCCCTGTTCCATATAAAAAGAGGATCAGTCCTCCTCCGGCGGACGCCTGCCCGAAACCAGCAGTGCACCTTCATCCTTGAAACCGATGAGCTGCTCGCGGCTCTCGAACCATCGGCCATCAACTTCCTCAGCCAGTTCAGATTCAGCTCTTATGCGCTGATCGCCTACATCGATGAATCCGCACGCACGGAAGAGAGTGTTGTACTGATCTGATCCCTTGCAGTGCATTGGAACCTGAAGGTGATTCCTCCAGTGATGGGTGTATCTGTTTTCCAGGAAAAAGTGCATGGCGACGAAGAAGGTGCCGCCCGGTTTCAGCACACGGAAGATCTCATGTCCTGCAGCAACCTGGTCGGGAAAGTAATAGAATGCTTCGATAGAAGTAATATGATCTATAGAGCCATCCTCTATGGTGAGATCATCAAATCTGGCGACCTCGAAGCGTACGTTCGAGGGGTTGTCGGGATTGCTGCCGGCAACTTCGATCATCTTGGGGGAGATGTCCACTCCGGTAACCTGACCGCTCGGACACACTTCTGTTGCCAGATGGCGGGTGAACCATCCGTCGCCACAGGAGAGATCGAGGATAGTATCCGATTCACCTGCCAGCAGCTCGTTTGCGATAGCTAATCCAAGAAGTCGGCGGCTCTTCTGCATAACTGATCCCGCGTCGAGCTGGGACCAGTCATCCAGCATTTCACTCAGTCGATCCCATGCCTGTGTCTCGGGCTGATCGGTCGATTCTGTTGAGGGTTCGAGTACCATGGAGCCTCCATATTCACAGTCTGAATCTTGATAGGTGAGTCGGTATATCCGGGTGGTCGCTCTTGCCCGAATAGAATGCTCAACTTATAGTGCCATTTCGATCATGCAAATACCTTCTACTGACAATCTCAGCGGCCGAAAACCTGATTGGCTCAAGGTACGTGCCCCGGGCGGAGCCAATTACGTTCGGATAAAGAAACTGCTTCGAAGCCTGCAGTTGCATACAGTATGCGAAGAGGCGATGTGTCCCAACCTCGGCGAGTGCTGGGGATGGGGTACGGCTGCGATTATGATACTGGGGGATACCTGCACGCGGGCCTGCCGATTCTGCAATGTCAGAAGAGGCAATCCAGGCGGATATCTGGATTACAGGGAACCGGAAAAGGTTGCTGAATCACTGGTCTCACTCGAACTGAAGTATGTAGTGATCACCAGCGTGGACAGGGATGATCTGGCCGACGGGGGAGCCGCACATTTCGCCGCAACGGTGGAAGCGGTCAGAACTCGCTGTCCGGAACTGGTCGTGGAGACCCTTATTCCCGATTTCGGAGGGGAGCGTTCCGCTCTTCGCAGAGTAATCGAATCGGGCCCGCAGGTGATTTCCCATAACCTCGAAACCGTGCGCAGGCTGACAAGAGAGATCCGCGATGCGAGGGCATCCTACGATCTTTCACTTCAGGTACTCGTCGATCTGAAAGAGATGTCCCGGTCGATCAGAACAGAACCTCTCTTGAGCAAATCGAGTCTGATGGCAGGGCTGGGTGAACGGGAGGATGAGATCGAAGAGGCGATGGATGATCTGCGGGATGCCGATGTTGATTTCCTCACGGTTGGCCAGTACCTGAGTCCGGGCCCGAAACACCTTCCGGTTCTCGAATATGTAAGCAGGGAGCAATTCAAAGCGTATCGCCTGGTTGGAGAGGAAAAAGGTTTCAAATATGTGGCAAGCGGGCCGCTGGTCCGTTCTTCGTACAGAGCAGGGGAGTTCTTCATCCAGAATATCATCGACGGATCGTAAGCGATCCTGGAGGCACATCAGATGAGCACACACGAATACGATGCAGTAGTGATAGGAGCCGGCCCCGGTGGGTATCCGTGTGCCATCAGGCTGGCGCAGATGGGAAAGAGAACCCTGTGTATCGAAGCACACAAACTTGGCGGGGTCTGCCTCAATTACGGGTGCATCCCTTCGAAGGCGATGATATCGGCGGCCGATTTCTACCACAGGGTGGACGGCGGCAAATCGATGGGTGTAACGATCGAGGGGAAGAGCCTTGATTTCGGTACGACCCAGAAATTCAGGGCAAAGGTGGTCAAGAAGCTGGTTACGGGTGTCGGCGCCCTCTTCCGGGAGAATGGTGTGGATGTGATGATGGGAAGTGCGTCCTTTGCAGATGCCAACACAGTAAAGATTGACATGGAGGATGGCGAACAGGTCGTCAGGTTCACCGATGCTGTGATCGCAACGGGTTCGGTTCCTTTTTTCCTCAAGGGCTTCGAGCCGGATGGGGAGTGTGTCGTTGGAAGCAGGCACGCCCTCGAGTTTGCGGAGGTTCCCGAACGCCTTCTGGTGATCGGCGGTGGATATATCGGGCTTGAGCTGGGCATCGCCTACAGGAAGTTCGGTACCGAGGTGAAGGTCATCGAAATGATGGACAGCCTGCTCCCCCTCTCGCCGAAGAATCTGTCGGCTGTTGTAGAAAAGAAATGCAGGAAGCTGGGAATCGAACTCCACCTGAACACCGCTGCAAAGGCACTGGAGAAGGCTCCTGACAAGGTCACTCTTGTGGCAACCGGACCCGATGGCGGGGAGGAGCGATTCGACGCCGGCAGGATTCTGGTGACGATCGGCAGAAAACCTTACACAGAGTCCCTGGGGCTGGAAGCTGCAGGACTTCAGACCGATGAGAGGGGATTCCTCGAAGTGGATGCGCAGCGGCGCACCGCAGTTCCCAATATCTTTGCCATCGGGGATGTGACTGGAGAGCCGATGCTGGCCCACAAGGCCACAAGAGAGGGAATAGTCGCTGCAGAAGTAATCGCCGGCGAGGCTGTTGAATACGATCCGCGAGCGATTCCTGCAGTTATCTTCACCGATCCCGAAATCGCTTACGTGGGGCTCTCGGAAGAAGAAGCGATCGATGAGGGTTATGAAGTTGTTACAGGTGAATTTCCCTTCATCGCGTCGGGACGGGCTGCCGCGATCAATCACACTGATGGATTTGTAAAGGTAATCGGTGATAAATCAACCGGCCTGCTGCTGGGAATCCAGATCGTCGGTCCGGAGGCTTCCGATCTCATCAGTGAGGCATGCCTTGCCCTGGAGAAGGGAACCACTCTGGAGGAGATCGGCTCTACCATCCATCCACACCCCACTCTCGGTGAGGTGGTCATGGAGGCCTCGGAGGTGGCGCTGGGAAAGGCGATCCACCTTCCGAATAAATGAATTTTTAGTTCCTAACACTATGGAAAGAGTTCCAACTGTTGATTATGTTGGAAACACATCTTTGAAATCATCATCAAACGAGCTGCGGAACCACCCGTCCACCGCTCTAGAGCAGGGAGAGCGCCAATGGCGACGCTAAAAGAAGCACTTGCGGAGAGGATTCCCGCATTACGGGAGGAAGTCCGCAATCTGGTAAAAGAGCACGGCGACACGGTGATCTCTGATGTTACTATCAAGCAGGCCTACGGTGGTATGCGCGGTGTCAAGGGACTGGTCTGTGACACCTCTCTGGTTACTCCCGAAGAGGGCTTGATCATCCGCGGCATTCCGATTCTGGATCTCACCGATCGGACACCCGAGGAGGTCTTCTACCTTCTCTGTATCGGGGAGCTTCCAAGCGAAGCAGATGTTGAGAGCGTAAAGGACGAATTCGCCCAGCGCTCGAAAGTGCCCGATTACCTCATCGATGTTCTCAAGGCAATGCCCGAGACATCTCACCCGATGGCCATGCTTACTGCAGGGATAAGCGCCCTTGAATACGAGTCGGTATTCCGTGCCCGTTACGACGAGGGGATGAAGAAGGAAGACTACTGGGAGGCAGCCCTGGAGGACAGTCTCCAGCTGCTGGCCAAACTGCCTTCCATCGCAGGAGCGATTTATCGAATCAGATTCGATAAGGGCGAACCTATTGCTTACGATCCCTCATTCGACTGGTCAACGAACTACGCGCGTATGCTCGGTAATGACGATCCGGAGTTTGCCGATCTTATCCGGCTTTATCTGGTTCTCCATACCGATCATGAGGGGGGCAACGTCAGCGCCTTTACATCACATGTCGTTGCATCCGCCCTTTCTGATCCTTTCTACGCGGTTGCTGCAGGTCTCTCAGGTCTGGCCGGCCCGCTGCATGGTCTTGCCAACCAGGAGTGCCTGCGCTTCCTGATTGGGATCCTGGAGCGCTTTGACGGCAAGGCTCCGACTCCCGAAGAGCTGGAAGAGTACACGTGGGAGGTTTTGAACAGCGGCCGGGTTATTCCTGGATTCGGTCACGCCGTTTTGAGGGCGACAGACCCGCGTTACACGGCTCAGTACGAGTTCGGTAAGAAGCACTTTCCCGATGATGAGCTCTTCGCGACCATGGCCACAGGTTTCGAGGTCATTCCGAAGGTGCTGATGGAGCATGGGAAGGCTGCGAATCCGTGGCCGAATGTGGATGCAGCTTCGGGTACGATGCTCTACCACTACGGACTCACCGAGATGATCTACTACACGGTCCTCTTCAGTGTGAGCCGTACCATGGGTATGCTGTCGCAGTTGATCACCAGCCGGGCTATGATGGAGCCTATCACAAGGCCCAAATCGGTGACCACTAAATGGATCAAGGAGCAGGCGGGAGTCAGCTGAGAGTTCGCTGTTCTAACCGCTGAAAACCGGGAATGGACTCCGACGGGCAGGAATTTGTTGGGGTCCATTCTTTTTTTACTCATTTTGCGATCGGATCATGATTAACGGACAGAGAGACATAAATCCACGCCTTACGCCGGCACAATTCGCCGAACTTCTCGAGGAGCGGATCCTTCTCTTCGATGGAGCAATGGGTACCTGTATCCAGGATGCAGAGCTGACGGCGGTCGATTTCGGTGGGGAACAGTACGAGGGGTGCAACGAGTACCTGTCTATTGTAAAACCTGATCTCATAGAGGGGATCCACAGCAGATACCTGGCTGCGGGCGCAGATATCGTGGAGACAAACACCTTCGGGGCGATTCCCTTTGTGCTGGAGGAATACGGTCTCTCGGAAAGGGCGCTTGAAATAAACGAAGCTGCAGCGCTCATTGCCCGCCGGGTCGCGTCTGAATATGACGGCTCCTGCCGCATCCGCTATGTCGCCGGTTCAATGGGACCCTCTACCCGTTCGATCTCGCTGACGGGGGGGATAACATTCGACGAGATGGTGGAACACTATTCGATCCAGGTGAGGGGGCTGCTGCAGGGAGGTGTTGACCTGCTCCTGCTCGAAACCTCGCAGGACATGCTGAATACCAAGGCGGGTCTTGTAGCGATCCGCAACGAACTGGAGCAGTTCGATCTGGACATCCCGGTAATGGTCTCTGCCACAATCGAGACTATGGGTACCACCCTGGCCGGACAGAGTGTTGAAGCTGTTTTCACCAGTCTTGAACACGCCGGTCTTTCGGCGGTCGGTCTCAACTGCGGCACCGGCCCCACCTTCATGACCGACCATCTTCGTAATCTGAGCAGCCTGTCGGATCTGCCTGTATCAATGATGCCGAATGCCGGACTGCCCGATCACGAGGGAAGATACATCGAGACACCGGATGAGATGACCGCAACAATGGGCAGGTTCATCGAAGAGGGCTGGGTGAACATCGTCGGCGGGTGCTGCGGTACGAATAAAAATCACATTAAGGCTCTGGCGGATTGTGTGGCAGGTGCAACTCCCCGCCGTCCCGCTGCAAGCGTGCCCGCTGCAGTCAGCGGCGTCGATTACCTGCCGCTCGATGATTACACGCCGGTTATCGTCGGCGAGCGAACCAACGTGATCGGCTCCCGGGCCTTCAAGCACATGATCGGTGAAGGTGATATGGAGCGTGCGGCAGAAGTCGGACAGCGACAGATTCGTGACGGGGCGCATATCCTCGATGTGTGTCTGGCCGATCCCGACAGGGATGAACCTGCCGATATGGCTGCATTCCTGGACGTTCTTGTGCGAAAGGTCCGGGTTCCCCTGATGATCGATACGACAGATCACGAGGCTCTCGAAATCGCTCTGAAACGAAGCCTGGGGAAAGCGATCGTCAATTCGATCAACCTGGAGAATGGTGAGGAGCGGTTCGATACAGTGGTGCCCCTGATCCGCAAATATGGAGCGGCCGTCATCGTGGGGTGCATCGACGAAGATCCGGAGGAGGGGATGGCACGCACCTGGGAGAGGAAACTTTCAATCGCTCAGCGCAGTTACGACCTGCTCACGGACAGATACGGCCTTCCTGAAAGAGATCTGATCTTCGATCCCCTCGTATTCCCGGTGGGAACGGGTGACCGGGCTTACCTGGATGCAGCGATCGAAACCATAAAGGGAGTCAGGGCTATCAAGGAGGCCCTTCCCGGGTGCCGCACGATCCTGGGTATCTCGAACGTCTCTTTCGGACTCCCTCCGGCCGGACGTGAGGTTCTGAATGCGGTTTTCCTTCATTTGAATCTGCAGAACGGGCTCGACATGGCTATCGTGAATTCGGAGAAGCTGCTCCGGGTGACCCAGATAGAAGAGAGTGAGCTGAAGCTGTGTGAAGATCTGATCTTCAACAGGGGAGAGGATCCTCTCGGGGCTTTCATCTCTTCCTTCAGTGACAGAGAGAGCCGACATCCGCAGACCCCCGCTGCCGATCTTCCACTCGAAGAGCGCCTGGCCAGGTACATCGTCGAAGGATACCGTGACGGATTGAAGGATGACCTCGACGAGGCACTTCAATCGATGGACCCGCTTGAGATCATCAACGGTCCCCTGATGGCAGGGATGGGTACGGTTGGAAAGCTCTTCAACGAGAACGAACTCATCGTCGCCGAAGTGCTGCAGAGCGCCGAGGTCATGAAAGCCGCGGTCAGCCATCTGGAGCCTCACATTGAAACAGCGGAAACGGCTGAGAGGGGAACGATTCTGCTGGCGACGGTGAAAGGGGATGTACATGACATAGGCAAGAACCTTGTCGATATCATTCTATCCAATAACGGCTACAGGGTGGTCGACCTCGGAATAAAAGTAATGCCGCAGGAGCTGGTGCGGGCTGCCCATGAGGAGAAACCGGATCTGATCGGTCTCTCGGGTCTGCTCGTCAAGAGCGCCCGGCAGATGGTTACCACTGCCGAAGAGCTGCGCCGGGGGGGGATTGATGTCCCTCTGCTTGTAGGCGGGGCGGCCCTTACCCGAAAGTTTACAGACTCGAAGATCGGACCGGCATACGGCTCTGCCACCGCATACGCCAGGGATGCCATGGACGGTCTGGCTCTGGCAGGCAGGCTTCTCGATCCCGATTTCCAGAAAGAAGAGCAGCGTGGTTCCGCACTGCCGGAGGAAACCGGCGAGGCTCCTCCAGAAGGTTCAGCAACCGGCTCAGAGGAAATCAGGGAAGATGTCCAGATAGAGCCGGGGGGTGGGCTGGATCATTCGTTTGAACTTCCACAGCCTCCAGATCTGAAACCGCACCTGCTGAGCGAAAATGATATCGACCTGAACGAAGTCTTCCGCCATGTGAACCCTGCGATGCTGTACGGCAGGCATCTCGGCCTGAAGGGCCGGTTTGAAGAGAAGCTGGCAGCAGGAGATCCAAAGGCAGTCGAACTCCACTCCACGGTAAGGGAAATCCAGGAGAAGGTGGTTTCGGAGGGGCTCTTCAAACCGCGGGCCGTCTACCGGTTCTTCCGCGCAGCCGGTGAGGGGAACGATCTGGTCCTTCTCGATCCGGCCGGCCGGCGTGATGAGGCCAGGTTCACCTTCGGCCGCCAGAGTGAGTCTCCATACCGCTGCCTCTCGGATTATGTCCGACCCCGTGAAAGCGGACAACCTGATACGGTCGCCCTGTTCCTGGTGACGGCGGGGCACGGCGTTATGGAGAGATCGCGGCAGTGGAAGGAGGAGGGACGATACCTCTGGTCGCATACGATCCAGGCACTGGCCCTGGAGACGGCCGAGGCACTTGCAGAGTGGGTGCATGAACGTCTGCGCCGACTCTGGGGGATTGCGGACCCGCCGGAAATGACCCGGTCTCAACTTTTCAAGGCCCGCTACACCGGACTCCGCTTCTCTTTCGGATATCCGGCATGTCCCGATCTGGAGGACCAGGAAGAGCTGTTCCGTCTGCTCGATGGCAGGTCAGCCACCGGAATTGAACTGACAGACGGATACATGATGGAGCCGGAGGCATCAGTATCGGCCATCGTCTTCCATCACCCTCAGGCAGAATACTTCAGCGTTTTATAATCGCTGGTCGATAGCGTCGGTTATGGTAGAGTGGTCGGGGAAGACGCCGGTCTCCAGTTTCGAATAAACCAGCTCACCATCCAGTTCGATGTCGAACTCTCCATCACCAGCCGGAATCAGAGTAATCGACTTGAGTCGCCGCTTGTAGGTGCTGGTCAAATGATCCGTCAACCTGACGGCTTGCGGTTCGAAATTTCAGACCGCGCAGTAAGTGATGGTAACCTTCATTTTTTCTCCTTAGAACGGACTCCGGATAGGAACTGATTAAGGGTGTGCTTCAAGGTCCAAGGATAATCTCCCGTTGCAGCCAGGCAACCCCAAAGGAGAATGCCGCACGTGAACAATATCTGCTATGTTACAGCCTCACAGCAGTACCTGGCAGATCATCACCGATGGACACATACGAGGAGGATCCGTATGGCTGCATTCTCGAAGATCCTGTTCCCGACAGATTTCTCCGGCTACAGCAACGGCGTTCTCGACCACGCTCTGGCCTGGGCCGGGAAATTCGATGCGGACGTGCATATGGTGCACGTAGTTACGGTTCACAATTTCGATCCATTCAATCCCAACCTGGGGTTCCCCGAAATCAGTATGGACCTCGATCTGCATGAAGCAGCTCAACAGCAGATGGATAAAATTGTCGGTGGCGGTGGAGAAGAGGATGTAACGATCACCCGGGAGACACGAACCGGATTCTCACCGTGGTCTGAGATCGTCAATGCAGCACTGGAACAACATGCCGACCTGATTATAATGGCAACGCATGGAAGGAAGGGTCTTCAGCATCTTTTCCTGGGCAGCACCGCAGAAAAAGTGCTTGAACACGCTCCCTGTCCAGTGCTTCTTCTGCGACCGGATAAGGATGAAGTTCTGCCTCCCCCCGGGGAGGTGGAGAGCATTCTCTTTCCGACGGATTTTTCTGATGAATCCTCCCAGGCGGTGTCACTGGCGCTGGAAATGGCGGTTGAATTCGGTGCGAAGCTGTATCTTTTCCACAGCGTTGAACAGGATGTTCCACCGCCTTACTACGCTGCGGGCATTACGAGCATTTTCGAACTGAACGACACGGTTCTGGATGTGTCGCGCGAGCAGATGGCGAAGCTGGTTCCCGATGATATGGCCGGGACAATCGAACACGATTTTGTGGTCAGGGAAGGCCATTCCGCCCGGCAGATGGTTACATTCGCCCGTGAGGCCGCCGTGGACCTGATCGTTATGGCCACCCACGGCTACTCGGGTCTCGATCAGGCGCTTCTGGGCAGCACGACCGACAGGGTAATCAGAAATACTCCCTGTCCCGTTCTGGTAGTCAGGTGCGAATAATGGAAGTCAACTGAATACAATCCCATAACGGATGTACAGGAATCTGCAGTCAGGAGAGAAATGACAGATGTCTGAAAATAACGTCCACAATGTCATTATCATCGGATCTGGTCCAGCCGGTCTGACCGCCGCCCTCTATACCGCACGGGCCAATCTGGAACCGATGGTTTTCGAAGGTCCCGAGCCGGGCGGGCAGTTGACCATTACTACGGATGTGGAGAACTTTCCAGGTTTCCCCGAGGGGATACAGGGTCCCGAGCTGATAAATCTGATCCGCAAGCAGGCCGAGAGGTTCGGCGCCCGGACCAGGTATGAGGTCGTGGAATCGGTTGACCTCTCTGACCGTCCATTCACTGTTGTCACCGATCAAGACACCTATAGAGCTGAATGTGTTATCGTGGCGACCGGCGCCTCTGCCAGATGGCTCGGCCTCGAATCTGAGGAACGGTACCGGGGTCAGGGTGTTTCGGCGTGCGCCACCTGCGACGGTTTTTTCTTCAGGGATAAGATCGTTGCTGTTGTAGGAGGCGGTGATACTGCCATCGAAGATGCTCTCTTCCTGACCCGGTTTGCCACCAGAGTATTCGTAATACACAGAAGGGACGAATTGAGGGCGAGCAGGATAATGGCAGACCGTGCTGAAAAAAATGAGAAGCTCGAGGTGGTGTGGAACAGCGTTGTATCGGAAGTTCTCGGAGATGAGAAGTCGGGTGTTACGGGATTGCGCCTGAAGGACACCGTAACCGGGGAGGAGCGTGATATGGAAGTTGGAGGTCTCTTCGTAGCGATCGGACACGACCCGAACACATCGATCTTCACCGATTTCCTCGATACCGACGAAGAGGGCTATCTGGTAACAGACGGGGTAAAAACAAAGATAGAGGGAGTATTCGCCTGCGGCGACGTGCAGGACCGTACATATCGACAGGCGGTTACCGCTGCCGGTACAGGCTGTATGGCGGCGATCGAAGCTGAAAGGTGGCTGGAGACTGAACAATGACGATAAGGTTAGGCCTCTGGTCACTGACTTCGATCGAGACCGGTGATTTCGGACTCGACGGCGGCGCCATGTTCGGTGTGGTTCCCAAAACCCTGTGGAGCAGGGAGCATCCGGCGGATAAATCGAACCTGATCGACATGAAAATGCGTGCCCTCCTGTTGAGAGGGACAGTTGACGGTCAGGAAAGAGTTGTGCTCATCGATGTTGGGGCCGGGGACAAGATGACACCGAAATTCCAGGCCATCTACCGGATCGATTATAACCGGAGCGATCTTCTGGGCAGTCTTGCCTCAGCCGGGGTCACACCGGGGCAGGTTACAGATGTAATCCTTACCCACCTCCATTTCGACCACTGCGGCGGGTCAACCAGGCTGGCCGAGGGTGTTGAGATCGTGAACGAGGGATCCGCAGGGCAGGAGGGTCCAGAATCTGTTCCCACCTTTCCCAACGCCGAATACCACGTTCAACGCAGACAGTGGGAGTGGGCACTCGATCCATGCGAGCTGGATCGGGCTTCCTACTTTCCCGAGAACTACCTGCCGATGCAGAGAAGCGGTCAGTTGAATCTGGTGGATGGAGAGATCGAACTGCTTCCCGATCTGTTTCTGCTGGTGGTGGACGGTCACACTCCGGGCCAGCAGCTGCCTCTGATACGAACCACTGAGAAGTCTTTCCTCTACTGCGGAGATCTCTTTCCCACAGCCAGTCATATCCACTTGCCCTATATCATGTCGTATGACCTGGAACCCCTGAAGACGATCGAAGACAAGAAAAGAATCCTCCCGATGGCGGTGGAGGAGGAATGGACATTCTTCTTCGAACACGACGCCGTGGCAGAATGCGGTTTCGTTGAGGAAACCGACCGGGGATACAGGACAGGCGCAACCAGCACTCTGGCAGAATGTTTCTGAAGAGGCGAAAAAATTTGGTTGCGGGGGATTGACGGGAATCATAGAGTGCTGTGGTAATTCTGGGTCGGAAACGATCTTTTCTAATCATGGAGGATAGTTTCAAATGACGTACATCATCGCCGAGCCTTGCGTCGATACCAAAGACACCGCATGTGTAGACGTTTGTCCAGTTGACTGCATCCATCCGACCAAGGACGAAGACGAGTTTGAAAATGAGAACATGCTCTATATCGATCCCGACGAGTGCATCGACTGCGGGGCATGCGAGCCGGTCTGTCCTGTTGAGGCTATCTTCCCGGAAGAAGATGTGCCGGAGAACTGGCAGTCCTACATCCAGAAGAACTACGACTACTACGCATAGCGGATAATACACCTGCTGCTCTGAATGCGAACCGGCCCCGTCCCGGGTACGGGCCGTGCTTTTCTGCATGAGGAAACACTTATCTGGCATGAGTTTGAGCTATAACAATGCGGGGATGACCCTCATCGAACTGCTGATCGTTCTGGTCATCATTTCGCTTCTGTCTGCAATTGCGATCCCGCAATTCCGCGGCATGATCGACAGGACCAAGGTTTCCACTGCAGAGCACAGTATGCAGCAGGCATCGAGAGGCATCTGGTTCTACCAGACCGAGAACGACTCCCTCACCTTCCCCGACTCCGACATGATCAACAGTTACAGTGACCTGCAGGACATTGTGCGTGAGTACATCGGCTCACTTCCAGAGGAGGGTGCCGCCGATTTCATCTTTGTTTCGTACTCTGCCACTGATACATCGTTCACACTGGTGGCCAGGGCGAAGGACCGGGATGAGACCGTCATAACGTGCACGAATCTGGGGATCAGTCGTTAGCAGCCGAAGAGATCGATTGGATATGGGAAAGGGCGGCCGGCCGACCGCCCTTTATAATCTCCGGGTGATCAGTTGATCGATCAGAATCCGAGACCGACCGAGAACGAATAAAGGTCCTGGTCTTCCACTCCAGAGGGAGTGAACACAGGCAGGCTGGTCTTTGCAAAGGCCAGGTCGGCGATCAGGAAGTGAAAACCCGCACCGTAGGTGAACTTGCCCCGGTTCATCCCGGCTCTCAGAGCAAAGAAGGGGATCTTGAGTTCGGCGCCCAGCTGGAGTTTCTCATCGAATTTCTCTCCCCTTACATTTGTGATATCCTGGATGTCAGCCTCCAGAGTCAGGTCGCGTATCAGGATCTTGGGTATGCCCAGCAGGAGCTCCAGCGGCTTTACTCTGATACCAGCGCTAATCTCCGGCTCCCACTCAGCGTCTTCCATCCCGCTGACCAGGCCGCGTACCAGACCGCCGACTGCCAGTGCCTTGGTCAGTGTGAATGTTCCGCCGACATCCACTGCGAATCCGGTCAATGTCTCTTCAGTCACTCCGGTCGTCTGGGTGTTCTCCTCGGTCATGTCGAGACCGAGCCCTATACCGAGATTGAGGTCGAGAGGCTCGAATGTTTCGAATTTACGGGTACGATTCAGAAAGCGTACCCCGACGCCACCGTGCAGAAGCGGACCTGCCTGGATACCAAGTGCGGCATTGATGACAACATCGTTGTCCTGTCGCAACTGTACCAGGGGTGCGGCATAGGGTGGGACAGCACTTGCGTCGAGCCTGATCTGGGCACGGGAAACAGAGTATGCCGAAAGACTCAGTTTGCCCATCTGTATCCCGATCATCGGATCCATGTCGAGACCGACCCAGTGGCCCCCGATCTCCTCGTTCATGTCATTTATGAAGTTCAGTTGGGAAATCGGGTCCATTGAGTTGAAATTCTTGAAAGTCGCTTCATTCTTGTCTATGTAATCAATGAAGTCGATGACATCGTAGTTCAGGTTGACCTGGACCATCGGCACGTAGATGTGAAAGCCGCCGGTCAGCGAAAGTGCTCCGGGATTGTAATATCCCACTTCGATCGGATTGCTCGAGAGCAGAGTAGCATTGCCCATGGCAAGAGTACGGGTGCTGTACCGCACTGGAACCGGGGGCTGTGCCAGTGCCGGCCCCGCCGTGGCAATCACCATGACTGCAACAGAAATGGCCAGGGCAGCGGCGCGGGAACGGGAATTGGAGATGTGACTGTTCAATGTGGACCCCTTCCACTTATTGGCCGGCAGCGGGCTGGCTTCAACCGCCGGACGTTCTGATCCGGGCCCTGATTATTCATCAGGCCTCGGAAATACCGTTAAAAGTTAACGCTGTAGTGAGACTGTCCGCAAGTGGGGCCGTTATTTACTCTTTTCAGCCTTATTGCGTACAGGGACTCTATTTCCTCTTTTCAGGCCGTTTTGCGTGCAGGGCTTTGATAAGTTCAGCCGGTTTCAAAGTATTCAGCACATCGGGGGCCTCCAGCCACGCCCGGCGTGCAACCTTGACGCCGAATCTCATCAGGTCGAGCTGGGCGGTGCTGTGGGCATCGGTACAGATCACGATGCCGGCTCCTGCCTCTTTCGCCATCCGTGTGTGGCGGTCGTTCAGGTCGAGTCTGACCGGACTTGCGTTGATCTCCAGAGCGGTGCCGGTCCGAGCGGCCGTCTCTATTGCCTTTTCGACATCCAGGTCGTATGCGGCCCGCGTTCCGATCATCCGGCCCGTTAGATGTCCGATGATACCGACATAGGGATTGGCCATAGCGTCGCAGATACGTTTCGTCTGATCATCCCTGCTGAGACCGAAGAGGGTGTGGATCGATGCGACAACGATATCCAGCTCTTTCAGGATTTCATCCGGGTAGTCGAGAGTGCCGTCTTTCAGGATATCCACCTCGGTTCCGGCAAAGATCTTTATATCCTTATATTCCTCATCCGCTTTGCGCATGCTGTCTATCTGCCGTTTCATGCGGTCGAGGTCGAGTCCATTTGCGATTTTGAGGTTTCCCGAATGATCGGTGACCCCGATATACGACCAGCCCCTCTTCCCGGCCTCCTCTATATATGATTCCAGAGTCATCCTGCCGTCGCTGGCATCGGTGTGGGCATGCAGTTCGCCGCGTATGTCTGAATTTGTGATCAGGTCGGGAAGTGTGGTATCGAGGGCCGCCTGTATCTCGCCGCTGTCTTCCCTCAGCTCCGGAGCGATCCAGGGCAGGCCGATGGTCTTGAAGCACTCGTCTTCTGTAGCAGCACCTAGTCTTTTCTCCCCCTTGAAGATCCCGTACTCATTTATCTTCAATCCCTTTTTACGGGCCATCTCCCGCAGCCGGATATTGTGCTCCCTGCTGCCGGTAAAGTGCATCAGGGCGGCACCGAATACTTCAGGTTCGACCACCCGCAGATCGACCTGCAGGTCATCGTGTGTCCGGATGCTCGATCTGGTCTTTCCCCTGACCAGGATCGTGGCCACCTGTCTGTTACCTGTGAAGAGATCCATCACGGCTGACGGCGAGGTGGAACCGACCACCAGATCGACATCGCCGACAGATTCCTTCATCCGTCGCAGGCTCCCTGCGGTGCTGATCTGTTCCACTTCCTTCAGAGTACTCAGAGCCTTGATGAACTCCTCCGCACAGGGAATGGCGATCCCCAGGTGTACCCGTTCCGAGGCCCGCCGTACGAATTCGATCCCTTCGAGGATGTTCTGCTGGCTCTTGCCCCCGAAGCCCTGCAGTTGTGAGATCCGGTCGCTGCGGCAGGCCTGTTCCAACTGCTCCAGGCTCTCGATCCCGAGGGAATTGAACAGATTCAGGGCTTTTTTAGGACCCAGGCCGGGGATTCGTGTCATTTCGACCAGGATCACGGGAACCGACTCCTTCAGTTCCAGGTGTTCCTTGATTACGCCCGTTTCCACGAACTCGATTATCTTCTCCGCCAGGTCCTTTCCAATTCCAGGGATCTCCTGCAGGGTATCATCCGCGATCCGCTTCTCCACATTCTCGTCCAGAGCCTCGATGGCCTGCGAAGCCCGGCTGAATGCGCGTATCTTGAACGGATTGGCTTCCTGCAGTTCCAGAAGAAGCGCGATTTCGGAAAACAGTCGTGCCAGTTGGACGTTAGAAGACATATGACTAATATAGCGTGCATGAACGCCCCGCGAAGGCATCGATCTGAAAAGAGAAAGGGAGGTCTCACCTTCACCTTTTCGCTCCTCTATCCCTGCGTAGCGACACTTCTTTTCTTTCCGGTTTTCTTTCCGGCAACATCACTCACTGCCGAAACCTGGATTGTCCCGGGCGGGCTGAATCTGACCGAAAATCTGCAGCAGGAATACTGGCGTGTCACATACGTTGTTCGACCGTCCCTCGAAAACGGCAGCGTAAGCGTAACGGCTGTTCTGATGGGGGACGTATCGAACGGAGCTGTATGGCGACACGCCGATATCCGCTCGCGCAGGTCAACCCAGACGCGGCCTGAAGCTCAGGACGGATTCGGTCAGGCACTCAGGGTGGCAGTCCATCCGCAGGGATGGATGATCTCCGGCGGCAGTGGAGGCGGAATGCGTCTCTCATATGAAGTGAGCGCCCCCGGCCCCGATCCGGAGGGAGCGGGTGGGGTGGGTATCGGCTCCGAAGCGGTATATGCACCGGGCAAGGAGCTCTTCCTGATACCGGATCCATTACTGACAGTCAGTTCCGATAGAGATTCCGAAGGAAGAGAGGGCAGATCGAGCGGTCCCCGTGATGTAATTACCGAAGTGATATTCGACGTGCCCATATCGTGGAAGATAGTTGTGCCCTGGGAAGGTTATGGACGCAGCTACCGACCTGAAAATCCGGAGGAACTGTGGGATGCTGTGCTGGCCGTGGGAGATTTCAGGCGCCATAGCGTCCGGGTTGCAGGGATGAGTGTAACGGTAGGGATCCAGGGACGCCAGCCCGCCCTCGATTCGACATTTATCGAGGTGGTGAGAAGACTCCTTCTGTCCGGGCAGCAGATATTTGGAGCTCCGCCCACAAACAGATTGACCGTTCTGCTGCCCAAGGTGGCGGCAGGTGGCGATCCGACTCTGCGGCTGGGGGCAAGCCTCTCTCTGGCCTGGCATTCCGGTATCGATTTTCCCGGAGACAAGGACGCGCTTCATCAGCTTGCCCGCGAGATCCTCCACATGTGGCAGAATGACACCTATACGGCACCGCACTGGTTCTCAGAAGGTGGAACCGACTATCTGGCCTGGCTGGTGATGCTGCGCGAGAACCTGATAGAGCGTGAGACATTCCGGCAGAAACTGATGATGGCCGAACAGAGATACAGGGATCACCCACATTCCGGAGACTGGACCTTTTCGCAGGAAGAAGCCAGAAATGCGGAACTGGAAGAAGCGGGTGTCGGAACGCACGACCCGGGAAGCCTGGCCCGAACCCGCGGTGTGGTGGTGTCGCTGACTCTCGATGCAACCATCGCCAGACTGACCGGAGGCGAACGACGGTTGACCGATCTGATGGGCATGATCTATCGCTGGAGCTCTCCTGAGCAGGGCAGCATCGCCGTAACCCGAAACGCAGATCTTATGGCGGTCTGCTCGATCGTCACCGGCGGCGAATATCTCGACGAATTCTTCCAGTCGCTGGTTTTCTCTACCGATCCGCCACCCACAGCCGCCGCCCTGGCCGACATCCTGAACCGTGAAGGGGGAAACTGAAGGGAAACTGCCGGTAACAGTTATTCGATCCGATAAACGATCATTCCTCCAACAACAGTTATCACTACAGGTGTATCCAGCCATTGAATTGGTTCTAATTCGAACAGGTTCTGCTCGAAAATGGTGAAATCAGCCAGATAACCAGCTACCAGTTTTCCTTTTACATCTTCCATGCTTTCGGCGTACGCGCTTTCAGTGGTGCAGGCTTTAATGGCTTCCTCAAGTGTAACTCTGTCTTCAGGGAACCAGCCTCCCTCCGGACCACCTGCAGGGAATTCGCGTGTTACTGCAGCATACAGGCCAAGGCGCGGGTCAAGTGGCTCCACGAACCAGTCAGTGCCAAAGGCTGTGCGGATTCCGGCATCAATGAAGCTGCCAACCCGATATGCATCGTCACAGCGTTTGCGTCCAATACGTTTCTCTGCCCATCGCATATCATCAATTGCGTGACTGGGTTGAATTGAAGCGATTATTTCGAGATCCCTGAAGCGGCGTACATCCTCCTCACGGACTACCTGTGCATGCTCGATCCTGTGTCTGCGGGGATTGTGACGGTCGGTATTCAGTCTGAATGCCTCGGCAAACGCATCCAGGACGACCGAATTAGCTCTGTCACCTATCGCATGGCAGGCGATGTTGAATCCCGCTGCGTCAGCCTCCCTGATCTGGCGGAAGAGTACTTCTTCACTGGCCATCGCAAGTCCGCTGGTTGATGGATCATCCGTATACGGTTCGAAGAACCAGGCACTTCCGGCACCCATGCTGCCATCTGCGAACATCTTGACAGTACCTCGCCTAAGCCACATGTCACCGGTTGGACCATCAATACCCAGATCGATCAGTTCCTGCTGCCTCCCGATCGGATGCCAGGCATTTACACGAACGGTGAGTTTGCCCTCCGAGCGGATCTGCTCGTAGACACTGTAGAGCCGCATATCTGTATTATCCTGAACGCTGGTCACGCCGCATTCGGCAGCGTGTGCAATGGCGGCTTCCAGGGTGCGTCGGAGTTCTGCGTCGTCTGCTTCAGGTATGAACCTGAATACCAGCGACTGTGCCGCATCGATCAGGATCCCCGTCGCTTCACCAGTTTCGGGATCGCGTACGATATCCCCTCCGACGGGGTCGAGTGTTTCATTGGTGATACCAGCGAGTTCCAGCGCAAGAGAGTTGGCGAGACTGATATGACCGTCCAGGCGGGTTACCATCACGGGATTTTCAGGGGTGACCGGATCGATCAGTTCCTTTGATGGATGCTTTTGGCTGGGCCATGCTTCGTGATCCCAGTTCCCGTTCTGCACCCAGGTTCCTGAAGGAAGATTCTCAATGTAGGCAGCGATCCTGTCCCGGAAATCCTCCTCATCCCTGGAATCGCGCAGCTGTATGCCGATAATGCTGGCGCCGCCATCAAGCATATGGACGTGGGCATCGTTGAAACCGGGAACTGTCAGACTTCCCGGACGGCGGATAACTTCGGTCTGGTCGCCGATAAGCTGTAAGATCTCTGATTCCGTGCCGATCTTCAGGATCAAACCATTCTTGACGGCAAGAGCTTCTGCCCAGGGCACGTCATCATCTGCTGTGAAGATCCTCGATTCGAGCAATACAAGGTCTGCCTGAGTTGAATCCGGGTTGCCGCAACCTGCCGCCGATGAAACCATCATTATCAATGCTCCCAGGAGGAATAATTGTCTCACAGCCACCAGCCGTCCTTTCAACTTGTTTTTACCAGACATATACTTGCACCTGACAGGCCCTTCCGGCAACACTCACCTCATACAGGAGTTGATTGAGGTGTTGAAACAGGCAGCGTCAAAGATGCATATCGAGATCTGGGGTTTATTGGGATTTGGCACTCATCCGAGCAGCCATTTCTAGAGATCATGTTTATTGACACCGCGAAAATATTCATAACCGCAGGAACAGGTGGCAGCGGGTGTGCCTCCTTCCGCCGTGAGAAGGGTGTTCCCAGAGGAGGGCCTGACGGAGGTGATGGTGGGAAGGGTGGGGATATAGTTATTGAAGTCGACGCTCACATGAGGACGCTTCTCGACTTCAAGAGATACCCGCAGGTAAAGGCAGGGAGGGGCAGCCACGGTCAGGGCTCGAACAGGACGGGGGCTGATGGAGATGATTCCGTCATTAAAGTCCCTCCAGGCACGGTTGTTTATGATGATGAGAGGGGAGAGATTCTGGCAGATCTGACCGAAGCCGATCAGCAATTCGTGGCCGCAAGAGGTGGGCGGGGTGGAAGAGGCAATGCCAGATTCGTTTCCAGCGTCAATCAGGCTCCACGGAAATGGGAAGTCGGTGAAGATGGTGAGGAAAGAACCCTGCGCCTGGAGCTGAAGCTGATTGCCGATGTGGGATTGGTCGGTTTGCCGAATGCCGGCAAAAGCACACTGCTCTCCCGCCTCTCCGAGGCCCGGCCCAGGATCGCCGAATATCCCTTCACCACGCTGGCTCCCAATCTGGGGATCGTGGATCTGGGAGACTGGGAGAGCTGCGTGATGGCCGATATCCCGGGTCTGATTGAAGGAGCCAGCGCAGGGAAGGGATTGGGAACCGATTTCCTGCGCCATATAGAACGGACGAGAGTCCTGCTTTACCTTATAGACCTTTTCGGGGATAATCCTCTCGATGAGATTAACATCCTGAAAAGTGAACTGGCCAGCTACTCATCGGCTCTGCTCGGCCGGCCGGCCGGACTGCTCTTTACAAAACTCGATCTGATTCCCCCCGAAGACAGGGAAGTACTCCTGGAGCTCCTCGGACTGCCTCTTGAGGTCCTTCCTGTAGAAAACGGGCAACAGGTATGGCCTCTGGTGGAGGGTATGCCCTCAGTTGCCATTTCGAGCCAGACAGGTGAAGGCATTAAAAGAGTATCTCAGTTGATCGGTTCGCTTCTGGATGAAGAAAGCAGCCCTGACCCCCCTGCGCGTTAAAGCACACGTCCCCCTCTGCAGATAATCAGATACCACTCATGTCAGAAGGTGAGGTGTGGCATGGACAGGCCGCTTCTACAGCCTGACGAGGCAATCGCACTGAGCATTTCAGGCGGAACCTCCATTCCGGGATTTGCATCACTCATCAGAACGTTTGGTGACCTCGACAGCCTGATGCGTCAATCCGATCAAACCCTGCTGAACCAGCCTGGAATCGGTAAATCTGGTCTGCATAAACTGCGGAGTTCGAAAAAAGTAGATCTGCAGAGCGCCACAACCAGAATAAAACGGGCAGGGATAGTGCCTCTCGTTCATGGCCATCCCGGATATCCGGCCGCTCTGTATGAGGGGATGACCGATCCACCTCTGGTTCTCTATGCCAAGGGATGTACAGATGTCTTCGCTGAAACAGGTGTGGCGGTCGTAGGGACGCGCAGACCCTCTCTGTATGGTGAGAGGGTGACCCGTCAGATTGCTGAAGACCTGGGCCGTTTTCCTTTTATTGTCATTTCCGGACTGGCTACCGGTATCGATGGGATCGCTCACCGGTCGTGCATTACAGCAGAGGGCAGAACGGTGGCGGTTCTGGCTCATGGACTGCATACAGTCCACCCTTCCGCCCATCGTCCACTTGCACATTCGATCCTGAATCATGGTGGTGCGCTGATAGCCGAATATCCCCCGGGTACTCAAGCTCAGAAACACACCTTTGTACCTCGAAACCGGATCATCGCCGGACTTTCAGCAGCAACAATCGTTGTGGAAGGAGGGATTAAAAGCGGAGCCAGGCATACATCGGATTTCGCTCTCGATTACGGCCGGGTTGTACTGGCCGTACCGGGACGGACAACAGATCCCATGTCGGCTCTTCCAAATCAGTTAATCCGTGAAGGACGCGCGGAGGTATGCCGGGATCTGGCTGATCTCCTGGTCAGCCTGCCCCTTCATATGGATGATGGAATCCGGGAGGCAATGAATGCACAGGCACAGATACTGTCACGAAAAGCTGAAAAAGTTCTGAAGAAACTGGGGTCCGATGCTGAAATCGTATTCAAACAGATCGGGAATGATCCGCTTCACGTGGATCAATTATGCACTGCAACAGGCCTCAGTACACCTGCAGTTCTGACCATACTGCTGCAGCTTGAGATCGAAGGTATCGTAGAACAGCTTCCGGGAATGCGATATGTCTCAAACCTTCAGACTCGATAAATGTGCTCTCGATACATCACCGTAATTACGAAGCGGTGCACCTGGACTATCTGTAACTGCCTGTACTTGGTTTAATCGGGATATGGTATTACAGTAAGGATGTTTGCCCTTGATGTCTGACTAATACCCTTGTAACGGACATCTGCTGATGGAAATCGCCTCATTTTACCACCGGCTGCAATTCGCCTTCACCATAACTTACCACTATCTCTTCCCCCAGTTGACCATGGGTCTGGCGCTCCTGATTGTGATCATGAAGGCCCTGGCATTGAAAAAAGGAGATGAAAGATACAATCGGTCGGCCAGGTTCTGGGCAAAGATATTTGCCGTCAACTTCCTTATGGGAGTTGTAACAGGCATCCCGATGGAGTTCCAGTTCGGAACAAACTGGGCCCGCTTTTCCGCTGCCGCCGGGGGTGTGATAGGCCAGACACTGGGCATGGAAAGTGTTATCGCCTTCTTTCTCGAATCAAGCTTTCTGGGACTGTTCCTCTTCGGAGAAAAGAAGCTTGGGCAGAAAGGTCATTTTATCTCAGCGATCCTGGTTTGTGCCGGAGCCTGGATGTCGGGCCTTTTCATCGTAATCACCAATGCATGGATGCAGCATCCGGTTGGTTACACGATAGGACCCGACGGCGAGATACTCCTTTCCAGTTTCTGGGCGCTTCTGACCAATCCGTGGATGATCTGGCAGTACATACACACGATGGCGGGTGCCGTGATTACCGCCTGTTTCGTTGTGGCTGCAGTTGGGGCCTACTACCTGTTGAACGGCAGGGCCGAGGAGTATGCCCGCGTATTCCTCCGCATGGCAGTGGTTGTTGGATTGCCCGCTACGATCCTGATGGCCTTTCCGACCGGTGACATACAGTCGAAGATGGTAGCCAGACATCAACCTGCAGCATTTGCCGCCATGGAGGGTCTCTTCGAAACCAGAGAGGGAGCCCCCTATACGATTTTCGGGATACCAGACCGTAGTGAAAGAAAGCTGAACAGCCGGATCGAGTTCTCACGACTTCTCAGTTTCATGCTGTACGGCAGGTTCGACGCAGAGGTGAAGGGGCTCGATGCATTCCCGGAGGAGGAGTGGCCCGATAACGTTTCTCTGCTCTTCTTCTCACACAAGGCGATGGTGCTGATGGGCATACTCTTTATCCTGGTGATGATGCTCTCTGCCTGGCTTCTGTTCAAAGGACGCCTGTTCGAGTCGAAGCCGGTTCTCTGGATCCTGATGCTGATGTTTCCGCTGCCCTACATTGCCAATACGGCTGGATGGATGACCGCTGAACTTGGCAGGCAGCCTTATCTGATCTACGGCCTGATGCGCACCGAAGAGGGATTCTCCCATACAGTGGCCTCGGGGAGCATCATCTTCACGCTGGTTGGATTTACCGCCCTCTACATCCTGCTGAGCATTCTCTTTCTATTCTTTATCAGCCGGGAAATCAGGCAAGGCCCGGGCGATCATACCGGAATGATCGATACCGCAAACACACCGGTCAGCAGCCTGACGGCAGAGCAGGAGTGATCGGCATCATGGAAACGGCATGGTTCATTCTCACGGCATTAATGATTGCCGGCTATGTGATCCTGGACGGCTTTGATATCGGTGCCGGAATCATCCATCTCTATGTAGCAAGAACAGATGAAGAGCGCAGAACGGTTTTGCAGAGCATCGGGCCCCTCTGGGATGGCAATGAGGTATGGCTGCTTGCAGGAGGCGGCACGCTCTTCCTGGCATTTCCAAAGCTGTTCGCCTCCAGTTTCAGTGGATTCTACCTGCCGCTGATAATAGTGTTGTGGATGCTGGTTCTGCGCGGCATCTCGATTGAGTTCCGCAGACATGTTGCGAACCGGATGTGGAAACCGCTCTGGGATGTGATCTTCTGTACCGCCAGTCTGATTCTGGCGATCTTATTCGGTACGGCCATCGGGAATGTGGTACGGGGCGTACCACTGGATGCAGAGGGGTATTTTTTCAGCCATCTCTGGACCACGTTTGGGGTAGGGACGGATACAGGAATACTCGACTGGTACACGATAATCGCAGGTGTTACAGCCCTTGTCGCTCTGTCTGTACATGGCGCTCTCTGGGTTGCACTCAAGACAGAAAGTGATGTTAACACCAGGGCAAAGAAGGTCATTAATGCAGGTTGGATCCCCCTGCTGGTGCTGACCGGTGCTCTGACGGCTGCATCATTTATCGTGCAGCCCCATATTCCGGTCAGGATGAGCTCCCAGCCGTGGGCATATCTTTTCCCGCTTCTGACTGCTGCCGGACTGGTTGGAATCAAATTCTTTACAGGGCAGGGTAAGGAACTCCACGCATTTCTGTCTTCGGCCGTTCTTCTGGCCGGACTGCTGTTGAGTGCGGCCGTAAGCCTTTATCCGAATGTGCTTCCTGCAATCGATAATCCGGCCAACTCACTGACTGTATTTAATTCAGCTGCCCCTGCGTACAGTCTGAAAGTCGCTCTGGTGTGGTGGATACCGGGAATGATCCTGGTGGCCCTGTATACAGCGTTTGTATACAGAAAATTTGCAGGGAAAGTGCGTCTCGATCCTGAAGGATACTGAAGACGGAACCCCTCCCTGCATATCTCAATTGGTAATCGTATCTGTCTGTCAATATGTCGGTCTATCGTTCCACCGGTCTATCAATCCGACTATCTATCTTTCGATCGTCAGACGTGCCCAGTCCCATCCATGCAGACCAAGGGAGTTGATGGCTCTAACCTTGACAAGAGTGCCCGGACCTGCTTCGGGCAGGGCGGCATTTGGAGCATTGACAGAAATACTGTTTAATTCCGGGTAATCAGCCGGCCCATAAACAATCTCATAGGAGCTGATTCCTGATTCAGAACCGGCTGTCCATTTGATCTCAGCGGTGGTTCCCGACAACCTGACCAGATCCAATCCCTTGATCATGGCCGGACTCAAGGCCAGCAGCATCATCGAAGCAACTGTGCTCCTGCATATTTCTGTTATCTGTTCGTGGTTGATCGTTTCGAGCCGGTCTGTGGTCTGGTGGTAAAAGGGACTGGCTACGATGGGGTAACTTCCGATCCCGCCAAACATCTCACCGAAAGCATCGTAATACCTGGCTGCGTCTGTGCTCCTGTAGTACTTAGAATCGTAGGTGATCAGATTTGAGAAAAGGAAAGAAGATGCATGCTGCAGATCCCTGATACCGGCATTGGCGTACCGGATCGTGCTGTCAAGGCGGTGGTCATTGGACCATCCGATCATATCATTGTTGATGGCACCAACTATGTTGTCCCCATTTTCAACCGCCCTGTTTATGAACTCCGCACTTCCCCACAGACCCGATTCCTCTCCGGTGAAAGCCGCCCAGATGATAGTGGCAGGCATCGGATTGTCGGCCAGCACTCTCGCCGCCTCAAGCAGTACGGCGATGCCGGAGGTGTTGTCATCAGCACCGGGGCTCCTTGAAGCCGAATCGTAATGGCTGCTCAGCACATACAGGAGTTCAGGGTTTTCAGTTCCTTTCAGAGCAGCTGTCACGTTGGCGGTTTCGATTTTCCCGCCGCCACGCTGCTGACGGGTAAACCACTGGTATTCCGGTTCGTATCCGAATGATTTCAGAGTGTTGAAGATGTACTCACCTGCGAGCCGGTTACCGGGCATCGAAGCATTTTTTGAATCGAAATCGAAGAGTGCCTTCTCATATTCATAGATCCTGGTTATCGAGACCCGTTCGGTAATCCTTCGAACCTTATCTGCTATTGGAGCGAACATCGCCTCCCCGCGCCTGCGCAGGGATCGCTCCGATACCAGATTGTTCTCGATGCGTTCCAGGAGTTCCTCTCTGGTGACCTTACTGGTTCGGTCCACAAGGTAGACACCACGCTCCGGACTGATCGTATCCCCGTCACGATCCGAGCAGATCAGGATCTTCGTACCATCGGCGCTGGCATCCCACTCGTACTCGGGAGCGATTGTCCTGACGGTATTGTTGTGAAAGAGCCGTGTCCGTACTCCAGTACCGACATCGTAGAGAAAGGAACGGCGGTGACGTGATTCGCCTACAAAAGCCATCACGGTCTCGTTGTCGAGAAATCGGGGAGTATAGTCGTGCATTATTTCCCGAGTCAGGCGGACAGGTTCGCCTCCCTCAGTTGAGACCAGATAGATCTCCCTGTCATTCCCGGGTGTGATCTCGTATGCAACCATGGAACCGTTCGGTGCAACGGCCATCGAGCCGAGGCGATCCGTGGTGGCGATCAGCTGGACATCGTCAAGCGATCCGGTCAGAGAGACGGCGTTAATGGCATTGCCTGTTTCTGAACTCGTCTGGAACACGATCTTCGATCCATCTGCTGAAACAAGCCGGCCGGTTCCTGTGAAGATGCGTGTATCCCCGGTTGTCAGGTCGAGGAGGGCGAATGGCACCGCCCTTCCCGATCCTCTTCTCCGGGCAAAGCCTCCGAACCGGCCGCCGGCAGCCTGGGCCAGGGGGTTCCTCCCGGTCGGAGTGTATATGAGGTATCTGCCGCCGCGAACAGGGATGGGATTGGACTTGAATCCATCCCCCTCTGTTATCCTGACGGGAGGCCCGAAGGAACCCTCAGATGACCTGGATATGGAGTAGATGTCAGAGCGGATTTCGTTGCCGGATTCTGCGCCAGCCAGGTAAAGAATATTACCATCCGGACCGAATACCATGCCGGCTTTCAGCAGCCCGTTGTCCTTCAACTGTGTCTGATCGAATGTGTTCAGATCGATTATCACGATCCGGGTGTTGGCTGCCTCGATGGCACGGAGCTGTACCCGCTGTTCAGATATTGCAGTCCGGTCACCTGATTCTCTGGCCGTTTCCAGCCGGGTCCGGGCCCTTCGAACTGCTCCGGTCTCATCCACCATGAAACAGGCTGCAAGATCACCGGATGGAGAGAAAATGAAGTTGCCGGCACGTATCTCGGCCAGATGCCTTATGTTACCATCGAGCGAGACAATATGAGTAACAGTGGAGTTGTCAACGGTGGTCACATAAGAAGCAGTGCGGCCATCCGGGCTGATCTTGATAGACCTGCCATCCCGGGCTACCTCCCGGGTGTGGAACAACTCACCGGTTACCAGGGCGATCTTCTCCAGGTAGCTGTCCCCACCCGGGGAATTCAGGATTTCAGCAAATAACTCCAGAGCCTTTGTATATTCCCCGGAATCCCAGGCCGTCCAGGCATCATCATAGGTGGACTGCAGCTGCCCCAGTGCCGGAACTGCCTGAGATGAGATCAGAAACAGGGCAAGAGAGGTGATCAGAAGGCTTCGCATTTCATTTCTCCCGGAAGGGTACTGGATATGCTTATCTTTGAAGCATACTGAATGTAATAACCATTAACAAAGCCACGCCTTCAATACTCGCGCATATTACCCTTCCTGCGCCTGGTACTGGAGCAGGTAGAGACGGTAGTAGAATCCCCTCATGGCCAGCAGTTCCTGATGGGTGCCGGTTTCACGGATCTCGCCCCTGTGCATCACAATAATCCGGTCGGCTTTCTGGATAGTAGAGAGACGGTGCGCGATGACAATGGTTGTGCGGTCAGCAATCAACTTTTCGAGAGCGTCCTGAATAAGGACTTCAGTTTCAGTGTCAACACTGCTGGTGGCCTCATCCAGTACGAGGATGGTGGGATCGTAGGCCAGGGCCCGCGCAAAAGACAACAACTGCCGCTGTCCCGTTGACAGGGTAGCGCCGCGCTCTACTACTTCTCCTTCATAGCCGCCAGGCAGACGCCGGATAAACGGATCTGCGTTCACATGCTGTGCGGCCTGCTTGACCTTTTCCTGTGAGATATCCTCATTGTCGAGATGGATATTCTCCTCGATCGTTCCGCTGAACAGGAATACGTCCTGCAGGACTGTGCTTGCAATCTTCCTCAGGTGTTCCGGATCCATCTCTCGAATATCTATGCCGTCGATCAGGATACGCCCTCGCTGGATGTCATAGAAACGGGTGAGGAGACTCGTTATCGTGGTTTTTCCAGCCCCGGTGGCACCCACAATTGCGATGGTTTGTCCCTGTTCAACCGTAAAGGAGACATCCTTCAATATCCACCGTTCATCATCTTCTTCGGCTGGAACCGTCACTGTCTCTTTCACATCCTCCGGAGAATCAGCGGGCTTTCCATTTTTATCTGAATCGTACCGGAACCAGACGTTCTGAAACTCGATCTCTCCTCTGGGTGGATCGAGGGAAACAGGTTCAGCCGGTGCTGTAATTGTGATCGGCTCGTCCAGAAGGCCGAAGATACGCTCACTGGCAGCCATTGCAGCCTGCATGATGTTGTATTTTTCGGCCAGGTCGCGAACGGGACGGTAGAACCGCTGTACGTAAAGGATGAATGCATAGAGCACACCAAAGGTGAGTGTTCCCTGGATCACCCAGCCGCCACCGAACCAGATGAGCACTGCCAGAACCAGCGCACTGATGAGGTATACACCCGGGAAGAAAAGGGCGTAGTAAAAAATGGTTCTGAGGTGAGCGTCCAGGAATTGCCCGTTGATGTCCCTGAATTTCTCGAAGTTGCGGTTCTCCCGGGTGAATATCTGGACCACCCGTATGCCCATCAGGTTCTCCTGGAGGAATGCATTCAGACGGCCCAGTTTCGAGCGGACTTCACTGTATGCATCCCGTGCCTTCGAACGGAACCAGAGGATTCCAAGCAGCAGGACGGGAAGAGTCAGCATTACGATTGTGGCCAGGTGGGTGTCCTGATAGAAGAGAAAGGCCACGATTCCTATCAACATGAAGAGGTCGCCGAGGATTGCTACAAATCCACTTGTGAACATGTTGTTGAGGGCTTCAACGTCATTTGTGAGCCTGGTCATGATCCAGCCCACACTCGACCTGTCGTGGTAGGAGAGGGGCAGGTGCAGCAGATGTGTGTAAATGTCAGAGCGAAGGTCGTACATAACCTTCTGACCCGTGTAGTTCATCAGGTAGAGCTGCAGGTACTGGAAGATGAATCCACCTGCTATGGTAGCCAGCAGCAGCAGAGCCATCAGGTTCATGCCGGAAAGTCTCGCAGCAGTAGTCAACCCTTCTGTAACTTGAGGATCTATATATCTGTCGATGGCGATCTGGGCGATCGTAGGGCCGGCAAGTTGAATAGCAGAACCCACCAGCATCAGTATCACACTGATGGTCACGAGGAAGTAGTAGGGTTTGAGGTAGCCCAGGTGCCGCTGCACTATCCGGCGATCGAATGCCCTGCCGATGTCTTCAACATCGACGTCGAACATGCCGTGGCTCATTGCAGCGACTCCAGTTCTTCTATCAGGGCCTGCCGTTCCACCATCTTCGCATAGAGACCGCCCCGATCGACCAGCTCGGAATGCGTTCCCTGTTCGGCTATCCTTCCATCCTCGAGGTAGACGATGAAGTCGGAGGCGCGAAGTGTGCTTACCCTGTGACTTACGATCAGAGAGGTTCGCTCAGATACCGTATCGCGAAGGCCATTCAGGATTGCTTCTTCAGTATTGGTGTCAACACTTGAGAAGGCATCGTCGAGGATGAGGATCCCGGGCGTTCTGATGATCGCCCGACTAAGTGCCATCCTCTGTTTCTGCCCGCCGCTCAGAGTTACACCTCGTTCACCAACTTTCTGTTCGTACTGGTCTGGGAAATCGAGAATCTCGGAATGGATCTGACTCAAGGACGATGCTTCGAGCATCTCTTCGGGTCCGGCACCGTCGGCTCCGAAGGAGATGTTCTCCTCGATCGAATCACTGAAAAGGAAACTCTCCTGTGGAACCATCCCTATAGCCTGACGCAGGGTCAGCAGTGGAATGTCCCGCACATCCACTCCATCGATATAAAGCTGACCGCGCTCCGGCTGAAAGAGACGGGGGATCAGGTTTAGGAGGGTCGATTTTCCGCTCCCGGTAGCGCCGGTTATGCCAACCGTAGCTCTTTCAGGTATGTGAAGGTTGAATCCTTTGAGTACCGGCTCACTATCCTCGTCATAGGCGAATGTGAGATTTCTGAACTCGATTTCACCTCTGACGGGTTCAAAGCCGGTCTGAACTCCCTCCTCGTCCCTGATCTCCGGCTCGGTTTCCAGAATCTCTGTTATCCTGACCAGGCTGGCTGAACCGCGCTCGAACAGGTTGATGACCCATCCCATTGCTATCATCGGCCAGGTCAGGATGGCGTGGTACTGGGTGAATGCAACCATATCCCCGAGAGTGATGGCACCCCGGATAACCAGCCTGCCTCCCAGCCAGATCACGATCGCCAGAGCCAGTGCCGCTATCCCCATCAACAGCGGGAAAAAGGCTCCGTAAACGCGCACGAGGCTCATGTTCCGGTCTACGTACTCCTGGTTCATCTCCCGGAAACGGTCGAGGACTGCATTCTCCCTGGTAAAGCCCTTCACCACCCGAATGCCGTTCAGATTTTCCTGGGCGTGGGCGCTCAGGGTAGAGAACTGTTCCTGGACAGCCGTAAACCGTCCGTGGAGCATCGGACTGACCTTCAGAGTGATGAGGGGAAGAGTTGCCATGGGGATGAGCGAATAGAAGGTGAGCTGGGGACTGATCGAGAACATGATGGGCAGGGCGACAGCCATCATTATGATCAACTCGAAACCGTTCCAGAGCCCCGGACCGATGAACATTCTGACGGCTTCCATGTCGTTTGTCGCCCGGGCCATGATATCGCCGGTCTTCTGACGGTTGTAGTAACTGAACGGCAGCTTCAAAAGGTGAGAGAAGAGGTCATTCCTGAGGTCGAAATCGATCTTCCGGCTGGTGCCGAGAATGAAGATCCTCTGGTAATAGATAAAGATCACAGCAGCCGATTCGATGGCAAGCAGCAGCAATACGAAGGGGAGTAATTCGCTCCTGGAATCGGCCACGCGGATCGCATCAATAGCCCAGCCCAGTACCTTCGGACCCATCAATCCGAGAATGCTGGCTAGAGCTATAAAAAGGAAACCTGCACCCAGCCCGCCCTTGTAGCGCGCCAGATACGGCAGTAGTGGCCTGATCCGGTCTATCGATTTCTTCACTTGGAACCAGATCAGATCATCACAGGATGATCACTGATAGTATTAACATGGGCATCGCAAATAAGCAGGAGAGGCTTGCGTCAAGTCAACGGGAAAGCCTTAATAC